>NZ_NEUE01000227.1 GCF_002910905.1 Streptomyces sp. SM11 | reverse complement strand
CTGCGTGACGGTGACCGGGTGCGTGGTGTCGTCAAGGGCACGGCGGTGAACCACGGTGGCCGTACGAGTGGGTTGACGGTGCCGAGCAGTGCGGCGCAGCAGTCGGTGATCTCGGCCGCGCTCGCGGATGCGGGGGTGCCGGTGGAGTCGGTTGGCATGGTGGAGGCGCATGGTACGGGGACGAGTCTGGGTGACCCGATTGAGGTCGAGGGGTTGACGCGTGCGTGGCGTGCGCTGACGGATCGTTCGCAGTTCTGTGCGATTGGTTCGTTGAAGGGGAATGTGGGTCATCTGGAGCCGGCGGCGGGTCTGGCGGGTTTGGTGAAGGTGTTGTTGTCGATGGAGCGGGGTGTGGTTCCGCCGTCGCTGCATGTGGTGCGGCCCAATGACCATATTCGTTTCGAGGGCACGCCGTTCTTCTTGGCGGACCGGGTCATGGAGTGGCCGCGTCCTGAGGACGGTCTGCGGCGTGGTGCGGTGAGTGCGTTCGGGATGGGCGGGGTCAACGCGCATGTGATCCTGGAGGAAGCACCCACCGCCGTGGTCCGGGGTGTACCCGTCCCGGAGTCGCTCGTGGTGCGCGTCACCGGCGCGGACGAGACGGCCGTACGGACACTGGCCGGGTCCTACGCTGACGGGCTGGCTGCCGTGGACGCCGACCGGCTGGGCGACTTCGCTTTCACGGCCAACACCGGCCGGGCGGAGGGCAGGTTCGGCGCGGTCGTCTCGGGGGGTGACGCGGGGGAGCTTGCGGTCGCGCTGCGGGACATCGCTTCCGGCGCCTCGGCCGTCGCCCGCAAGGGCGGCCGGGGCTCCGCGCCGGTCGCCTTCATGTTCACCGGGCAGGGCTCCCAGTACAGAGGCATGGGCCAGGGGCTCTACCGCACGGAGCCGGCGTTCCGGGCGGCGCTCGATGAGTGCGCCGACCTGCTCGTCGGACAGTTGGAAGTCCCGCTGCTGGACTTGCTGTTCACCGACGCCTCCGGCGCCCTCGGTCGCACCCGGTTCGCTCAGGTGGGGATCGTGGCGGTGCAGGTGGGGTTGGTGCGGTGGTTGGAGTCGGTGGGGGTGCGTGCGGATGTGGTGGTGGGGCACAGTCTGGGTGAGTTGACGGCTGCGTGGGCTGCGGGGGTGGTGGGTCTGGGGGATCTGCTGCGTCTGGCGGTGGTGCGGGGTCGGTTGATGGAGTCGCAGCCGGGTGAGGGTGCGATGGCGGCGGTGCATGGGGACGTGGATGCGGTCCTTGAGGTGCTGTCTCGCTTCCCTGGGGTTGAAGTGGCGGCGTTCAACTCGCCTGGGGTGGTGACGGTTTCGGGTCCTGCGGGTGCGGTGGCGTGGTTCCGTGAGGAGTCGGGTCTGCGGTCGCAGCCGTTGGCGGTGAGCCACGCTTTCCATTCGGCTTTGATGGAGGGTGCGGTTGCACCGTTCGCGGAGGCGGTGTCGGGGGCGGTGTTGTCGGCTCCTTCGATGGCGTTCGCTTCGTCGGTGACGGGTGGGTGGCACACGGCGGAGTCGGCGGTGGATCCGGGGCATTGGGCGCGGGGGATTCGTGAGCCGGTGCGGTTCTCGGAGGCTGTCGCGTTGGTGGGTTCGGTGGGTGCGGGTGTGGTGTGGGAGATCGGTTCCCAGCCGCAGTTGGCGTCGTTGGCGCGGGCGTCGTGGCAGGGGGGTGAGCCGGTGTGGTTGACCACGTTGCGGCGTGACCGTGTCGATCAGGCCGAGGTGCATGCCGCTCTGGCTGCCTATGCGAACTCCGGTGCAGGGTCGGTGGACTGGGTCGGCGTGCATGCCGGCAAGGGCCATCGGACGACGACCCTGCCCACCTACCCCTTCAACCAGCAGGACCTGGTGGCGCCCCCGGCCCGCCGCGAACGCGCGGCGAGCACCCTGGGCCACCCGCTCTTCGACCGTCACTACGAGCACCGGAGCGAGGGACAGTGACGCATCCCGCCGAGACGTACGAAAAGACCTTCACGGGCCAGGAGCCCTTCATCGCCCAGCACCGCTCTGCGGGGACCGGGCTGCTGCCCGCCGCCGTGCAGCTGGAGATGGCGCTCGTTGGAGTGGCGAGGCGCCGGACGTTCGCTCCCCTGGAGCTGACCGGCGTGTCGTTCCTCCGCCCCCTGACGATCGCCGACCGGGCCACCGCGCCGGTCCGCCTCGACGTGACTCCCGGCACCGACCGGACCCGCTTCGAGCTGACCACCGTCGCGGCCGGCAGTCGCAAACAGTTGTCGACCGGTTCCGGACGGTTCCTCCCGGCGGACGCGCGGCCCCCGCGCGCCGACGCGGACCACGGGCCCGCCGCCCGGGACATCGCCCCGGTCCGGCTCTACACCGGCTGGGAGCGCGAGGGACTCCAGTACGGTCCCGACTTCCGTACCGTCCGCGCGCTGTCCGTCGGCGACGGCGGAACGGCCCGCGCCACCCTGCGGTCCGACGCCGAACCGATGCCCTGGTACGCCCACCCGCTTCTGGTGGACGGCGTCTTCCAGGTCGTCAGCTGCGCCCTGCAGGACCTGACGGGCGAGGACGGCCCGTATCCCATGCTGCCGATCGGCGTGGAGCGGCTCGCCCTCTTCACCGACCTGTCGGGGCTGACGGGAGAGGTCACCGTCCACGTCCGCCGCACCAGCGACGACGGTGCCTACGCCACCGCCGACGCGCTGCTGCTGGGCCCCGCCGGTGACGTCCTCGCCCAGTTCCAGGGCGTGCGGATGCGGCGTACGACCACTGTGACGAGCACACCCGGCGAGACGCGGACCCCCGACCCGGCCGCCGTCCGGCGGGAGCCGC
>NZ_NEUE01000226.1 GCF_002910905.1 Streptomyces sp. SM11 | reverse complement strand
GATGCTGAACGGAAAATCGACCTTCGGGAGGGCAGGCGGCAGCATCCGGGCCGCCTGCGGACCGGATGACGGTGACCGGACGGTCAGGCTGCTGTCGGAGTGAGGGCGACTTGGTGGCCGAGGGCTTGGAGCTGGCGGACGAGGTCGCGGGTCTTGCGGGCGGAGTCGAGATGGCGCCGGTGCCAGTCGGCACCAAGCTCCTGACAGGAGGCGTCCGGGTCGTTGATCAGGTGCCAGGCGATGATGAGTATCGAGCGGGCGACGGCGACGAGGGCTTTGGCGTGTCCGCGGCGTTTGACGATCCTGCGGTAGCGGGCGCCGAGGAAGGTGTCGGTGCGGGCGGCGGCGTTGGCGGCCTCGCCGAGCGCGCCCTTGAGCCAGGGATTACCCTGTCCGGCCGGGCCTGTGGTGTGTTTCGCGCCGGATTGGATGGTTCTGGGGCACAGCTTCGCCCATGAGGCCAGGTGCTCGGGGGTGGGGAAGCGGCTCATGTCCGCGCCGATCTCGGCGACAATGGTCTGCGCGGTGGTCGGCCCGATACCGGGAACGGCATCGAGACGTTCGACCAGGACTCGCGCACTCACCGGGGCGGCAGGCTCGTCATCGGCGCCCGTGCCGTCGTGCGGTGTGGTGATCTCCTCCAGCGTCCGGGCTATGAGCCGGTCGAGTTCGTGGACCTGTGTGGTCAGATGATCGACCGTGGCCAGCAGCACCCCGAGCAGCCGAGCGTGGTGGTCCTCGAACTGGCCGGTCAGGGCTTCCACCAGCAGCGCCTTCTTCTTGACCAGGCTGCCCTGGGCAAGCTCGGCGAGGGCACGCGGGTTGCGTTCACCGGCGACCATGGCGTCCATCATGGCCCGCCCCGACAGGCCGAACAGATCCGAGACGGCCCCGGACAGCTTGATCTGCGCGTCCTGCAGGGCCTTGTCCACTCGGTGCTTGTGCCGGGTGCGTTCCTGGACGAACACGGTGCGGGTGCGGGTGAAGTCCCGCAGCTGCCGGACGGGTTCGGGCGGGACGAACGAGGCCCGGACCATGCCGCGTTCAGCGAGCTTCGCCAGCCAGACCGCGTCCAGCCTGTCGGTCTTGGGCCGGCCGGGGACGTTCTTCACGTCACGGGCGTTGACCAGCCAGCACTGAAGGCCGCGGGCTTCCAGCAGGTAGAAGAAGGAGCGCCAGTAGTTGCCTGTCGCCTCCATCACCACGCGCTCGACGCCCTGGCAGACGAGCCGGTCTCCGAGTTCCAGGATCGCATTGGTGGTCGAGGCGACGTTCCAGACCTGCTGGACGCGCCGGCCCTCGATGGTGTCGTGCGGGACGCGCAGGCAGACCATCCCCGATGCTTTGGCGATGTCGATCGCCGCGACCCTGCCCACCGTTCCGTCGTCGTGATCCTCTCTCAACTCCTCCATCACACACTCCCTGTCGTACTCGCGCGGGCGGGGGCTGCCCGGAGAGCCTGAGGGGAACGGAGAAGCTGATCGGCGTGCTCAAGGCGACAGTGTGCGGCCCCTCGGACGACTCCCTCACCAGACTCCTATGCGGGCTCACAGCCCAAACATCGATCGGCGTCGGCGGACAGCCCCCGTACCGATTTTCACGCCCGCGAGGCGTCATCCGCAGGTGAACGGCTGACTCCTATGAAGTCACAAGCGCCCGTCCGGCCGCGTGCGTGGTGACGCCGGGCGGGCCGACAAATCCCAGACAGGACAGTCGAGACGTCAGTCAGTCGGAGGGTCAGACCCACCGGCGGCGTCACCACGAACATCATCACTGTCAGTCGTTGACAGCAGTGAGCAGGACCACGGCGTCCTGGAGCGCCAGCAGCCCGTGCCGTTCCTGCGGGATCAGGTGCAGGGTCCCGGCCGGCAGTTCGGCGTCACCGGAGGCGGCGGTGAGGCGGACGCTGCCGCGCAGGACGAGGAGCGAGGCGGCGGGCGGCGCGTTGTGCTCGTCCAGCGCCGTCCCCTCGGTGAGGGCGATCACCGTCTGCCGCAGAGGGGGCTGCTGGAGCAGGAGGTGGGCGCTGCGGCCGTGCGCGGCGGCGCGGGCCGCGGTCAGGTGTTCCTCGGCGAGTGCGTTGAGGTCGTCCATGTGCCCACTGTGCCGCAGCCGCGGCGGCGCCGCGATCCGCGCGCTCAGCGGGCCGCCTTCGCGGTGGGAGCCCGCACCACCAGCTCCGGCTCGAACAGCTGCTCGCCCGGAGGGGCCGATCCACCCTGGATGCCCGCGCGGAGCAGCTCGACGGCGGCCCGGCCCATGGCCTCGACGGGCCGGCGGACCGTGGTGAGCGGGGGCTCGGTGCGGTTCATGAACGCACAGTCGTCGTATCCGACGGCCGAGATGTCCGACGGCACCCGTAGACCGCACCTGCGGGCCGCACGCACGGCGCCGAGCGCCAGGGGGCCGCCGGCGCGGACGATGCCGGTGACACCCCGCTCCAGCAGCCGGGAGACCGCGGTCCGGCCGCCCTCCAGGAAGGACGCCGAGCGCTCGACACGCGCTTCGGCCAGCTCCCTGCCGGTGGCCGCCGCGAGCTCGCGGCGGGAGAGGACACGGTCGGAGGAGCCGGTCGCCACGCCGATGCGCGGTCCGGTTCGGGCCGACGGCCCGGAAGCCGCGGCCGGTCGTGCCGTCCTCCTCCTCGTACATGCCGTACGGCATGTTGGCGCCGCGTCCGACGAAGAGCGCCTGGGTGGAGGTGCTGTTCTCGCGCTTGACCGGGAGTTCGTCGGCGTCGTCCGCGATCACGGTCCGTACGGTGTAGGAGCCGTTGGCCGCGGTCCAGGTACCCAGCGGGACAGGTGCGGTGGTGGCTCCCACCGCGGTGGTTCCGTCGTGCGCGCCGGTGAGGGTCTTGCACGACCAGCGGGGAGGCGCAGGGCGCGTCCGGTGCGCGGCTCTGTGGCCGCGGCCGGGGAACACGTCCTTCCGCATGCGCTGCGGCCTGTTCTACGGTGCACCATCCAGAGAGTCGCAGAGAAACGAGAGACCGTCCACCGTTCCGGCGACAGCCGAACGGCCGGGCCGGTGAGCGGATTCCGCCGCGCGGTCACCGCTTCCCGGCCCGTGGGCGATCCGCCGGCCAGGCCGTCCGACCGATCGTCAGAGGCCGCCGGCGTACAGCAGCAGGCCGGGCGAGCCCTGGCCGAGACCGGAGAGCACGTCCGGGGTGGCCGTGTCCGTCAGCCACCGCGAGACGGCGGCGGGAGAGGCCGAGGGGTTCTCCTCCTTGTAGAGGGCCGCGACGCCCGCGACGTGCGGGCTGGCCATGGAGGTGCCGTTCAGCGAGACGGTGCCGCCGCCTAGGCGGGCGGAGACGATGTCGGCGCCGGGGGCGTACAGCGAGAGGCAGGAACCCCAGTTGCTGAACAAGGTCTCCTTGTCCTGCCGGTCGCTCGCACCGACCGTGAACACGCCGTCCGCGGCGGCCGGGGAGACGTCACAGGCGTCCCGGTTGTCGTTGCCCGCGGCTACGACGGGCAGCACGCCCGCGTCGGCGACGGACTCGACCGCCGCGTCGACCGCGGTGGAGCGCTCTCCGCCGAGCGAGACGTTCAGCACGGCGGGGGTCCCGCCGCGCGCGGCGTCCTTGGCGACCCAGTCGAACCCGGCGAGGATGCCGGCCCAGGTGCCCCGGCCCTCACAGTTCAGGACGCGTACGTTGACCAGCGTGGCGTCCTCGGCGACGCCGGAGGTCGCGCCGCCGACGGTGCCCGCCACATGCGTGCCGTGTCCGTTGCAGTCCATTCCGCCGCGGCCGTCGCCGACAACGTCGTACCCGTTCACGACCCGGCCGCCGAATTCGCTGTGCGCGGCGTCGATCCCGGTGTCGACGACGTACGCCTTCACGCCCTTGCCGGTGGCCGTGGTGGTGAAGGTGTCGTCCAGCGGCAGGGTGCGCTGGTCGATGCGGTCGGTGCCCCAGCCGGCCGCGGGGGCCCGCAGCAGGTTCGCGACGGTGGGCGCGGGGACGGTCACCTCGGCGTTCTCCTCGACGGCGAGGACGCCGGGGACGGCCCGTACCGCTTCGAGTTCGGCGGCGGTGAACGTGGCGGCGAAACCGTGCAGGACACTTCCGTACGTGAACAACGGGCTGAGCCCGAACTCCCGCAGGAAGGTCTCCGGCGAGAGTTCGGGCTCCAGGGTGACGATGTACTGACCGGGCACGGCCCGGGTCGACTGCTCCACCAGGACCCCTTCCGGTCCGGTGTCGGCGGCGGCCGGGGCGGGCGCGCCGATCAGCGGAGCGATCAGCAGCAGGGCGGCCGTGGCCCATCGGGCGGGCAGGCGCATGCAGTCTCCTCGGGGTGGGGATCCGTTCACGGAGCGAGTGGGTCCACGAAGCGCGAGCACCCGTTCCTTCGTCCTCGTCCGTCGGTCGCCTTAGCGGGTTCAGCCGGACAGCGCAACGCCCGCGGTCAGCTCCAGCTCGTCCAGGTCATGTTCGACGCCCGCCCGGAGGTCGTCGCTCGCCCAGCTGCCCACGGCCACCTCGGCGGTGATGCCGGGCCCGAAACCGGCGATGAGGCCCTGCGCGGATTCGGCGGCGCCGCCGTCGTCGAAGAGCCGTGCCAGCGCGTCGAAGACGACGGAGCTGGCGATGTTGCCGCGTTCGGTGAGGGTGGCCCGGCTGTAGCGGAACATCTCGGGCGGCAGCTTCAGGAAGTGGCAGAGGTCGTCCAGGATGCGCGGCCCGCCCGCGTGGACGATGAAGAAGTCCATGTCCGGGACGGACCAGCCGTGCAGGTCGACCAGGTCCTGGAGGACCGGGGCGAGCATCTCCATGGTGCCCGGGACCCGCTTGTCCAGCTGGAAGTGGAACCCGGTGTCGCGGACCGCGTAGGAGATCCAGTCCTCGGTGTCGGGCACCAGGTGGGAGCCGTTGCGCTCCAGGCGCATGCCGGTGCCGCCCTGTCCCCGTACGACGGCCGCGGAGATGGCGTCCCCGAAGAGTCCGTTGGAGAGCAGCGATCCGACCCCGATGTCGGTGGGCTGGTAGCACAGCGAGCAGAACTCGCAGGAGACGATGAGGACGTTGGCCTCGGGGTAGGCCAGGCAGAAGTCGTGCGCTCGGTTGATCGCCGCGCCGCCCGCCGCGCAGCCGAGCTGGGCGATGGGCAGTTGGCGGGTCTCGGCGCCGAAGCCCATGGTGTTGATGATCCACGCGGTCAGCGAGGGCATCATGAAGCCCGTGCAGGAGACGTAGACGATCAGGTCGATCTCGGCCGGATCGGTCTCGGCGTTGGCGAGGGCCTGCCGGACGACTCCGGGGACCCTGGTCTTGGCCTCGGCCTCGTACACCCGGTTGCGGAGCTCGAATCCGGGGTGTTTCAGGGTCTCCTCGATGGGCTGCACGAGGTGCCGGGTCTGAACGCCGGTGTTCTGGATGAGCCGCAGGACGAGGTCGCGCTGCGGGTGCCCGGCGTGGGTCTCCCGGGCCAGGTCCAGGGTCTGCTGCATCGTGATGACGTGCTCGGGCACAGCGATGGCCGGTCGGCACAGGGTCGCCATGGGTTCTCCTCGTTCTCTGGAGCGAAGGCTCTCGTCACCATGTGACGGGCAGGGCGAGCGGGTAACGCCAGATGGACGTCGTGTTCCACGAGACATCGGCGGGCGGCACGTCCAGACGCAGGGCCGGGAAGCGGGTCAGCAGCGTGGAGAAGGCCACTTCCAGTTCCATGGTGGCCAGCGGCGCGCCCAAGCAGTGGTGCGCGCCCCAGCCGAACGTCATGTGGGGGATGGACGGCCGGTCGGGATCCAGCTCGTCGGGACGGTCGAACTTGGCCGCGTCCCGGTTGGCCGTCAGGTAGGACACGTGCACCACGTCACCGGCCCTGATGAGGACGCCGCCGAGCTCCACGTCCTCGGTGGCGACGCGCGGGATGCCGACGCCCTTGCGGAAGGGGATGTGGCGCAGCAGCTCCTCCAGGGTGCGAGGCAGCCGCTGCGGTTCGGCCTGGAGGGAGTGAAGGAGTTCCGGGCGGGTGAGCAGGGTGTAGGCGATGTTGCCGAGCTGGTAGGTCGTGGTGTCCTGGCCGGTGATGAGCAGGACCATCGCCATGACGGCCAGCTCGTCGTCATCCAGCAGTTCCGCGCCGTCCCGGGCGGTGGCCAGGGTACTGATGAGGTCCTCGCCCGGGGAGCGGCGCCGGTCCTCGGTCAGCTCCTGGAAGTAGCCGCGCAGCTCCGCCTTGGCACGTACCGCGTCCTGCTTGCCCGCGGCCCCGACGTTCATCATCGTCATGGCGTGGGCGCGGAGCCAGGGGCGGTCGGCCTCGGGGATGTCGAGCGCCTCGCAGATGGTGATCAGCGGCAGCGGCGCGGAGACCCGGGCGACGAAGTCGGCCGGTGAGCCCTCCTCCTCCATCTCGTCCAGCAGCCGGTCCACCACGCGCTGGGTCCCGCCGCGCATCTGCTCGACGCGGCGGGGGGTGAAACTCTTGGCGACCAGACTGCGCAGCCGGCTGCTGGCGGGCGGGTCCATGAGGTTGATGGACTCCGCCTGGACGATCGGCTCCGGGGTCATCCGGGGGAAGTCACGGCCGAGGACGGCGCTGCGGCTGAACCGCCGGTCGGTGGTGACCGTCCGGACGTCCTCGTAGCGGGTGACCAGCCATGCCTCGCCCTCTCCGTACGCCATACGGATGCGGGACACCGGCTCCTCGGTCAGCAGTTGCCTGAGCTGGGGGTCGAACTCCAACTGCTGCGCGTAGTCGAACGGACAGCTCCGTACGGTTTCTTTGTTCTGCACCGAGGTGTTCTCCACCGACGTTCTCCCAATGACCGCTTCGAGGAATGGGGGCATGCCGGACCGGAAACCGGGACCAGACCTCCCCTCTGTGCCCCGTCACTCTACGAAACATGTCGGTGACACGCAGCAGTCAGCCGATCAGGGGGGCGCACGCCCCGGCGCTCAGCCGGTCGCCCCCCCGACGGAGAGTGCCCCGGCCCGGCCCAGGGCGTGGCGGCGGCCGATCGGGAGCCTCGGGGGCCGGCTCGACACGGGGTCCTCGATGATGCGGCAGTCGAGGTCGAGCGCCGCCCGTACAGTCCCCTCCGCCAGCACCTCGGCGAGGGTGCCGGGCATGTGGAGTCCGCCGCCGGCGAGGGCGATCCGGACGCACCGGGCCGACCGCCGGAGGGTTCGTCCACCGCGCGCCCATCAACTCGTTCGGACTGGTCTCGCAGCTATACGGAAACCCCGGTCCGCGGCCGGTCCGGCCGGAAGGTCCCCGGGGTCAGCCCCGTCGTACACCGGAAGGCGACGCCGAACGCGGCGGCGAGGCCGGGTTCGCCGAGCCGCTCCGGCAGGCGCGGCAGCGGGGTGATCTCGACGGCCACCGGAGTGCCGGAGATCGACGCCACGGTACGGAATCCGAAGAAACTCGCCCGGAACCAGGTTCCGGCGGTCACCGATCCGGCGCGCAGGGTGCCCGCGGGCATCCACGGGCCCAGGGCCGGGGTGATCGCCCAAGGTCGGGGGCGCGCGGAGCCCCCAAGCTCCTCCGACTGACTCAACTCGACGTTTAGGCAGGTCAGTTACGTCCTTCAGGTGAAAGAACCACGGCTCTCGCCGTGAACGCCGCTCCCCGACGGACAGTGGGTGGGCCGACCGGGCACCGGGCCGCGGTCGGAGAGAACGTGACATGCGGAGAAAGGTGACGGATTCATGAGCACTGAGGCCACCAGGCGGGTCGCGCTCGTCTTCTCCCTGTTCGACGCCAACGCCAACGGCGTGCTGGAGGCGGACGACTTCGACCTCATGGCCGACCGCGTCGTCCGGGAGGCGCATGCGTCGGACCAGGCGGCGAAGGACGCGATGAGGGCGGCGTTCCGCCGGTACTGGACGACCCTGCTCACCGAGCTCGACGCCAACGGAGACGGCGAGATCAGCTTCGAGCAGTTCACGGCCTGCGTGCTGTCGCCGGAGCGGTTCGACGTCACCGTCGGGGTGTTCGCCGAGGCACTGGCCGCACTCGGCGACCCGGACGGCGACGGCCTGATCGAGCGACCGCTGTTCCTGGCGCTGATGACGGCCATCGGGTTCGAGCCCGCGAACATCGACGCGCTCTTCGACGCCTTCGAGCCGACCGACGGAGACCGGATCCGGGTGGAGACGTGGGTCACCGGGATCAAGGACTACTACGCGCCGGGGAAGGCAGGTATCCCCGGCGACCACCTGGTCGTCGGCACCGCTGTCTGACCGGACGCGCCTCGGGGACGGCGGACCGGGACGGACGCCCCCGCCCGTCGTGAGGGGGCGTCCACCCCTTGGTGCGGGCCGCCCGGGGACCGAGAGTTGCTCACCGTCGGGCGAGGCGGCCCATGACATCGGCGGCCTGTGGTGTGCACGCTGTTGGCGAAGGACCGGACACGTATCTCGTTCGCGTCGCGCCGGCTCGGGGCGGCCTCCACGGCCCCACCATCCGCGTGCCGTCCCGCTCGAAGGCGATGGTGTCCTGGGCCGCACCGTGCCGGGCCCTCCCCCGAGCGGTAGGCGACGCCC
Source organism: Streptomyces sp. SM11 (assembly GCF_002910905.1). Taxonomy (GTDB): domain Bacteria; phylum Actinomycetota; class Actinomycetes; order Streptomycetales; family Streptomycetaceae; genus Streptomyces. The sequence continues at coordinate 32,682 of NZ_NEUE01000226.1, read as the reverse complement.
CTCCCGGGCAGCACCGAAACAGTGTCCGGAGACCGGCCGACGCCCCGGAAGCCCCCGCTGCGGGACTCGCCGAGGCCCCCGATTCCGGAGCGCGGCTCGCCCGCTTCAGCCGGTCAGCAGGTCCGGGTTGCCCGCAAGTGCGGCCAGGCGGCCCTGCGGGTCCGGGACGAGGCGGCGTTCGGTCAGGTCGAGGACACCGGCCACTCCGGTGATCTCCGCGGCCACCGTGCCGTCCTCCTTGATGATCTGCTGCTCCAGGGTGAACGTCTTGCCCGTGCCGTAGTCGAACCGGCAGGTGATACGGACCCGCTCACCACCGCGCAGCTCGCGGCGGTACTTGACCGTCACCTCCAGCTGGACCGGGCCGATCCCGCCGGCCAGCAGCTTCTCCTGCGGCAGCCCAGCGGCCCGCAGCAGTTCCCAGCGGGCGTGCTCCGCGTACTGGAGATAGACAGCCTGGTTCAGATGGCCCTGGGTGTCGAGCTCGTAGCCGCGCACGGTCACATCAACGGAGAAGGTCATGACCGTGCGAACACCTGCGGACAGCGGTCCATTCCGGTGCACCGATGCACTGGTTCGGCGGTCGTGGTCGGTGGGAGGACCTGCTGTGACCCACGAGGAAGGCCTGCGTCACCAGTCCGACTTCCTGACCGAGGAACAGGCGGCCAGGATGTTCGCCGGTATGAACGAGGTGATTCGTGCGGGCGAGGAGACGCGGAGGCTGCTCAGCGAAATGATCACGCTGTGCGCCGGCCTCGGCTGGACCCGGGAGACCATCGCCCGGCTCACCGGCATGAGTCAGCCCGCCGTGTCCAAGCAGGTGGCGGGCCGGCCGGGCAATCCGGTTCCCCCGCCGGACACCGCCATCGACCAGCACGACACGGCCTGGCTCGAAGGGCGCCTGTGGGGCCTGGCGGAGGAGATCTCCGAGAACCTCCACCACGACGCCCGCTGTACCCGCCTGGTCGACGCCCTCGGCCGGGGCCGGAAGCCGTTCACGCCGCGACACGTCGACGCGCTGCGGCGGCTCGTCGAACAGGACCTGACGGAGTATCGGGCCGACCTGCCCGGCAGCCTGCGGAGCGCGTACGACGTGATCAGCCGGGGACTCGGCCTTCCCGCGGGAGAAGCCGTCGCCGGGTCCGCCCGGGTTCGCCGCGCTCTGGCGCACCGCGTCCAGCGGGACCGGCTCCCGGGCAGGCACTGAGCCGTTCGATGCGCCGCGCACATATTCTCCGGCCGATTTCCCATGAAATGCCGTTCCGGGGGTACCCGAACTCCGGACGGAGAGCTCACGCGACGGGGTGGAAGCCATGGACGACCGCATTCTGATGACGTTTCCACCGGACGGCGAGACCCGTACCGATTTCGTCTGCCGGCCGGAGAAGGCCGCCGACGCGCGGGAGGCGGTCAGCGCCTTCGTCGCGCGGCTGCACCCCGCACCCGCCTCGCACACGATCCAGGACCTCCTGCTCCTCGTGTCGGAGCTGGTCACCAATGCCGTCCGGCACGTGGGGGCCGTCACCTCGCTGTGGCTGACCGCGGACCGCGGGAGCGTCCAGGTCCGGGTCACCGACCCCAGCCCGGCGCACCCGCGGGACCGGATGCCGGACCTGACCGGGTTGACCGGCGGATTCGGCTGGCCGATGGTCCAACGGCTGGCCCAGGAGGTACGGGTCCGCGAGACGGCGGCCGGCGGGAAGGCCATCCTCGCCACCGTGCCGCGCTGAGCCAAGGGACCGTTCACCGACGACGAGCCCGACCACCTCATCCGGGAGCACGAGCCCGACCACGGCGCCCAGGAGCGCGAGCCCGACCACGGCCTCCAGGAGCGTGAACCTCCGGCGGCGGGCGCCGATCGTTGCGTATCGGTAGAATTCAGGGCATGGGAGAGCGGCCTGCGACGCCGACTGCGCCCGAACTCGTTCTGGAGACCGATCTGGGCTCCACGGTGATGAGTCCGAGCCGGGACTACCACGTCGGGCGCGATCCCGGGAGCGACATCGTCATCGACGACATCCGGGTCTCCTGGCACCACGCGATCCTGCATCCCGAGGCCGGTCACTGGACGATCGAGGACGAGGACAGCACCAACGGCACGTACACCGGCGGTCGGCGCATTCACGCCTCGGACGTCGGCGCGGGCAGCGAGATCCGCTTCGGCAATCCGAGCGACGGACCGCGCGCCGTCCTGCTGGGCCGGGAACCTCCCGCGCCCGCCGCCGCCCCCGCCCCCTCCGCCGACCGCCCCTCGGCCGTCTCGATGCCCGCGGCGACCGGCACGTTCCGGCAGCCGACGACCGTGCGGCCGCTGCCCGCGAAGACCGTGCGGATCGGCCGTGACCCCGGCAACGACCTCGTCATCGACGACCTGGTGGTCTCCCGCAACCACGCAGAACTGCGGGCGCCGGCCGACGGCACCTACGAGATCGTCGACCTCGGCAGCCACAACGGGACCTTCCTCAACGGTCAGCCGGTCGCCCGCGGGCCGGTCGGTCCCGGTGACGTCGTCGGCATCGGCCACTCGGCGTTCTGCCTGGTCGGCGACACACTCGTGGAGTTCGTCGACACCGGTGAGGTGTCGCTGGACGTCCAGGATCTGGGGGTGATGGTCGGCCGGGCGGGCAAGGGCGGCAAGACCCTGCTGGACCGGGTCTCCTTCCCCGTCGGCGAGAAGTGCCTGCTCGGCGTGGTGGGGCCCAGCGGCGCGGGGAAGTCCACACTGCTCAACGCGCTCACCGGCCAGCGCCCCGCCGACAGCGGCACCGTGCTCTACGACGGCCGTGACCTCTACCGCGACTTCGCCGAACTGCGCCAGCGCATCGGCCTCGTCCCGCAGGACGACATCCTGCACTCCCAGCTGACCGTGCGTAAGGCCCTCGGTTACGCCGCCGAGCTCCGCTTCCCGCAGGACACCGTGAAGGCCGAGCGGCGGGCGCGGGTCGCCGAGGTGATTCAGGAACTCGGCCTCGAACAGCGCGCCGACCAGCCGATCCACTCGCTCTCCGGAGGTCAGCGCAAGCGGGTGAGCGTGGCCCTGGAGCTGCTGACGAAGCCCTCGCTGCTCTTCCTGGACGAACCGACCTCGGGACTCGACCCCGGCATGGACCGCTCGGTCATGCACATGCTGCGCGGCCTGGCCGACGACGGCCGTACCGTCATCGTCGTCACACACAGTGTGCTGAGCCTGGAGGTCTGCGACCGGCTGCTCGTCCTCGCGCCCGGTGGCCGCATCGCCTACTACGGACCCCCGGAGGACGCCCTCGCCTTCTTCGGTTTCGCGGAATGGCCGGAGGCGTTCGAGGCCTTCGAGAACGACCGTGACCGTGACTGGGCTGCCACCTACTCCGGCTCCCCCTTCCACCGGCAGTACATCGTCAACGCCACGGCGCAGCCCCACCTGCCACCGGCCGCGCCCGGAGCGCTGGTCGCGCCGCCGCCGAAGACCCGTAACTGGGGTGCGCAACTGCACACGCTCGTACGGCGGTACGCCTCCGCGCTGAGCGCCGACCGGACGTTCCTGATCATCATGATCGCGCTGCCCTTCGTCATGGGCGCCATGGCCCGCGCGCTGGCGGGCAGCCGGCTCACCCAGGAGACGGCGATGAACGCCCTGCTGATCCTGTGCGTGGGCGGAGTGCTGACCGGAGCGGCCAACGCGGTACGGGAGTTGGTCAAGGAACGGGTGATCTACCAGCGGGAACGGGCCGTCGGGCTCTCCAGATCCGCGTACCTGATGTCGAAGATCGTGGTGCTCGGGACCGTCACCGTCCTCCAGGCCGTGGTGCTGACCCTGGTGGGACTGGTGGGCGTCGATCTCGACGCGCCAGGTGGCGAAGGGGTGTTCCTGCCACCGCTCGTGGAGATCACGCTGGCCGTGGCCCTGTTGTCCTTCACCGCGATGATGCTCGGCCTCCTGGTCTCCGCGCTGGTGCGCAAGGAGGAGGTGACGATGCCCCTGCTCGTCCTCCTCGCCATCGTCCAGGTCGTCTTCTGCGGCGCGCTGCTCAAGCTGAACGGGGTGCCCGGGGTGGAGCAGTTGTCGTGGCTGGTGCCGTCGCGGTGGGCGCTCGGGGCGATGGCCGGGACGATCGACCTGGCGCGGATCGTGCCGGGCGAGCTGACCTCCGATCCGCTCTTCGGGCACTCGGCGGGGGTCTGGCTGCTCAACATGGGCATGATGGCCGTCCTCTCGCTCGTCTTCGGATACCTGGTCATGAAACTGCTGAGGCGGCACGAGCCCGCGGTCATGCGGAAGTGAGGCGGTTCCATGGCGACCCCGACCCCGGAATTCCGGCCCACGCACGTCGTCCCGCCGGACGGGCTGCCCGCCTGGGAGTCGCCCGATGTCGCCCGGCCCACCGATCCGCTGGACGCCCTGCTTCCGGTGCGGTTGCAGGACCGGCGCGGGGACTGGGCCCGTGTCGCCTGCTCCAACGGCTGGTCGGCCTGGGTCGACGGGCGGCTCCTCGTCTCCGTACCGCAGACGCCTCCGGCCGCCGGGGCGCCGCTCGCGCGCACCGCGGACCCGCGACCACTGCTGTCCAGGGTGGAGGAGTCGCTGAGCCGGTACCGCCGCGCGGCGCAGGACCTGGCCGAGGGCCGCAGTGACGGGGAGGGCTTCCGGCAGCGGACGCGAGGGCTGCGGGTGGGGATGGTGGTGGACGGGGAGTCGGTCTGGCTGTACGACGCCGAGCACGAGCGGTGGGTCTTCTGGGACGGGACCCGGCTGAGTACGTACGCGGCGCAGGCGGGCCCGGGAGCGGCGGGACCGGTATCCGGGGAGGCGGGGGTGGCGGGGGCCCCGGCTCCGGAACCGACGCGGGTCGTGGCCGGTGAGGAGCGGGAGCCGACCCGCGGGGCACCGCCCGACGGGCCGGAACCAACACGCGTGGCGCCCCCCGACGCCCCCGAACCCACCCGGGCGATCACCGTCACCGGGCCCGACGAACCGTCCGGCGGCGGGACGTCGGGGGATGCCGGGCGGTGACGGCCGATGGTGCCACCGCCGTCTCCGTCGCACGACGCCGGGCTGCCCACCGGGCGCGAGGACGATCTCGTCGGCAAGCGGATCGCGGGCTACCTGGTGGAGGCCGAGATCGGGCGCGGCGGCATGGCGGTCGTCTACCGCGCCAAGGACCTGCGGCTGGACCGGATCGTCGCGCTGAAGCTGCTCGCACCCGAGCTGGCCCGCAACGACACCTTCCGGCAGCGGTTCACGCACGAGTCGCGCGTGGCGGCCGCGATCGACCACCCCCACATCGTGCCGGTGTTCGAGGCGGGCGAGACGGAGGGGCTGCTCTACATCGCCATGCGCTTCGTCGCGGGCGCCGATCTGCGCGTCCTGATCGACCGGCGCGGGCCGCTGGACCTCACGGCCGCCGTCCGGATCGCCGCACAGGTCGCGTCCGCGCTCGACGCGGCCCATGACCACGACCTCGTGCACCGGGACGTGAAGCCCGGCAACATCCTGGTGGCGGCGGGTACGGACAGCGACCATCCGGAGCACGTGTATCTCACGGACTTCGGGCTGACGAAGAAGTCCCTGTCGCTGACCGGGTTCACCACGGTGGGCCAGTTCGTCGGCACCCTCGACTACGTGGCGCCGGAACAGATCTCCGGGCGGCCGGTGGACGGGCGGTGCGACGTGTACAGCCTCGCCTGCGTCGTCCAGGAGACCCTGACCGGTGCGCCGCCTTTCCAGCGGGACGACGACATGGCGCTCCTGTGGGCCCACCAGTACGACCCGCCCACCCCGCCGAGCGGGCTGCGGCCCGGGCTCCCCGCCACCGTCGACGGCGTACTGGCGAAGGCGCTCGCCAAGTCCCCGCAGGACCGTTACGAGACCTGCCTGCGGTTTGTCGCAGCGCTGCGGGCCGCGGCGACGGGCATCGGACCCGGCGAGCATGCGCCGACCCGGGTGGACGCGCCGGCCGGCTCCTGGTCGGCGGCCCCCGAAGCTCCGCCCGCGCCGCCGCGTTGGGCCGCCCCGGTGTTCCCGGAAGCCGGCCGATCGGTCCGATGAGGCCGGTTCAGGCGTCGGGCCCCGGGTCCGGGGCTTCGCCGCGCCGGTGTACCCGGGTGGCCGCGAGGCCACCGAGGAAGCCGGTGACCAGGCCCCACAGCACCGCGAACCCGAGCGCCGTCCACAGCTTCGGGCGCAGCGACACCTCACCGCCGAGTCCGCCGCCGAGGTCCCCGAGGCCCAGGAGGGACAGTCCGTAGTGGGCGGAGATCCGGGCGGTGAGACAGATGACCAGCACGGTCAGGGTGAGTGCCACCGCCATATGGACCGCGTGCTGCCACAGCCGCGTACGGGCGGGCGAGCGGGCCGCCATGAGGAACGCGGCGGCGAGCATCAGCACCGCGACGACGATCACGAGCCAGCGGACGCGGCCGTCCTGTTCGGCGAGGGTGCTCAGGTTCAGGGTGGAGAGGTCGGGGGTGCGCAGGACGGAGTCGAGCACCTGGGGCATGGGCAGCCCGAAGGGGCCCTCGACCTTGCCCTCCCAGGACGCACCGAGGCCGAGGGTGAGCGCGAGCCAGACCAGGTTGGGCAGTCCGAGGAGGAGCACCGCGACGGTCTCGGCGGGGTGCCCGCGCGTGACCATCACGACGAGGCCGGCGACGACGCCGAGCGCGACGCACGCGAGGAGCAGCACCACCATGGCGAACGCCGCCGGGCGCACCGCTTCCTGGAAGCGCAGCAGCCGGGCCGGGAGCGGGGCCCGGCGCGAGACGAGCAGGGCCAGCACGAGGACCCCGGCCAGCCACAGCAGCCCGAAGACCAGAGTGAGGGGGATCTCCGCCCGGAATCCGACCTTCGGGTCTTCGCCGATGAGGTCCCCGGCCCCGCTGTCGGTGAGGTCGTCGGCCGAGAGGGTGAAGGTATGCCGGGCGATCAGCGAGAGCACGATCAGCGCGACGATCCACAGGGCGGCGACGCGGCCCGCCCAGCCGGCCAGTTCGCGGCCCCCGGCGACGGCGCGGTGGTGGAGCGGGCGGAGGAAGCCCCGGGCGATCAGGAGTGCGCCCACCAGGGTCACCGAGAGCGGCAGGATCGAGAGGTCGGCCTCTGTCCCCACGAGGGAACCGGCGTCCCCGGAAAGCCCGACGGAGCCGCCCGCGCCCATCAGCACCACCGCGGCGACGACGGCCGGGAAGGCGCCGCCGGGCAGCCCGGCCGCGCCGGCGGCCCACAGGCCGAGCGCCGCGGTCACCACCATGGTCAGCACCCCGGTGAGGACCGCCAGGAGCGCGTCACGCCAGCCGTGAGGGGTGCGTGCCCTGTTCTCGTCGTGGCTCGACCGGACGTTCACGCCCCCACGCTAAGCAGGGACCCGACGCTCCGCTCCCCGAGGAACCGGTTCCTCCCTCCGCTTGCGGGGACCGTTGCGGCGGGACAGACAATGATGCGATATGCCCCGGATTGTCGACTGGCGGCCCCGGTACGGAATCGGGACCGGGCAGGGACGCCCGGGGCGCGTGCCGACATCGGGGAGCAGAGCCCGTGAGTGACCGACCGCCGCCATCCGGCCGCCCCACAGGACCGCCGTCCGGCCCGCTCTCGGGGCCTTCGCAGTCCGAACCCACACCGCCCCCTCCGACCGTGTCCGGCCCACCGCCCGGCCCGCCCAGCGGTGCCGGCCACGGCGGACCGCACGGCTCCGGCGGCTCGGGAGACTCCGACGGCGGAGACGGTCCGGGCGGGGGCGGGGGCGGCGATTCCGGCAGTGGTGCGGGCGGTCCCGGCGGCTCGGGCGCCGCCCCCGGTTCCGGCCCCGGCCGCCCCTGGTGGCGTTCGGTCCCCCGGATCGCGGCGATCGCGACGGCTCTCGTCGCGGCGGTTGTGCTGATTGTCGTCCTGACCCGGCCCGACGGCGGGTCGAAGGCGGGCGGCGAGGTCTTCCTCCAGGCGGCCGGCGAGTCCGGGCCGGACCCGTTCACGGAGTCCACGGCCCGCGAGAGCGACCCCGAGCCCGGCATGGCCAGCCCCTCCGCCGCGCCGAGCGCGTCGAAGACCGGAGCGCAGGTGACGCGTGGGGTGGACGGCGCGGCCCCGGGTCTCTACGGGGGCACCCGCAAGGTCGCCAGTTGCGATGTGGAGCAGCAGATCAAGGTGTTGCAGGCGGCTCCGGACAAGAACCGGGCGTTCGCCTCGGTCCAGGACATCGAGCCGTCCGCCGTCCCCGGCCATCTGCGGGGGCTCACCCCGGTGACGCTGCGCATGGACACCCGCGTCACCAACCACGGCTACCGGGACGGTGAGGCGAACGCCTACCAGGCGGTGCTTCAGGCGGGTACGGCGGTCCTCGTCGACGACCGGGGCGTGCCCCGGGTGCGCTGTGCGTGCGGGAACCCGCTGCTGCCGCCCGTCGCCCAGGAGGAGACCCCCCGGCAGAGGGGCAAGGCGTGGCCGGGCTACCGGGCCTCCGACGTGGTCGTGGTGGAACCGTCGGCGAAGGCGGTGAAGGAGTTCGTGATGGTCGATCCGGAGAACGGCGACTGGTTCGAGCGGCCGGCCGGCGACACGGGCGACGGCGACAAGAAGACGGATCCGCCGAAGGACGCGTCCGCCTCCCCCTGTCCGCCCGGATCGGGCGACGGCGGGGACCGTCCCTGCCCCCCGTCGTCCGGGGCCACGCCGTCGGAGTCGGCGCCGGACGATCCGGCGTCGCGGCCCGGTGACGATCCGGCGACCTCCGAGCCGCCGCCGGACGACCCGGCGACCTCGGAGCCGCCGCCCGACGGCCCGGCGACCGAGCCCGCGCCGGAGGAGCCGCCGGGTTCGCCCGGCTCGCAGCCGGCCCCGAAGCCGCCCGCCCCGGACGCCCCGGACCCGCAGGATCCCGGACCGGGGACGGCCCCGCAGGGAGCACCCGCGATCGGCTAGATCGCCGCGCAGGACACCTCGCCGGTCAGAAGGTCGCGGGAGAGAGCCGCGGGAACGCCTTGCGGATCCCGCGCCGGACGTCGTCTCAGCTCACGGCGTCCGGGCGGCTCTCCACCGGGGCCTTCGCCCGCGCACCCGTACGCACTCCGGCGGCCGCGGCGGCCGAGTGGAGGGAGCGCAGCGCGACCAGCAGGAAGCCGATGTCGTCGAGGTAGACGGGGTCGGGCAGCAGGTCGACGGGGGACACGGTGTAGATGACGGCCGCCCAGACGAGCGCCTTGCTACGGAGCGGGATCCCGGCGTCAAGCAGCAGCTTCCTGGCCTTGAAGACGCGCACCAGTAGCACGACGGCCAGGGTCAGCATGAGCAGCACGGCCACGGCGCCGAGAACGAGCCAAACGGTGGTGTCCATGGCTCATCGTGTACCCACCCGCTCCCGGATGACGAACTCGCTGCGGCGGTGTCGGCGCCCGGGGGCCGGGGTTCTCACGGTGCGGATCAGGCCGGACCGCGTCCCCGGGTCTCCGCCCGCCTGCGGCTGCGACGCTTCAGGGCGCGCCGCTCGTTCTCGGACAGGCCGCCCCAGACGCCGGAGTCCTGCCCGTTCTCCAGGGCCCACTCCAGGCAGGCGGCCTGCACGGGGCAGGTCCGGCAGACGGCCTTGGCCTCCGCTGTCCGGACGACGGCGGGGCCGGTGCTCCCGATGGGGAAGAACAGGTCCGGGTCCTCCTCGCGGCAGGCGGCGTACAAGCGCCAGTTCTCCATGCTGCTCAACTCTGCTCACTCCCGATGTCGATACGTCCTCAGTCGCTTGCCGTAGATGTCTTCCGTTCGGGTGACCGCTGAGCGGCCCCTCAAACACGTAGGGGCGGGTGGGTCGGACGAGAGCTGCCCGGCGGTTGTGCCGGGTACCCGGCGTGATGTTCATCCGGCTGGCCCCCGTTCCGGACGGGGCGTGTACCGGATGGCTGGTGAACCTTGTCCGTTCCTAGCCTCGTCCGTTCCTAGCCTCGCATCATGATCTTTCGTCGTTCGTGGTTATCAGTCGCGGTGCTCGCCCTGGCTGTTTCGTCCCTACCGTCCGCCGCGGCCTCGGCCGCGCCACGCCCCACCGGCCAGGCTGGTCCGTGCAGCATGACGCCGACGCGCTGCGGGACACCGGGGTCACCGGAGTCGCGGTCCGCCTGGAGACCCCTCGCGGGACGACCACGGCCCGCTCCGGGGTGGGGGACCTGGTCACTCACCGCCCGGTTCCGGACGACGGCTACCTGCGTCTGGGCAGTACCACCAAGACGTTCGTGGCCACCGTCGTCCTGCAACTGGTGGGAGAGAAGCGGATCTCCCTGGACCAGACGGTGGAGCAACTGCTGCCCGGGGTCGTGTCCGGAGCCGGAAGCGACGGCCGGACCATCACCGTCCGAGACCTGCTGCGGCACACCAGCGGCCTGTCCGACTACATCTACGACGTCTTCCCCGACCCCGGTGCCCGGACCTACTTCGCCGACCGGTGGAACGCCTACCCGCCCGAGGAGCTGGTCGCCCTGGCCATGCGCCATGAGCCTGCCTTCCCGGCAGGCGCCGGCTGGGAGTACTCCAACACGAATTACGTGCTCGCCGGAATGGTCATTGAGAAGATCACCGGCCGCACCTGGGAACAGCAGGTCAAGGACCGCATCCTGCGCCCGCTCGGCCTGCGGCGGACCGACACCCCGGGCACAAGGCCCTTCCTGCCGCATCCGCACACGGCCAACTACCAGCAGTTCACCGAGGACGGCCCGATGATCGACACCACTCTCCCCTACCGTCCCTTCGACAGCGGGGCGGACGGCTCCATGACCGGCACGGCCCGCGACCTCAGCCGCTTCTTCACCGCACTGGCCGACGGACGGCTGCTCAAGCCCGCCGAGCTCGCCGCCATGCGGACCACGGTCCCGGTGCCGCAGGACAGCGGCCACCCGGCAGGAACCCGGGACGGACTGGGCCTGTTCTTCACCCCCCTGTCCTGCGGCGGCGGCTACCTCGGGCACGGAGGCAGCGGCTTCGGGTACGTCATCCGGGCAGCGACGACCACGGACGGCCGGCGCACGGTCACCGTCTCCGCGCACAGCCGCGCCGGGGACCCGCAGAACGCGGCCCGTCAGGAGGAGGCACTGCGCGACCTCGTCGACCACGCTCTGTGCCGCGCCGCCTGACCGAGGAGGCCGCTACGCGTGCGGGCGGGCCCGGGGGCGGTGCAGGGCGAGGAGCGCCTGGTCGTCCTGGATCCGGCCGCCGGTGTGCTGCCCGACGTCCTCGATCAGCAGCTGGAGGATCTGCGCCGGGGCGGCCGGGTCGCCGATCAGCGCGCGGTGGTGGACGAGGAGAGGCAGCCGGACGGACACGTCGTAGAAGATCCCGGACTCGTCGCGGGCCTCGGTGACCCCGTCCGTGTGGCAGATGAGAGTGGCGCCGGGCGGGAACGGGAACGTGTCGACGGGGGACGGCCAGGTCTCCAGGGCGCTCATGCCGAGCGGGGGCGCCTCCTCGGACGGTTCGAGTACGGTGGCCCGGCCCTCGGCGTCCAGCAGCACCGGCGGTGGATGCCCCCGGTTGACGACCCGTACGGCGCCGAGGCCTTCGGCGAACTCGGCGATGAGCGCGGTGGTGAACCCCTCGTCCTGCTCCTGGCCGCCGCGCCGGCCGCCCTCGCGCAGGAGAGCCCGCTCCAGCGCGCTCACCAGGCCTGGCAGGTCGTCCGCCTCGTCCGCCGCGTACCGGAACGCCCCCAGGTTCGCGCAGACGGCGCTCACCGCGCCCAGCCCCTTGCCTCGTACGTCCCCGACCATCACGCGCACCCCGTGCGGAGTGTCCTGGACGACGTAGAGGTCGCCGCCGATCATGGCCTCGTTCTCGGCGGGCACGTACCGGGCGGCGACCCTGAGGTCACCGAGGCGCGACGGGGGCCGGGGCAGGACGGCGCTCTGGGCCACGGCGGCGATTTGGCGGGCACGCCGGGTCCGGGCGTCCCGGCCCTCCAGGGAGCGGTTGATGAGGACGGCCAGCACGGTTACGGCCAGAAGGGTGAGCTGGTTGGCGACGCCCCGCTGCCAGCCGAAGGTGCCGTCGACCCGGGCGAGGACGGCGTGGACGGTCATCGCGAGGGCGCCGATCGCGATGATGCCGCGCAGCCTCAGCAGCGGCGCCGCGGCGACCGGGGCGGCGATCAGCAGGGGCGCGGAGGTGAAGTCCGCCGGAGTCACCAGGTCCAGCGCGACGGCCAGCACGACGACCCCCACCGGGATCCACTTGGCTCTGCGCAGCTGCACCACTCCCCCACGCTGTACGGGGCCGGGGCTCGCCGCATCCCGGCGGTGGCCGGGTGGCGCCCCGGGCCGGGTCACTCCGGCAGCGGCGTCCCGGGGCCGGGCGCGGCGGCGCACGCGGCGTCCAGCCTGATGCGGTGGGCCATCACGGCCTCGGGGTCGTCGATGAGGTCGACCCGCACCCCCGGGGTCTCCAGCACCGCCTGGTCCCCGATCTCGGGTGCGGGCACACGGAGGATGTACAGGGGCGGCACACCGGTCAGCGGATGCGGCGGGTGGTCGATGGGCACCACCTGGACGGTGACGTGCTGTTCCTTCATCGCCTCGGTCAGCGCGGCCCGCTGCTCGTCCATGGTCTCCCGGCCGCCGACCCGCGTGTGGAGAGCCGCTGCCGGGAACAGGGCCCACACCGCGGCCCCGCGCTCGCACATGCGGCGACGGCGTTCCCGCAGCAGCTCGACTCGCCGGCTGCGGAGGGCGGGGCTGTCCTCGGGGTACTGCGTGCGGTAGAGCGCGGCGGCGTACGCGGGGGTGCGCAGCAGCTCGGGCACCAGCGCCGGGTGCCAGGTCCGTACGAGGCTCGCCGAGGACTCCACGCCGATGACGTCCTGCTGCCAGCTCTCTATCGCGTCCCGCCACCGGTGCCACCAGCCGGGCTGGTTCGCGGTTCCGAGCCCGGCCATGATGGGCTCGGCCACGGCTGGGGACACGCCGTAGCAGCGCAGCAGTTCGCCGACCTGCCGGGCGTCGAGTCCGGTCTCGGCGCGTTCGATGCGCCGGACGGTGGCGGGGTGGGCGTCCAGCGCCTCGGCCGCGGCACGCAGGCTGATGCCCGCGCGTTCCCGCAGCATGCGGAGGCGGACCGCGAGGACGCGGTGCTCCACGGTGGGACCTGAGCGGGCTCGCATGCGCACCTTCCTTGTCGAGCCCCGGGGCGGAGCATTACACACTCTGTCGCTTGCAAAGTATGCGTTTTGCGCCGAGAGTGCATACATGTCGGAAATAGTCAGTTGCGCGCAGCATGCTCCCGATGATGGAGGTGTCCGAGGTGCCGGAGGTGTCCGAGGCGCACACAGCTGGTGGGTTCCCCGATTGCCCGGGGGCGTACCGGAGGCCCGTCACCGGGTCCAGGAGGCCATGCGGGCCTGGGGCGAACCGGCCGAACGCATCGAGGCGGCGGCTCTGATAGTGACCGAGCTGGTCACCAACGCCGTGCAGCACACCAGCACCCGGCGGATCCGCTGCCGGCTCCTGCGCTCCGCGGACGGCGTGCGCATCTGCGTGTGGAATCGCGGCCGGGCCCGGATCCCGGCACCGGCGGCCCCGGGCGACTCGGCAGGCCTTCCCGTCGCCGCGGTCCCGACGGTTAGCGGCCACGCGGACGACGACGCGCTCGACTGCCTCCCGGAGGACGGCAGGGGCCTCCTGCTCGTCGACGCGCTGGCGGCCCGCTGGGGCACCCGCGCCGCGCTGGCGGGCAGGCTCGTCTGGGCCGACGTCTGAGACCGCCCCACGACGTTCCCGCGCGCCCTCCGCGCCGCCCCTCGATCACTTCCTCGCGGTGTCCTCGTGTGATCAGGCGGGAACGGTGCGGCACTCCGGGTGGCCCCAGCCGTTCGGGTTCTTCGCGATCGGCTCCTTGGCCGCGTACGGCTTTCCGCAGTGGCACCGGCCCGCGAAGCGCGCCGAGATCGTGCCGGTGGACCGCCCGCTCCGGGACGCGCCCCCGGCGCTCCGCTCCTTGACACCGCCCGACGCCCCGGACGCCTCCGGGCGCCCCTTCGCGGACCGCGCGGGCGCGGGCACCGGTGGTTCCGTGGCGCCGTGCGCCGTACCGGCCGGACACTGGGACACGGCCGCATCGCTGGCGGCCTGGTCGGCGAGCGCATTGAGCGGGTCGCCGTTCACCTGGTGCGCGGGCACGTAGCGGAACGTCACCGAACGGTCGGCGAGCAGGGCGTCGATGCGGGTGACCAGCTCACGGTTGGCGACGGGCTTGCCGCCGGAGGTCTTCCAGCCGTTGCGCTTCCAGCCCGGCAGCCACTTGGTCACGGCGTTCATGGCGTACTGCGAGTCCATCCGCACCTCGACACGCTCCGCCGGATCGATGGACTCCAGCAGCTCCGCCAGGGCGGTGAGCTCGGCGACGTTGTTCGTCGCGGTGCCGAGCGGACCAGCCTCCCAGCGCACCGGATTCCCCTGCGCGTCGGCGGCGACCCACGCCCAGGCGGCCGGTCCCGGATTTCCCTTCGACGCCCCGTCACACGCGGCGATGATGCTCTCGTTCATCCCCCGATCATGCCAGCCCCGCATGACCGTTCCGACCGCCCCCACGACCGCCGCGACCACCCCGCGACCACTTGACCTCAACTAAACTTCAGGTCTTAGTGTTCCGAGTGAACCCGGGGCCGTACGGCCGACGGGGTCCGCAGGCCGTCAGCTATTACGCAGGCCATCAGATTTCGGAGCGCCCCATGGACATGGAAGTCACGGCGTGGCATTCGCTGCACAGCGCGATGAACGCTCAGCAGGACCGCCGGCCCTTCTCCCGGAAGGCGTTGCGCCGCATCATGCTCTTCGCCCGGCCCCACCGGCGGCGGATCCACCGCTTCCTGCTGCTGAGCATCCTGACCGCGCTGCTCGCGGTGGCCACGCCGGTGCTGGCCGGGAAGGTCATCGACGCGATCGTGAACGGTGAGGAGACCGGGACGGTCACCCGGCTCGCCCTGCTCATCGCGCTCATCGCCGTCGTCGAGGCCGGCCTCGGCCTGCTCACCCGCTGGCTGTCGTCGACGCTGGGCGAGAGCCTGATCCTGGACCTGCGCACCGCCGTCTTCGACCATGTGCAGAGGATGCCGGTGGCCTTCTTCACCCGGACCCGGACCGGCGCCCTGGTCAGCCGGCTCAACAATGACGTGATCGGTGCGCAGCGTGCCTTCAGCAACACGCTCTCCGGCGTCGTCTCCAACCTCGTCACGCTGCTGCTGACGCTCGCCGTGATGCTCACGATCTCCTGGCAGATCACGCTGCTCTCGCTGGTGCTGCTCCCGGTGTTCGTCGTGCCTGCCCGCCGGATGGGGGCCCGGATGGCGGGACTCCAGCGGGAGGCGGCCGACCACAACGCCGCGATGGGCACCCAGATGACCGAGCGGTTCTCCGCCCCCGGCGCGACGCTCGTCAAACTCTTCGGGCGCCCTTCCGACGAGTCCGCCGAGTTCGCCGCCCGCGCCGACCGGGTGCGCGACATCGGCATCCGTACGGCGATGGCCCAGTCGGCGTTCATCACCGCGCTCACCCTGGTCTCCGCCCTGGCGCTGGCCCTGGTCTACGGGCTCGGCGGCTTCTACGCCCTCCGCGGCAGCCTGGAACCGGGCGCCGTCGTGGCACTGGCGCTGCTGTTGACCCGGCTGTACGCCCCGCTCACCGCCCTCGCCGGGGCCCGGGTCGAAGTGATGAGTGCGCTCGTCAGCTTCGAGCGGGTCTTCGAGATCCTGGACCTGAAGCCGCTGATCGAACAGAAGCCGGACGCCCGTCCGGTGCCGGAAGGGCCGGTCTCCGTGGAGTTCGACCGGGTCTCCTTCGGCTACCCCTCCGCCGAGAAGGTCTCCCTCGCCTCACTGGAGGAGGTCGCCACCCTCGACGACCGGGGCGGCACTCCGGTCCTGCACGAGGTCTCCTTCCGCGCCGAACCGGGTCAGATGATCGCTCTGGTGGGCTCCTCCGGCGCGGGCAAGTCGACGATCGCGCAACTGCTGCCCCGGCTGTACGACGCGGACGCCGGATCCGTACGGCTGAACGGGGTCGACGTACGCGATCTGAGCGCCGACTCGATCCGGGACACGCTCGGCATGGTCACCCAGGACGGGCACCTCTTCCACGAGTCGGTGCGGGCCAACCTCCTGCTCGCCCGGCCCGACGCCTCCGAGGACGACATCTGGGACGCCCTGCGCCGCTCCCGGCTCGACGGTCTGATCGCCTCGCTGCCCGACGGACTCGACACAGTGGTGGGCGAGCGCGGCTACCGGCTCTCCGGCGGAGAACGCCAGCGCCTCACCATCGCCCGGCTGCTGCTGGCCCGTCAGCGGGTCGTGATCCTCGACGAGGCGACCGCGCACCTCGACTCCACCTCCGAGGCCGCCGTCCAGGAGGCGCTGGCCGAAGCGCTGGCGGGCCGGACCGCCCTGGTGATCGCCCACCGGCTCTCGACCGTGCGGGCGGCCGACCGGATCCTGGTCGTGGAGGCGGGCCGGGTCGTCGAGAACGGCACGCACACCGAGCTGCTGGCGGCCGGCGGGAGGTACGGGGAGCTGTACCGCACCCAGTTCGAGCGGCCGTCGTCGGACGGGGAGCGGCCGGTCCAGCCGGTCCGCTGACCCGGCCCCCGACCCCCTGCCCACGCCCACGCCGTTCGGCCGGACCTCACCGGCCGGGCGGCGTCAGCGCGTGCCGATGCGGGCGAGGGACGCCCGCTCGGCGGTCCGCAGCCGCCGCAGTGCGTGGCCGCCGCACCGGCGCCACTCCTTCGGCGACACCCGAGGACGGTGCCCGCCGTTGGTGACGAGCGCGTTCACCGACGTCATCGGGTCCGCCGCCATGGTCTTGGCCAGCAGCACGCCGACCACGAGCGGGAGCAGCGTGACGGCCAGGGCGGAACCGGCGGTCGTGACGTGCTGGATACGGGGGCGGCGCGGCGCTTCGGAGGTCATAGGTCCATCGGACATCGGCCCGGGGACCAGAACATCGGGGTACGTACTCAGCGGTGGAGGACCCGCATACTCAGGCGCTCGCGGGGGGACGTTCACAGCGGCCGGGTGCGCGGATCCCGGCACCGGCCGCCGGAGCACGGAGGGATCGCCTCGATGGGTGACAGCCAAGAACACGGTGACGGCAAGGGACGTCCGGACGAGGGCCGCGGGTGGCCTGCCGCGGCGGTGTTCGACGCACTGGGCGCGGAGTACGAACGGGCCTTCGCCGCTTCGGCCGCCCATCGGGAGTCGCTGGAGAGGCTGCTGGCGGGCCTCGCCCCGGGGAGCCGGGTGCTGGACGTGGGCAGCGGGACGGGCCGGCCCACCGCGCGGACCCTGGCGGACGCGGGGCACCGGGTGCTGGGTGTCGACGTGTCGCCGGTGATGACCGCGCTCGCTGCCCGGCAGGTGCCGGGGGCCGAGTTCCGGTGCGCGGACATCCGTGATCTCCCCCTGCCCGAGCACGAGTTCGACGCGGTCTGTGTGTACTTCTCGCTGCTGCAGCTGGAGCGCGACGAGCAGTGCGAACTGCTGGGGCGGCTCGCCCGGTCGCTGCGGCCCGGCGGACTGCTGGCCGTCGCGACGGTGCCGGTGGACGTCGCGGGCGTCGACGCGGTGTTCATGGGGCGGCCGGTCCGGGTCTCCAGCTTCGGCGCCGAGGAGTTCACCGCCCTGACCGCGCGGGCGGGGGTCGCCGTGGAGTGGGCGCACAGCGCGCTGTTCACTCCGGACCACCCGGCGGGCGCACCCGAGCCGCACCTTTTCGTGCACGGCCGGCGCATCTGACGGCACAGCGATCCCTCGCGGCCCGTTCTGTCCATTGGCTATCACAGAGAACAAGCCGAATGAATGACATGAATGGCGCATTCGCGTTCCTTCACGAGAAGGTAATGCGAAAGCAAAGTCCTGGTCTATATGCTCAGCTGTAGTCGCATTCCGCAAGGAGCGACCGAAGCGGGCCTCACGACGGCTGCCATCCGGCATATCACGAGGTGAGGCACCTCTCCCATTTCGAACATTCACACGGGTACAACCAGCGCATTCGTCAATATGACCCGACCACACCGCTCCCCGGCACCGCCGGATGCAGGAGGCAGGCCACCATGCAGTCCCTTGTAGACCACGCCCGGACATTCACCGAGCACGTCGCCGCGAACGCAAAGGATTTCGAACGTCTCGCGGACGGCCAGACACCCGAAGCGCTCTTCGTCACGTGCTCGGATTCACGCGTCGTCCCCTCGCTGTTCACCGGTGCCCGTCCGGGACAGCTCTTCGAGCTCCGCACCGCCGGCAACATCGTGCCGCGCTACCCCGCGCAGGACCGGCCCACCGGCGAGGCCGCGACCATCGAGTACGCGCTGCGCATACTCGAGGTGCGCGACATCATCGTGTGCGGGCACTCCCACTGCGGCGCGGTGGGCGCCGTGTTCCGCGGCGACGACCTCTCCGCCATGCCCGCCGTCCGCCACTGGCTGGAGCACTCCACGAACGGCAGAGACCCGGCGGCGGACCCCGGCGATCTCCCCGGGGCGATCCAGGCCCACGCCCTGGCCCAGCTCGACACCCTGCGGGGCTATCCCGCGGTGCGCGAGCGGCTCACCGAGGGCTCCCTCGGCCTGCACGCCTGGTACTACGAAGTGGACACCGGTTCCATCAGCGTTCACCGGCCGGAGCGCGGGACCGAGTTCGCCCGCCTCTGACGGCTTCCCTCCCCCCACCACCCTCACGTGCCCGGCCCCCTCCGGGCGCGACCCGTACCCACAAGGGAATCCACCGTGATCTCCGCGAAGGAACTCAAGAACCCCCACGTCGTACGGCGTGACCTGCTGGCGTCACTCGTCGTCTTCCTGGTCGCGCTGCCGCTGTGCGTCGGCGTCGCCGTCGCCTCCGGGGTACCGGCCGAACTGGGCCTGGTCACCGGCATCGTCGGCGGACTCGTCGTCGGCTTCCTGCCGGGCAGCAAACTCCAGGTCAGCGGGCCCGCGGCCGGACTCACCGTGCTCGTCTACGAGGCGGTCAAGGAATTCGGGCTCAGCACGCTCGGCCCGATCGTACTGGCCGCCGGGCTGCTCCAGGTGGTGCTTGGCGCGGCACGCTTCGGCCGCTGGTTCCGCGCCATCTCCGTCTCCGTGGTGCAGGGCATGCTCGCCGGCATCGGCCTGATCATCGTGCTGGGTCAGGTGTACGCCATGGCCGACACCGAACAGCCGGGCAGCGGTCTCGCCAAGCTGGCCGGACTCCCCGGTCTCGCCATCGAGATCGCCACGAACCAGGAGGCCCTGACCGCCTTCGGCCTCGGCGCCGGAACGGTCGCCGTACTGCTGCTGTGGCCGAAGCTCCCGGCCGCCGTGCGCCTCGTCCCGGCACCCCTCGCCGCGGTCGCCCTGGCCACCGCCGTCGCCTCACTGACCGGCCTGCGGCCCGCGGTGGCCGATGTGAACGGGCTGCTGCACGCCATCGATCTGCCCGGCGGGGCGGAGTTCGCCCGGCTCGCCGATGTGGCGGTCATCGGCACCGTCCTGGCCTTCGCCCTGATCGCCTCGGCCGAGAGCCTGTTCAGCGCGGCGGCCGTCGACCGGATGCACGACGGACCGCGCACCGACTACGACAAGGAGCTGGTGGCCCAGGGCATCGGCAACACCCTCTGCGGGGCGCTCGGCGCGCTGCCGATGACCGCCGTCATCGTCCGCAGCGCCGCGAACGTCCAGGCCGGAGCGACGACTTCGCTCTCCCGCATCGCCCACGGCCTGTGGCTGCTGCTCTTCGCCGCACTGCTGCCCGCCGCCGTCGGGATCATCCCGCTGGCCGCGCTCGCCGGGATCCTCGTGCACGCCGGGTGCAAGCTGGTGCCCGCCAAGGAGTTCGGCCCGCTGTGGCGCGAACACCGGGGGGAGGCCGTACTGCTGGCGGTCACCGCGATCGCCATCGTGGTGACGAACCTCTTCGAGGGGGTCGTGCTCGGCCTGCTGCTGGCCGTGGTCAAGTCGGCCTGGGAGACCTCACACGTCCAGCTCACCACCCAAGAGCTCACCGGCGGCCGGGTCGTGGTCACCCTCACCGGAAACGCCACCTTCCTCCGACTGCCCCGCATCCTGGAACAGTTGGAGAAGCTCCCGCAGGACCAGCCCATGGAGCTGGACCTGACCGGACTGCGTCACCTCGACCACGCCTGCCGGGTAGCCCTGGAGAACTGGGCGCGCCGGCACAACAACGCGGAGATCGAGCCGGTGACGATCCGCCGGTAGCCGGGGACCGGGGCAGCGGGGATCAGGCAGCGGTACGGGACGCCGAGCGCTTCACGTAAGCGCCCGGCGTTTCGCCGAAGCAGCGCCTGAAGGCCAGGAAGCAGCCGTTGGTGGAGACGAACCCACCCGGGGAACCCACCCGGGACGACCACGCTCACTTGTGCCCGGCGGCGAGCAGGTGCAGCGAGTGATTGAGGCGCAGCCGGGCGTCGAACTGATCCCGCGGGCCGGGCCGGTGCCGCGTGGGGGCAGCACCGGCCAGGTCTCCCGTCTTCTGGAACGGCCGGCCGACGAGGACGCCACGCTCCAACACCTCCGGCCGGCCTGCCCATTCGGCTCGGGAGTGCCGGCCCCGGCCGGTGGCCGCCGACCGTCCCACCGATCGGGTTACGGCTTGCGGGCGACGAGCCCCCACTGGTCGACCGGCACCGCGTCGTCATCCTCGGGGTGCCAGCGGTCGATCGAGACGAATCCCGGCTCGACCGGTTCCAGACCCTCGGCGCAGCCGGTGATCTCCTCCGGCTCCCGGACGAAATAGGGCGGGTTGTCGCCCGACGCGTACGCCTCCTGGGCCGCCAGCGTCTGCGGTGTCTTCACCGTGTCGCAGAGGACCAGGTAGCTTCCCGACGGCATCCGGGCCAGGTACCGCTGTACGACGTCGATGCCTTCGGCCGGGTCGAGGTGCCCGAGGGTCGAGAGCAGGAGCACCGCGACGGGCTCGGACAGGTCGAGCGTCTTCGCCGCCTCGTCCACCACCGTGTCCGCCGCGGACAGATCGGCGTCCACGTAGGCCGTGCGGCCCTCCGGGGCGCTGGTCAGGAGCGCCTCGGCGTGGGCGAGGACGATCGGGTCGTTGTCCACGTAGACGATCCGCGAGTCGGGCGCGATGCTCTGCGCCACCTCATGGGTGCTGTTCGCCACCGGCAGCCCGGTCCCGACGTCCAGAAACTGACGCACTCCCGCCGAGGCGAGGCAGTGGATCGCGCGGATCTGGAACGCGCGTGAGGCACGGGCGATGTCGACCATCTGCGGGTAGGCCGCGCTCACCACATCGGCCAGCTCCCGGTCCACCGGGTAGTGGTCCTTGCCGCCCAGCCACGCGTTCCAGACCCGCGCCGAGTGGGGAACGTCGGACCGGATGCTGCGGCGGAAATTGTCGTCGTCGACGCTCATGTCTCTCCTCTACTCACTCTCCGTGCAAGGCTGTTGACCGGATTTCCCCTGGCCAAGCCCGTGGTGGCGACCGTACCGCGCCGCCCGGTGGTACGCAGCGGGGACAGGCCGCGCCGGCCGTCCGGCTCGCCGGTCGCGGCGCATCCCGCAGGCTCCAGCCGCCCACCCCGCCATCGCCCGCGCGTCATGATCGTCATCGTCAGCGCATGCGTGAGATGTCGCCCGCTGTGTGCGGCGGCCCGGACAGGGACAACTGTTCCACGCTGCCTCCGGACGGCGGCGCGCACACGCACCAGGTGCGGACGCACGCCTGGGACAGCGACCACGTCAGCCACGACGCATGGAGCCAGGAGGTCGCGCTCGGCTGCTGAGCGCGGAGCGGCTCGGGTCCGGTCCGGCCCGGTCCGTCGGTGCGGTGGACACCCGTACGGGATGCCGTGCGCCGCCGCATGCGCCTCAGGCCGCACACGGCCGCCATGTGAGCGCGATGCGGCGGGCCGTCTCGGGACCGGACGGTGTTCGTGGGGTCGGTGACCGTTCTCGTCGCGACGGGTCGGCGCCAGCAGATGATCCCGGTGGTGGTGTTCTCGCCCGGGCTGGGCGGTGTACGTACTCGGAACACCTCGTGGCGGAGGAACTGGCCTCCCCCGGGGCTACGTCATGGCGGACGTCGACCACCCGTACGGCTCCGCCGCCTTGGTCCTGTCGGACGGGCGGACCCTGCCTGCCGAGGTCTCCGCCACCGGTGACCGGGCGAAGGACGAGGCGCCGGCCGAGGGGACCCGGACGCGCGCCGCGGATCTGCGGGCGGTGCTCAGCCGGCTGGAGCGGCTGGACCGCGGCGAGACCGAGGGGCTGTTGGCCGGGCGGATCGGTATCGGGCGGGCCGCGGCGGCCGGGCATTCGTTCGGGGGTGCGGCCGCGCCGTCGGCTGCCCGTCAGGACCGCCGGTTCGACGCGGTCGTCGATCTGGACGGCTTCCCGCACGGGCCCTTCGGCGATCGCTTCGAGCAGCCGGTCCTGGCTCTGTCCCAGGAGGTCGGGCCGGGGACCGACCTGGGCTGTCGGCCCCGGCCGACCCGGGTGCTGGAGCACAGCGACGCGACGAGCTGCCGGCTGGCCGTTCCCGGGACCGTGCGCCTCACCACCTTCTCGGACATCCGGCTCCACCTGCTGCCCGTCCCCGGCGTCGTCGGTTCCCCGGGGCGGGTGGCGGTCCACCGGCCGACGGGCGCCGGCTGATCCAGTACGTACCGTGTACGCGCTCAGGCGTCCGGGGCCTCGGGTGCCAGCAGCTCGTTGAGCTTGCCGAACGGCACGTGCACGCTCGGGGTGGTCCGCGCAGTGCTCTCCAGGTGGCCCTGCTGGTCGTCGAAGAAGATGTGCGGCTTCAGGATCCTCATGATCCGGTCCTTGTCGATGCCGCCGAGGAAGAACGCGTCGTTGACTGTCACGCCCCATCCCTTGAGGCTCTGCACCGCACGCTCGTGCGCGGGCGCGTTGCGCGCCGTGACGATGGAGACGTGCAGGCGGGTCCGGTAGTCGGGGTTCTTCCGGCGTTCCTGCTCCTCCCGCTGCTGGATCCGGTTCACGTTCGCCAGGAAGTCCCTCAGCGGCCCGGCGTCGTGCGGAACCCCGGCGTTGGTGACCTCGTGGGCGCGGAACTTCTCGATCCCGCCCTCCTGGAACACCTGCTCCGACGCGTCCGTGGCCAGGACCCCGTCGAAGTCGAAGGAGATCCGCAGGTCGTGGTCGTCCTCGTCGTCCTCGTAGGCAGCGCCCAGGACGTGTCCGGCGGGCAGCCCGGCGGCGACCGCCTCCCGGACGTCCCTCTCGTTCGCCGACAGGAACAGGGACATGTTGAGGGCGGGCATGAACCGGTGAGGCGAGCGGCCCTGCATGAAGACGGCCCGGCTGATGGGCAGGCCGTGGCTCTCTATGGAACGCATGACCCGCAGTCCGGTGTCCGGGTCGTTGCGGGACAGGACGATGACCTCGACCAGGGGGTCGTTCACCTCGCCCAGGTCGTTCAGCGACAGCAGACGCCGGATGAAGGGGAACGCGGTCCCCGGGCGGAGCCGGTCGCCCACGTGCTGCTCCTGATAGGCGCGGTAGCCCTCCTCGCCCTGTTCCTGGAAGACGGCGTCCGATTCGGTCAGGTCGAAGAGAGCGCTGGACGCGATCCCGATGACCAGCCGGTCGGCCAGTTCGTAGTGCACGGCACCCCCTCCGGTCAGCCCCTTGCTGACGCGCCCCCACTATCGCACCGTCGCACGGCTGTTCCCGCACGGGCCGAAGTCAGCTCAGCAGCAGGGCGCTGTCCCAGGATGTCCCCGGCACACTCCCGGTGGCGTACGTGTGCATGGCGAGGGTGATGCCCGCGACCCCCTCCAGGAAGCCGGAGCGGCCGAGTGCGCGCGTCGCGAGCGTATGCGTAGCGGAAGCCGAACGGGGGCTCGGGGGTGAACCCGTCCAGCACCCGTGCCGCCAGCCGGTCGGCAACGGCGTGGAGGTCCTGGTCGTCGTTGTCGTGGGCCGTACGCAGGACGATCTGCGGCAGCCCGGCCCAGCCGTGGCACAGCGCGGAGTCCCGGACCAGCTCGTCGCTCGCCGCGGTCAGCGCGCCGCGCAGTGCGGCCCCCGCCTCGGCCCGCCGGTCCGCCCCGGTCCAGCGCGGCTCCGGCCGGCTGCACGGAGCGGGCCGGCTCCGTCGGCGGTGCTCGGGCGGGACAGCGGCGAGACCCAGGCCGACGTAGCGCTGTCCGGACATGACGCACCAGGCGTCCAGTCAGCCCCACAGGTCCAACAGGTCCAACAGGTCCAACAGGTCCAACAGGTCCAACAGTGGAGCGAACCGCCGGTCGCGCACCGTGTGTTCGAGCATCCGCGCATCGGCCTCGCCGCCGAGCAGCCGGTCGATCGCGACCGTCGCTTCGGGGCCTTCCATGAAGACGGGCGGGAACACCTCGCCCCCCTCTTCCGGACGGCGTCGATCATCCACCACGCCACCGGGGAGAGCTGGGGCGATCCGTCCCGTTCGGCCCCTGACCGAGGCCGCCCATCGGGCGCACTCGTCTCCCGGAGCGGCTCGGTGTCCACAGATGAATCCGGCACAGCAGCACTCCGATGCGTCACTTGGGGGAGGCGCGATGCGCCCGGGTGGCACCGGAGTGATCGGTACCGCTGTCCGATCTCGCCGGTGAGGCGAGCGACGGAATTTCTTGTTGCGGATCGCCGATCACCGGATCGAACGGATCATCGATGTTCCGGTCTGTTCCGCCCTGGACCTCGATGAGCACGACGCGGGCGCAACGCGGACACGACACAGGCGCATCGCTTTACTGTCCGGTAGACATCTATGCGACGCAGGTCACACTCCTCTACGGTCGGGGCACTGCCCCGCCCTCCTCCACATCGGTGAGCCGCCGACCGGGCCCGGGCATCCCCGTCTCCCGCCCCAGGAGGTTCCATGCCACCCCCCACCACTCGCCGCTCCCGGCGCAGGTTCCCCGTCGTGGTGCTCGCCGCCGTCCTCGGAGCGGTCACCCTCGGCACCCCCTCCCCCGCATCCGCGTCGGACACCGCTCACGACGGGGACTACCTCGTGGGGCGCGGCATCGCCGATGTCACCGGCGAGGCCGCCGAGACCGGGATGATGGGCTACTCCAGCTTCGACCAGAAGACGTCGGGCATCCACCAGCGGCAGAGGTCGCGCGCCTTCGTCGTCGTCGACCGGTCGAGCGGCAAGCGCGTGGTGTACGTCAACGCCGACCTCGCGATGGTCTTCCAGTCCGTCCAGCAGGGGGTCATCGCCCGGCTGAAGGAGCGTTACGGGGACCTGTACGACGAGGAGAACGTCCTGCTGTCGGCCACCCACACCCACTCGGGGCCCGGCGGATACTCCCACCACGTCGCCTACAACCTCTCCGTCCTCGGCTTCCAGAAGGAGACCTACCGGGCGATCGTCGACGGCATCACCGATTCGGTCGCCGAGGCGCACGAGGACCTGAAGCCCGGCACGATGAGCCTGGGCACGGGGACCCTCACCAACGCCAGCGTCAACCGCTCCCGGGAGGCGTTCGACCGCAACCCGGCCTCCGACCGGGCAGCTTTCCCCGACGCGATCGACCCGGCGATGACCGTGCTGCGCTTCAAACAGGGCGACAAGGACGCAGGTGCGATCAGCTGGTTCGCCACCCACAACACCTCGATCACCAACAAGAACACGCTCATCAGCCCCGACAACAAGGGGTACGCCGCCTACGCCTGGGAGCACGACCACGAGGACGTGAGCCATCTCGACGACTCCCCCGGTTTCGTCGCGGCCTTCCCCAACACCAACGCCGGCGACATGTCGCCGAACCTCAACCTGAAGCCGGGATCCGGGCCCACCGAGGACGAGTTCGAGAACACGCGCATCATCGGCGAGCGCCAGCTCGAGACGGCCCGCGAGATCTATGCCGACGCGCGGCCCGTCGCCGGAGGAGTCGACTCCCGGCTCGCCTATGTCGACATGGAGAACGTGACCGTACGCCCCGAGTACACCCCGGACGGGAAGGAGCACCGCACCTGTCCCGCCGTCGTGGGCGCGTCCACGATCGCGGGCAGCGTCGAGGACGGTCCGGCGATCCCCGGCTTCGAGGAGGGCACCCGCACCCCGGTGGCGGGCATCATCGACGCGCTGCGTATCGACACCCCGTCCTGGCTCGCGACCTGCCAGTATCCGAAGGCGAGCCTGATCCCCACGGGCCTGCTGAGCAACGTCCACCCGGTCACCCCGAAGCGCCTCCCCCTGCAGATCATGAAGATCGGCGAGCTGCACCTGGTGGCCGCTCCGGGCGAGTTCACGATCACGGCCGGCCTGCGGGTCCGCCGCACGGTGGCCGAGCAGCTGGGCGTCCCGCTCGACCGCGTACTGCTCCAGGGGTACGCCAACGCCTACAGCCAGTACGTCACGACACCGGAGGAGTACGACACGCAGAACTACGAGGGCGGCTCCACGCTGTACGGCCGCTACACGCTGCCCGCCCACCAGCAGGAGTACGCCCGGATCGCGGAATCCCTGCGCGAGGGCACCGACCTGGAGCGGGGCACGGCGCCGCCGGACGAGTCGGGCCGGCAGTTCAGCTTCCAGACGGGGGTCGTGTACGACAACCCGCCCGCGGGCAAGGCGTTCGGCACGGTCCTGAAGGCCCCGGAGAGCTCGTACGCACGCGGCTCCACCGCGACCGTCGAGTTCGCCACCGGCCACCCGAAGAACAACGTCCGCCGGGGCTCCACCTTCCTGGAGGTGCAGCGGCTGGAGAACGGCTCATGGAAACGGGTGCTGGACGACGGCGACTGGGAGACCACCTACCGCTGGACCAGGCTCAACGGCCTGACCGGCACCTCGAAGGCCACGGTCACCTGGGACATCGCGGCAGACACCGCACCCGGCACCTACCGGATCGTGCACCACGGGGACGCCAGGAGCCTGCTCGGGAAGATCACGCCGTTCACCGGGGCCACCGGGACCTTCACGGTGGACTAGAGGGTTACGGAGTGCGCGGGGTGGGCTGGAACCAGGCGGGGCCCTCGGTGAGGGCCTGCTTGATCCGGAATAGGGCGAACTCGCCAAGCGGCGGGAGCCCGTCCAGCGGGAACCAGCCCACCTCCAGCGACTCGTCGTCGTTGACCCGCGCCTCGCCGCCGGTCGCCCGGCAGCGGAAGGTGACGTCGAGATACTGGCAGCGGTCGCCGTTGGCGTACTGCACGGGGTCCAGCGCCTGCGTGAGCACCACCCGCTCGGCCACGCAGTGGACGCCGGTCTCCTCCAGCACCTCGCGCTCCGCCGTCGCCGCCGGCTCCTCCCCCGGTTCGGAGATTCCTCCGATGACCGACCACTTCCCGGTGTCCGCGCGCCGCCCGAGCAGTACGCGGCCCTCGTCGTCGAGGACAATGGCCGTCACCCCGGGCAGCAGGAGCAACTGGTGCCCGGCGGTGGCGCGGATGTCGCGGATGAAGTCGGGAGTAGCCATGGATCCGAGCCTACGTGGCCGCAGCAGGTACTCCTACGCGGTCCCCCTGCTCCGGCGTGCCCGGACCGCCGAGACGCTCACCCAGCCCAGGCCCGCCAGGGCCAGCAGCGCGATGACACCCTCGGGCAGGGGGCCCATCCGGGTCGCGGGGGTGAGCGAGGAGCGCAGCGGGACCTCGTCGACGAGGGCGTCGGGGGTGAACATCCCGCTCTTCTCGACGATCGTGCCGTCCGGGCGGATCACCGCGCTCACCCCGCTGGTGACGGGGACGACGACGGACCGACCGTGCTCGACGGCCCGCACCTGGGACATGGCCAGCTGCTGGTAGGTCATCTCGCTGCGGCCGAAGGTCGCGTTGTTGCTCGGCACGGCGATCATCTGGCCGCCGTGCGTGACGGTGTCGCGTACGGCGTCGTCGAAGGCGGCCTCGTAACAGGTCACGAGCCCCACCTTCGTCCCCGCGAGGTCGAAGACGCCGACCTCGGTGCCGGGGACGAACTCACGCTGCACCCGGTCGACGTCCTCGCTGAAGAAGCGGGCGACCGTGCGCATCGGCATGTACTCGCCGAACGGCTGGATGTGCCGCTTGTCGTAGGTGTCGACGGGGCCCTGGTCGGGGTCCCACTCGATCAGGGTGTTGCGGAGGCTGTCGGAGCCCTTCTCCACGACCGAGCCCACGACCGTGGGGGCGCCGATCGCCTTGACGGCGTCGTCGATGACCTGGCGGGCGTCCGCGTTGAGGTAGGGGTCGAGGTCGGAGGAGTTCTCCGGCCAGAGCACGAAGTCGGGCTGCTTCTCCTTGCCCGCCTTCACGTCCTCGGCCAGCTGCGCGGTGCGCCGGGCGTGGTTGTCGAGGACGGCGCGGCGCTGGGCGTTGAAGTCGAGGCCCAGACGCGGCACGTTGCCCTGGATCGCGGCGACGGTGGCCGTGCCGTTCTCCGCCGAGTCGTCGACCAGGGGCAGCGCGGCGAGCGCCCCGGCGACCGGCACGAGGACGCTCACGGCGGCGGCGACGGCCGCGCGCGGGACCTTTCCGGTCCTGCGGTACGCGATGCACCGGCGCACGGCCTCGTAGAGCCCGAAGCCGCACAGCACGACGGCGAAGGAGAGCAGTGGGGTGCCGCCGAGCGCGGCGAGCGGCAGGAAAACGCTCTCGGACTGGCCGAAGGCGATCTTGCCCCAGGGGAAGCCGCCGAACGGGATCCGGGCGCGGACCGCCTCGTCCAGGACCCAGACCGCGGCCGCCCACACGGGCCAGTACGCGAGGCGGGTCACCGCGGCGATCCCCAGGCACCCGACCGCGATGAACAGAGCCTCCGCGGCCGCGAGCGCCAGCCACGGCACCGGGCCGACGTCCTCGCCGGTCCAGTGCAGCAGCGGCAGCATGAAGCCGAGACCCGACAGGAGACCGAGGCCGAAGGCGGCCCGCAGCCTGCACCCGTGCAGCACCCAGCCCAGCAGCGCGAATCCGGGCAGCACGAGCCACCACAGCGGCCGGGGCGGGAAGCTCGCGTAGAGCAGCAGTCCGGACAGCACGGCGGCGGCCGGGCGAAGGAGCCGCAGCAGCGGCCCGGTGGCCGGGGAAGGGGGCGGCGGGTCGGCGACGGGAGTCATGGTGGCGCTCACTCGGCGGAGTCTACGGTGGGCGGCTGTGAGCGGCGGCGGCGACCTGCGTCGGGCAGGGGCGCGGGCGGCGGGTGCCAAGGTGTGACCGAACGGTCCTGTGTGCGGTCCGGATTCGTACCGTGGCTGCATGATGCGCATCGAGGCCGTCCAGGACCGCGCTCGGCAGAGGTACGGAACCGGCATCATCGAACCCGCGGTCCTCGGCCGTCCCCGCGGAGTCCGCCGCGGACGTGACGACGCGTGATCACGGATCGTGACACGGGGAAACCTCACGCTCCGACGGCGGTCAGGTCGGTCGCCGGGACGGTGGCCGACGGCCCGGTCAGTCGCCCGGTCGTTTGCCGGAGGCCGGCAGGTGCAGGCGTTGCCGGATGAACCGTACGGCCGTCTCGGCGTCGTCGACCGTGACGGTGAAGGTGCGGCCGTCGCCGAGGCGCAGGGCCATGCCCTCGCCCTTGCGGACGACGACGGCGGTGCCCTGCTCGGGACGCCAGCGGTAGCCCCAGCCGCCCCACTGGCGGGGGTTGATCCGGGGGACGAAATCCGCGGCCGTCACATGGCTGAGCAGGATCCGGCGGCGCGGCAGGCCGGCGTGGCCGCAGCGCACCTCCAGGCTGTCACCGTCGACCTTGACGGCCACATGGACGAACGCGAGCGTTCCGAAGAGGATCAGCAGTCCGGCGGCGAGGCAGCCGATCACCGACATGAGCAGCGGGGCGATGCCCGAGGTCCAGGCGCCGTCGACGGCGAGCTCGATGCCGAGGGCCACACAGCCCGCGCCCGCGAGGGCCAGCAGCCACTGGATCCGATTGGTGGCGCGGCCGTTCCACGCCGTGGGCGGCGCCTGGCTCGACCCGTGCCTCGCACTCTCGGGGTGGTCCGTCATATTCAGCAGCGTAGCCGCGTTCCGGTCTCCCGGCCGGGGACGCGGGGGGCCGATCGGGCGAGAAGCGCGGTCAGCGGACGGGGGCCGCGGCGGTCAGGATCCGGCCCTCGG
Source organism: Streptomyces sp. SM11 (assembly GCF_002910905.1). GTDB lineage: Bacteria > Actinomycetota > Actinomycetes > Streptomycetales > Streptomycetaceae > Streptomyces. The sequence continues at coordinate 2,684 of NZ_NEUE01000226.1, read as the reverse complement.
AGTAGGTCAGGGCGGCTTCCGGCAGGCCGGCGGGGCGGCCGCCCCGGAGCACGGTGAGCGCGCCGGAGGGTTCGGCCGTCGGGGCGGGGGCCGCTCCGATCCGGCGCAGCGCCTGGGCGGCGACCGCTCCGGCGGAACCGTGCAGGGCGAGCGGCGGGCGGCCGGGCCGCTGCACGGCGTCGCGGATCCGGGTCGCGACCAGCTCGTAGTGGGTGCAGCCGAGGACGACGGCCCGCACGTCGGACGGGGTGAGGACGGCGGCCGCCGCGACGGCCCGGTCGATCCCGGCCTCGTCGCCGTGCTCCAAGGCGTCGGCGAGCCCGGGGCAGGGCACCTCGGTGACCTCGGCGGAGCCGCCGAATTCACCGATCAGTCCGCGCTGGTAGGGGCTGCCGGTGGTGGCCGGGGTGGCCCAGATGGCGACGGAGCCGCCGCCCGCGGCGGCGGGCTTGATCGCGGGGACCGTGCCGATGACCGGCAGCGCGGGCTCCAGCTCGGCGCGGAGCGCCGGCAGGGCGTGGACGGAGGCGGTGTTGCAGGCGACGATCAGCGCGTCCGGCCGGTGGGCGGCGGCGGCGCGGGCGACGTCCAGGGCGAGCGCGGTGATCTCCTCGGGCGTGCGGGGCCCCCAGGGCATGGAGCCCGGGTCGGAGGAAAGTACGAGTTCGGCGTCGGGCCGCAGGCGGCGCACCGCGGCCGCTGCCGCCAGCAGGCCGATTCCGGAGTCCATGAGCGCGATCTTCACCCGGTCACCCTAGCCGACAGCCCTTGCGGACCGGGCTCAGTGGGGCAGACTTCGGCGGATGAGCGCCGTTGCCTGGATCGCCGTGGGTTCGCTGATCGCGTGGGTGTGGCTGCTGCTGGGGCAGGGCTTCTACTGGCGGACGGACCAGCGGCTCCCCCGGCGCACCGACCCGGCGCGCTGGCCGTCGGTGGCGGTGGTGGTGCCGGCCCGCGACGAGGCGGAGATGCTGCCGGTGAGCCTGCCGTCGCTGCTGGTCCAGGACTATCCGGGGGACGCCCGGGTCATCCTCGTCGACGACTGCAGCAGCGACGGCACCGGGCAGTTGGCGCGGGACCTGGCCGCCCGGTACGGCGGGCTCCCGCTGACCGTGGTGTCGCCCGGGGAGCCCGAGCAGGGCTGGACCGGCAAGCTGTGGGCCCTGCGGCACGGGATCTCGGTGGCCCGGCGGGACAAGCCGGACTTCCTGCTGCTGACCGACGCGGACATCGCGCACGAGCCGGACAGCCTGCGCGATCTGGTGGCCGCGGCAGGCTCCGGGGGCCCGGACGGCTTCGACCTGGTGTCGCAGATGGCGCGGCTGCGGGTGGAGAGCGTCTGGGAGCGTCTTGTGGTGCCCGCGTTCGTCTACTTCTTCGGGCAGCTCTACCCGTTCCGCCGGGTGAACCGGGCCCGGTCGCGGACGGCGGCCGCGGCGGGGGGCTGCGTCCTGCTGCGTACCGAGGCCGCCGAGCGGGCGCGGATCCCGGACTCGATCCGGCAGGCGGTGATCGACGACGTGTCGCTGGCGCGGGAGGTACGGCGCGGCGGCGGCCGGATCTGGCTGGGGCTCGCGGAGCGGGTGGACAGTGTGCGGCCGTATCCGCGTCTGGCGGATCTCTGGCGGATGGTCGCGCGGAGCGCGTACGCGCAGTTGCGGCACAGCCCGCTGCTGCTGGCGGGGACGGTCCCGGGGCTGCTGCTCGTCTACGTGGCGCCGCCCGCGACCCTGGTGGCGGGGGTGCTGACGGGTGACGGGGCGGCGGCCTGGGCGGGCGGCGCGGCGTGGGCGGTGATGACCGCGACGTATCTGCCGATGCTGGCGTACTACCGCCAGTCGCTGTGGCTGGGTCCGCTGCTCCCGCTGACGGCGGTGCTGTACCTGCTGATGACGGTGGACTCGGCGGTGCAGCACTACCGGGGGCGGGGCGCCGCCTGGAAGGGCCGTACCTATGCGCGCCCGGAGGCCGCGCCCGACCGGTGACGCCGCCGGAAGGCGGGCGGCCGGTCCGGGCGGGCGCGGCGAGACACACCCTGGGGCGGGTCACTTGCGGCCGGGCGTCCAGTTCATGCCCCAGCCGTAGGCGGCGTCGATGGTGCGCTGCGGGCTCACGCCTCGCTCGGGGACGAGATAGCGTGCCTCGCGCTGCACGGTGAGGTCGCCGCCGTTGTTGCTGATCAGGGCCAGGGCGCAGACGGTGGACGGCACGGTGCACTCGTCGAGGGAGAAGTCGATGGCCGCGCCGTTCTGCGGCTGGAGGGTGACCGTGGCATGGAGATCGGCGAAGCTCCGGGCGCCTTCGTAGATGGTGACGAAGATCAGCACGCGCCGCAGCAGGTCCTTGTGGTCGAGGTTGATGGTCATGTTCTCGCCGGTGGAGAGCGCGCCGGTGCGGTCGTCTCCGTCGAGATGGATGAAGGGCGGCCGGCTCAGTGAACCGAACGCGTTTCCGAGCGCCTGCACGACTCCCTTCCGGCCGTCGGCGAGTTCGTACAGTGCGCAGAGGTCGAGGTCGAGATCGGCGTGCATGGCGACGGCCCGGCCGAGCTTCGCTCCCCAGCCCTTGAACTGCTTGCGCACCTCCCAGTTGAGGTTGACGCGCAGTCCGCCGGAGGTACCGCCCTGCTTGGCGAGCGAGACGGACGGCGCGCTCTTGGTCAGCGTGACCTTGGTCAGCCGCAC
>NZ_NEUE01000225.1 GCF_002910905.1 Streptomyces sp. SM11 | reverse complement strand
GCTGCCACCTCCTAATGAGGTTGTCAAGCCGCCACTGTGACCGGGAGTTCACGTTGGTAGCACCGTCCGTCACGAATCAGGGCGCGCAGGACGTTGACCCGTCGCCGGGCCAGGGCGAGGACGGCCTGGGTGTGTCGCTTGCCTTCGGCGCGCTTGCGTTCGTAGAAGCACCGGGACGCGTCGCAGTTGCGGATGCTGATCAGCGCGGAGGTGTAGAAGACGCGTTGCAGGCCGCGGTGGTAGCGCCTGGGGCGGTGGAGGTTTCCGCTGACGTTGCCGGAGTCGCGGGGCACGGGGGCCACTCCAGCGAGGCTGGCCAGACGATCGGCGGTGCCGTAGCGGCTCATGTCGCCGGCGGTGGCGGCCAGGAACTCGGCGCCCAGGAGTGGGCCGATTCCGGGCATGCTGGAGATCACCTCGGCGAGTTCGTGCTCGCGAAACCGGGCCGCAATGAGCTTGTCGATCTCGGTGATCTGCTCGTTGAGGCCCATCACCTCCTTCGCCAGGGTGTGGATCACCTGCGCGGTGATCTTCTCCCCGGGGACGGCGGTGTGCTGGCGCCCGGCCGCTTCGGAAGCGGCTGCGGCCAGGTCCGAGGCGCCGCGGACCTTGCGGTTGTGCAGCCAGGTCTCCAGCCGCTTGGCGCCGGTGCGGCGCAGGGCGGCCGGGGTCTGGTAGCCAGTCAGCAGGATCAGCGGGCCGACGTTGCCCAGATCGAGGGCCCGTTCCAACGCCGGGAGAATACTGTTGAGTTGACCGCGCAGTCGGTTGATCCGGCGGGTGCGGTCGGCGTTCAGGTCGGCTCGCCGGTTGGTGAGGATCCGCAGCTCGACGGCGTCCTCGTCGTCCGGCCGCAGCGCGGTCAGGTCGCGGCGCATTCGGGCCTGGTCGGCGATGACGGTGGCGTCCTTGGCGTCGGTCTTGCCCATGCCGCGGTAGCCGGCCGAGGCCCGGTTCACCGCGAGACCGGGGATGTAGAGCAGCTGCTGGCTGTGATTGAGCAGCACGCTGATCAGCAAGGCCGCCATGCCGTCGGCGACATCGACCGCCCACACGGCGTCCTCGTCGATCGCCAGCACATCGGCGAGCAGAGCCGGCAGTTCCGGCTCATCGTTCAGCACGCGGCGCGACAGCAGTCGCTTGCCTTCCGCGTCCAGGACCACGCAGTGGTGACGGGTCTTGCCTATGTCCACGCCTGCCCAGATCTGGGGCACGGGTTCCTCCGGTCCGTCGGTGATTGCTGTTCTCCCGAACGACCTCGCCAGCGTGGTCCTACTCAGCGATGCACCCGCAGGTGCTCGCAGCTCCTAATCAGCGGCCGAGTCGTCGTGAGACTCCGGGCGGCCAGGTGGCATGAACCATCAAGGGCAACCGCTTGAAAGCCATACCCGGAGTCTCTGGGCCTCTGGACCTTACGACTGGCCCGTCCAACCCACCAACAACGTAGGACCGCTTGAGGTGTCGCCCGCGGAAGCCGCACCCGGGATGGAGCCACCGGCACCCGTCCGGCCGGGTGACCGAGCCCTGGCGGTAGCGTCGCCTACTCACCCGGAACCACGTTCCGGACCGTGCGCGCACACGGTCCGGCAGAGGAGGGGCCGGGCACCTTCGGTGCTTCGAGCTCGGAGGTGCCCGTCAGGCCCGCCACCTCGGCCCGCAGAGCGGTGACCTCCGCGGTCAGGGCTTCCAGGAGGGCCGTCTGCTTCTGTCCCTCGGCGTTCTCCCGGTCGAACCGGGAGATGAACCAGGCCGCGATGTTCGCCGTCACGACACCGAGCAGCGCGATGCCGGAGAGCATCAGTCCCACGGCGAGCAGCCTGCCGAGCCCGGTGGTGGGCGCCAGGTCCCCGTATCCCACCGTCGTCATGGTGGTGAAGGACCACCACACCGCGTCCCCGATCGTGCGGATGTTGCCGCTCGGCGCGTCCCGCTCGACCTGGAGCACCGCGAGCGAACCGAACATCATGAGGCCGACGACCGACCCGGCGACATAGACGGTCATCGTGATCTGCGGCGCGTGCCTGGCCCGCCCGCCCACCAGCAGCAGGGTGGACACCAGCCGCAGCAGGCGCAGCGGCTGGACCAGCGGCAGGGCCACGGCCAGCAGGTCCAGCGGATGACTGCGGACGAAGGCCCATTTCCCGGGAGCGAGCAGCAGCCGCGTCACGTAGTCTCCGGCGAACGCCGCCCACACCACCCACTCGGCCGCCCGGCACGCCGTGTGCGTCCAGACCGGTGCGCCCGGAGCGAGGACGGGGACGGCGTAGGAGACGGCGAATACCACAGCCAGCGCCAGCAGCGGGGTTCGTGTGCGCTGTTCCCACTGGTCCGGAGCGATTCGATGTTTCATCTTTTCCTCCTGTGTGGATCCCCGTGCTTTGGCTCGGGGAGGAAACAGCGCCTGCGGAGCAGGGCAAACCAGCCGGGATTCGCCGCCAGGGCCGGTCGCAGTGCTTCGACCCGCAGGTTGATCTTAAGTCGCAGGGTCGCTAGTTTCTGAGCGTGGCCGCGGACAAGGTGAAGCGGGCGTTCAAGTACCGCTTCCATCCGACCGATGCGCAGGCAGCCGAGCTGTCGCGCACGTTCGGATGCGTGCGGAAGGTCTACAACATGGCGCTCGCCGCACGTACTGAGGCGTGGACTCGGCAGGAGCGGGTCAACTACAACGAGACGTCGGCGATGCTGACGGTGTGGAAGAAGACCGGGGAACTGGCCTACCTCTCCGAGATGTCCAGCGTTCCGTTGCAGCAGTGCTTGCGGCACTTGCAGACGGCGTTCACCAACTTCTTCGGCAAGCGGGCCAAGTACCCGCGCTTCAAGTCCAAGCGCACGTCGCGGAAGTCCGCCGAGTACACCACCAGCGGATTCCGGTTCCGTGACGGGAAGCTGACGCTGGCCAAGATGCGCGAGCCGCTCGACATCGTGAGGTCCCGGCCGCTCCCCGAGGGGGCGAACCCGTCCACGGTGACCGTGTCGCAGGACGCGGCGGGACGCTGGTTCGTCTCGATGCTGTGCGACGACGCATCCGTGAAGCCGCTTCCCAAGGCCGATACGGCGGTCGGCATCGACGTCGGCCTGACTCACCTGCTGACCCTCTCGACCGGCGAGAAGATCACCAACCCGAGGCACGAACGCAAGGACCGCGCCCGGCTCGCGAAGGCTCAGCGGAACCTCGCGAAGAAGGCCGAGGGAAGCAATAACCGGGCCAAGGCGCGGCGTAAGGTCGCCGCACGCCCGCGTCGCGGACCGCCGCCGTGACCTGCTCCACCAGATCACCACTCGACTCGTGCGCGAAAACCAAACGCTCGTGATCGAGGACCTGACCGTGCGCAACATGGTCAAGAACCACACACTCGCCCGAGCCATCTCGGATGCGAGCTGGAGCGAGTTCCGCTCCATGCTGGAGTACAAGGCGGCCTGGTACGGGCGCGACGTGATCGCGGTCGACCGGTGGTTCCCCTCCTCCAGGCTGTGCTCCGACTGCGGCGCCTTGCAGGGCAAGATGCCGCTCAACGTCCGCACCTGGACGTGCGACTGCGGAACGACCCACGACAGGGACGTGAACGCGGCCAAGAACCTTCTTGCCGCCGGACGGGCGGCCGAAGCCTGTGGAGCTGGTGTAAGACCTCGACGGAGTCCTCCGGGCGGGCGGTCGGCGATGAAACAGGAAGTCTCTCGGCGCGAGCCGTAGGAATCTCCCCCGTTTACAGGGGAGAGCGTCAAACGGGCATCGTAGGAACCGTGCGGCAGTCGTCCCCGCGGCAGGCGGTGGGTTGACACCGGTCCGCCGGGGAGGGGCTGGCTACCATCCCCTGTGACCGAAACGACCGAACCACCCGGGTGCCGCATCCCCATATTCGCCGACCTCACCCCGCTGCGGCTCTCGCCCGACTACCGGCGGCTCTGGTTCGGGAACACCGTCTCCTGGGTCGGCCAGGGCATGACGGCGCTGGCGGTCTCGCTCCAGGTCTACGACATCACCGGGTCCGCGTTCTCCGTGGGGCTCATCGGGTTCTGCTCGCTCGTGCCGCTCGTGGTCTTCGGGCTCTATGGCGGGGCCGTCGCCGACACCGTCGACCGGCGCAAGCTCGGGCTCTTCAGCGCCATCGGGTCGTTCGTCCTGTCCGTCGTCCTGGTGGCGGCGGCCCTCGCGGGCATCGAGCGGGTCGGACCGCTGTACGCGGTCGTCGCCCTCCAGGCCGTCTGCTTCGCCCTCAACGCACCGGCCCGCTCCTCGATGATCGCCCGGCTGCTGCCGGCCGAGCAGCTGCCCGCCGCCAACGCGCTGAACTCCATGACCACCACGACGGGCATGCTCGTCGGGCCGATGCTGGGCGGCCTGATCGTCGGCTGGTGGGGCTACCGCGCCGCGTACAGCGTGGACGCCGTCTGCTTCACCGCCTCCCTGTACGCCATGTGGCGGCTGCCCTCGATGCTGCCCGAGCGGAACGAAGGCGACACGGGCAAGCGGGCCTCCGTCCTGGACGGGCTGCGCTTCCTCGGGACCCGGCCCAACCTGCGGATGACCTTCTTCACCGACCTGTGCGCGATGGTCCTCGCCCACCCCCGCGCCCTCTTCCCGGTCGTCGCCGTCCTCTGGTACGGGGGTGACGCCCGGACCACCGGACTGCTCGTCGCCGCCCCGGCCCTCGGCGCGCTGCTCGGCGGGGTGTTCTCCGGCTGGCTCGGCCGGATCCGGCGGCACGGACTCGCGGTGCTGCTGGCCGTCGGCTCCTGGGGCATCGCCATCGCCGTCTTCGGGCTCACCCGCAACCTCTGGCTCGGGCTGCTCTTCCTGGCGCTCGCCGGATGCGCCGACACCATCTCCATGGTCTTCCGCAACACCATGCTCCAGGCGGCCGTTCCCGACGAGATGCGCGGCCGGCTCCAGGGCGTCTTCATCGTCGTCGTGGCGGGCGGCCCCCGCCTCGGGGACTTCCTGGCGGGCTCCGTCGCCGACCTCGTCTCGCCCGCCGTCGCCGTCACCGGCGGCGGCATCCTGTGCGTGACCGGCGTGGCCCTGCTCGCGCTGAAGTGGCGCGCCTTCGCCCGCTACGACGCCCGCGACCCGCAGCCCTGAACATTCCCCTCGCTCAGCCGACGATCGAGCGGGCGAAGCCCAGGTCCAGGAGGTCCTGCGGACGCAGCCGTAGCTGGTCGGCGGTGGCACCGGTCTCCGTCGGCGGCCGCTTGAGGATCGCGGCGGCCAGGTCCGGGGCGATGACGGAGAAGTAACTGTCCGCCGTGACATGGGTGTTGTCCGGCGCCGCGAGAGCCAGCGCCCCGCCCGAGCCGCCCTCGCCGATCACCAGAGTCGTCACCGGGACCCGGGCCGCCGCGATGGCCGCGAACGTGTCCGCGATGGCCGCGCCCGCGCCGGTCCGCTCCGCCTCGGCGTCGTTGGCCGCGCCCGGGGTGTCGACGAGAGTGAGGACGGGGACGCCGAGCCGGTCCGCCAGCCGGATCGTCCGGGCCGCCGCGCGGTATCCGGCCGGACGGGTCGGGGTCCCGCACTGGGCGACGTACGCGACGGGCAGCCCGTCCGCGCGCAGCCCGAAGCCGCACAGCAGCCCCGGATCCGTGCCGCCGCACCGGTCGCCGTGGAGGGGGAGCCGTACGGCGAAGTGGTCGGCCAGATACGCCTCCGCGCGCGGCCGCCGCGGATCGCGGGCCTGCGCCACCGCCTCCCGTCCGGTCTCCGGCAGCCGGGCCGCCGACAGTGCGCGGGGCAACGGGGCGGCGGGGAGCGCGTCGTGCGGGCCGAGCGCGCGCAGCCAGCGCGTCACCGTGGCGGCCAGCTCACCGGGCGGCACGACCGCGTCCACCTGGCCCGCGGCGAACTGGCCCTCGGCGCTGTACGCGTGAGGATCCGCGTCCGGCGGCCGCACCCGGGAACCGGCGAAGCCGACCTGCGCACCGGGCAGCGCCAGCACCACATCGGCGCCCGCCCCCACCGTGGCCCAGCCACCGCCGGTCGTCGGGTCGCGGACCACGGCGATCTGCGGGAGCCCGGCCGCCCGCAGCCGGGTGGCGGCGGCGGCCACCCGCTGGAGCTGGGTGAGGGCGACCATGCCCTCCTGCATGCGGCTGCCGCCGGTGGCGACGAGCGCGAGCAGGGGCAGCCGCCGGGTCAGGGCCAACTCGTACGCGGCCGCCAGCCGGTCTCCGGCCAGTCGGCCCAGCGAGCCGCCCAGGAAGCCGAACTCGAAGGAGAGCAGGACGCACGCGCGGTCCCCGACGACCCCGGTGCCGTACACCACGGACTCCTCCTCGCCGGTCCGCGCCCCGGCCCGCTCCCGCGCCGCGTCGTACCCCGCCCAGCCGAGCGGACCGTCCGGCGGCAGGGGACGCGCCGGAGGGCGGTGCTCGGTGAAGCCCGCGGTACCGGTGAGCAGCGCGATCATCTCCCGGGCCGTCGGCCGGAAGGCGGCTTCATCGGGCTGGGTGGGGGCTTCATCGGGCATGGAGCGACCTCTTCATGATCTTGCCCAGGTCGTTGCGGGGCAGGGCGTCCAGGTAGCGCACCGTGCGCGGGCGCTTGTGCGGGGCCAGCTGGGCCGCCACATGGTCCGCCAGCTCCTCCGCCAGGGGCGGAGCGTCGGGGTCGGCCGCGACCACCCAGGCCACCACCCGTTCGCCCAGGTCGGAGTCCTCCTCGCCGGTCACGGCTGCTTCCCGGACCCCGGGGTGGGCCAGGAGCACGTTCTCGATCTCGCCCGCGCCGATCTTGTAGCCGCCGCTCTTGATCAGGTCGGTGGCCCTGCGCCCGACGATCGTGACGTACCCGTCCTCGTCCACCGTGCCGACGTCCCCCGTACGGAACCAGCCGCCCGCCGTGTGCGCGGCGGCGGTGGCGTCGGGCCGGTTGAGGTAGCCGGTGAACAGGTTCGGGCCCCGGACCTGGATCTCGCCGATCGCCCCTGCCGCGTCGAGCACCGTGCCGTCCTCCTCAACCAGACGCAGCTCCACCCCGGCGAGCGGCGGGCCCACCGTGCCGGGGCGCGGGGCGCCGTCCGCCCGGATCCCCGTGTTCATCAGGGTCTCCGTCATCCCGTACCGCTCGATCACCCGCCGCCCGGTCGCCGCCGCGATGCGCTCGTGGTCGTGCGCGGGCAGCGCCGCCGACCCGGACACCAGCAGCCGGGCACCCGTCAGTGCACCGGCCAGCGCGTCCCGTTCGGTGGTTCCCTCGGGCGCGTCCAGCGCCTCCGCCAGCCGGTGGTACATCGTCGGCACACCGAACAGCATCGTGCCCCCGGACCCCAGCTCACGGGCCACGCCCTCGGGTGAGAACCTCCCCAGGTGGCGCACGGATCCGCCACGCCGCAGAGGGCCGAGGACGCCCAGGATCAGGCCGTGGACGTGGAACAGCGGCAGGGCGTGGACCAGGACGTCGTCGCCGGTCCACCCCCAGGCGTCCTCCAGCGAGTCCAGGGACGCGGCGATGGCCCGGCGGGGCAGGACGGCCCCCTTGGGCGGGCCGGTGGTGCCGGAGGTGTAGACGATCAGGGCGGGGGACTCGGGGCCGGCCTCGCCCGCCACCGCGGCCGGGGCCAGGGGGGCCGCCTCGCCCGCCCCGTCGGCCCCGTGCCCCTCCAGGGCTCCGGTATCTGCCCAACCGTTCACCGTCACGCGCCGCAGCTTCTCCAGCGCGGGCGGCAGCGCGTCGTCCGGTCCTGCCAGCACGACCGTGGGCTCGCTGTCGGCCAGAATGTGAGCCAACTCGCGTGCGCCCGTGCGGGGGTTGAGTGGTACAGCCGGAATCCCGGCCCGCAGCGCCGCCACCACCGCGATCACCGTCTCCGGCGTCGGGGTGGCCCAGACGGCGACCCGGCCCGCGTCCGTGACGCGGGCGGCGAGTGCGGCGGAGGCCCCGGCCAGCCGGCCGTAGGTCAGGGAGAGATCACCGAAGCGGACGGCCTCCCGGGAGGCCGCCGGGCCGGTGGGGGACTGGAGCGCGGGAAGAAGGAGGGTCACGCCGGGAAGCCTAGGGCTTCGGGTCGGCCGCCGCCGGGGCCCCGGCGGCGATGAGGGCAGCGTCACCCGCGCCCCCACGGTGTTCCGGATGCGCCACCCCTCTCGCCGCACTCCTCGCGGCCGCGCTCGCCGTCCCCGCCACCGGCCCGGCCGTTGCCGCCGATCCCGAGGCCCGCGTCCCACGTGTCGCGGCCGACATCCCCGCCGCCGACCACCAGCAGGTCCAACACGCCCTCGGCGCTGCCGAACGGGGCGAGGCCACGTCACTCGCCGTGCTGCCGGGCCGGTCCGTGCCGCACTCCGCACGCGATGGCACGGTCCGGCTGACCGATGCCGCTGGGAGCCTCTGCCTCACCACCGGCGACGACACCGACCCGTTGGAGTCGGGCGGCTACGCCCCCCATCGGCGCGCATCCGGTCTCACACATCCGAGGGGATCACCCGTCGCGCCGGACGTCCCGCATCCGCCCGTACGCGTATACGCATCCCGCCAACGCCAGGTCGGACAGCAGCATGAAGCCGATCGCGTACGAGTCCTTGGTGCTGTAGATCGCGCCCATCACCAACGGAGGCACGAACCCGCCCAGCCCGCCCATCGCGCCGACGAGGCCCGTCACGCTGCCCACCTTCGGCTGTGGCGTCACCTGGGAGACCAGTGCGAACACACTGCCGCTCGCGGTGCCGAGCCTGGCCGCCATGGCCAGCAGCGCGATCGTGCCGACCGGGTACAGCGGCGGCTCGAAGGCCTGCACGATCGCCATCAGAGCGGCCAGCAGAAGAGCCGCCGAGGTCACCAGCGCCGGATGGACCCGGTCCGAGAGCCAGCCGCCTACGGGCCGGAGGACGACCGTGACCAGCGCGAACCCGGCGGCCTTGGTGCCCGCCTCGGTCGGCGACATCTCTTACCAGGTCTTCAGATACGTCGGCAGATAGACTCCGAACGCCACGCTGCCGCCGAAGCCGATCGCGTACAGCGCCGACAGCTCCCAGGTCACCCGCAGCTTCCCGGCCTCGCCGAGCCGGTGCACCAGCGTGTCCGTGGGGATCTTCCGGCCGGGGTGGTCGCTGACCAGCACGGCGGCCAGCAGCACGAACACCGCCAGCGCCCCCGCGACCACGAGGAAGGGCAGGTTGTCACCGTGTTTCGCGATGCGCGGCGTGAAGTAGCCCGACAGCGCCACCCCGCCCATGCCCATCCCGAACACGCCCAGCGCGAAGCCCCGCCTGGCGGGCGGGAACCACGAGTTGACCAGCGGAACGCCGATCGCGAACGTCGTCCCGCCGAGCCCCAGCAGGAAGCCCACCGCGAGCATCGCCCCGTAGGAGTTCTTCGCCGGGATCAGCAACAGCACCGGCACGATCGTCAGCGCCGAGATCAGCGGGAACATCAGCTTCGCGCCGTACCTGTCGGTCAGCGCCCCCACCGGGATCCGGCCGAGCGACCCGACGAGCACCGGCACGGCCACGAGGAAGGACTGCTGGAACGAGCTGAGCGCCAGCCGGTCCTGGTAATCCCCGGACATCGGCGCGATCAGGTTCCACGCCCAGAAGGTCAGCGCGAAGCCGGCCGTCGCCATGACGAGATTGCGGTACGCAGCCGCGGACGGTGCGGCCGCCGCCGGGGCGGGCGGCTCGGGGGACTGCTTGACGGAGGTGTCCACACAGGCAAGTCAAGGATGCGGGGCAGCGCACGGCCCGCCGGGCTGCGCCGACCGGGGGCAGCGGTTCTCGGCGGGCCCTCCTCAGCCGATATCGCCGCAAGCTGGGACAATCGCGGTATGGATCGGCTGGACAGGGAAATCCTCGGCATTCTCCAGGAGGACGCCCGGATCTCGTACCGGGATCTGGGCGTACGCGTGGGGCTCAGCGCCAACGCGGCGGGCGACCGGGTCCGCCGGATGCGCCGTGACGGGGTCATCCGAGGCTTCACCGTCATCGTCGACCCGGCCGCCGACACCCGTTCGGGCCTGGTCGTCTTCATCGATGTGACGCTGCGCCTCGACACGACGAACGAGGAGTTCGAGCGCTCGGTGCTGATGCTTCCCGGGATCACGGAGGTCGTGCACGTGACGGGCGGCCACGACTACCTCGTACGGGCCACCGCCGCCGACCCGGGAGCACTGGACACCCTGCTGCGCCGGCTGAAGCGGGAGGCGGGCATCGCCCACTCCAACACCCGGATCGCTCTGCGGGCGGCCCCGAAGCGCTGAATCCCGCCCGCCGGGCACCCCGGGTCAGACCGGGGTCTGCCAGGTCACCGTCGTCGGACGGCCATCCTCGCCGCGCCCGTCGTCCGAGACCACCAGCCGCACCCCGGTCGCTCCGTCCGGCAGCCGGACCGTGGCGTCCACCTCCACCTCGATGGCCGACACCCCGGGCCTGCGGTGTGCGGCGGCCAGCGCCCCGCGCAGGGTGGCCAGCAGCTCCCGGCCCGTCTCCTCGCTCACCAGGGTGTCCACCGCCCCGGTGAACTGCACCGACGGCGGGAAGCCCAGCAGGGCCGCCGCGCCCCCGGTCTCGCGCAGCACCCGGCCCCGGAAGGTGCTCGGGGCCTCGGCGGGCGGCTGCTGGAGGGCGAAGATCGCGGTGCGGACCTCCTGGATGGTGGAGTCCAGCTCGTCCACGGCCCGGCCCAGCAGTACAACGGCCTCCGCCTCCGTGCCGTCCCGGGTCTCCGCCTCCCCGTCGTCCCCGGCCTCCGCGCCGTCTTCCTCGGCCTCTGACTCCCCGCCCTCCGTCCCTCCGCCGGGCCCGGTGCCGTGAATCTCCTCCGACGCTGCCCGCCGCCGGGTCGACTCCAGCATCATCTCGGTGGCGAAGAGCCGCTGGACCACCAGATCGTGCAGGTCACGGGCGATCCGGTCGCGGTCCTCGTACACCGCGAGCTGCTCCCGGTCGGCCTGCGCGTCCGCCAGCACCAGGGCCAGCGCCGCCTGCGAGGCGAACTGGGTCGCCAGCAGCCGGTCCACGTCCGTGTAGGGCCGCTCGCCGCGCCGCCGGGGCAGGGCGAGCGTGCCGATGAGCCGCCCGCCGCTCTGCAGCGGCAGCATCATGCTCGGCCCGAACCGGGAGCGCACGCCGGTGGTCATCCGGGGGTCGGTGGCCGAGTCGTCGATGAAGACCGGTTCGCCGCCGAGCAGCTGCACCAGCACGGCGGAACCGGGCTCGATCACCGTGCCGAGGATGCCCGCCGGATCGTCCGGCGTCGAGGCGGTGACGATCTCCATCCCGCCCTCCTCCGTCGGCTGGAGGATCACCCCGGCCGACGCGCCCGCCAGGACCCGGGCCCGCTCGGCCACCGTCATCAGCGCGTCGGCCGCGTCGGTACCGGTCAGCAGGGCCGTGGTGACGGCCGCCGCGCCCTCGATCCAGCGCTCGCGCTGCCGGGCCGTCTCGTACAGCCGGGCGTTGCCGATCGCGATGCCGGCCTGGGCGGCGAGGACCCGCAGCAGGGCCTGGTCCGTGTCGGTGAACGGCCCGGACGGCTTCCCGGCGAGACAGAGGTGGCCGAACACCTCGGAGTGCACCCGGATCGAGGCCCGGAGGAAGCTTCGCACCGGGGGACAGTCCGGCGTACAGCCCGGCGGAAGGTCCTGCCGGGTGAGGGCTGACGGCCCCCCGGACGGGTCGTCCGGGAACAGGTCGAGGTCGCGCCGCTCCGCCTCCGTCATCCCGGCGGTGTAGAGCCCGTCGATCCGGTCCCGGTCCGGGGCGAGCACCCCGAGCGCACCCTGGCGGGCCCCGGTGAGGGCGGTGGCGGTGTCCACGATCTGCTGGAGGGTGGAGCCCAGCTCCAGGTCGCTGCCGACGTTGAGGACCGCCTCCAGGAGCATCGGCAGCCGCCCGGCCGCGGCCGGACCGGGCTCCAGGGGCCCCTTCACCCGCGCCGTCCGCATCGGCCGTACCACCACCGGATCCCTGCCGACGGGCTCACCCCACCAGCGGGTTGAGGACCATCGGCTGGACCTTGCCGTCCAGCATCGCGCCCAGGCCGAGCACCGAGCAGATGTCGGGGCGCTCCGCGATGTGCACCGGCATTCCCGTCGCGTCGCGCAGCATCTGGTCGAGGCCCGGGAGCAGCGCGCTGCCGCCCACCATCATGATCCCGCGGTCCGCGAGGTCGGCCACCAGGTCGGGCGGGCAGTCGCGGAGCACCTTGCCCACGCCGTCGAGCACCGCGGTGAGCGGAGTGTGGATGGCCTGCCGTACGGCGGCGGTGTCGACCTGCACCGAGCGGGCGAGTCCGGTCGCCACGTCGCGGCCATGGATCTCGGTGAGGGCGGGGCCGGTGAGCTGGAGGCCGTTGCCGTGCAGCGCCAGCTGGAGCGGGCGCACGGACTGGCTCGGGAGCAGCAGCTCGTGGTGCTGACGCAGATGCTGGATGATCGCCTCGTCGATCGCGTTGCCGCCCACCGGGATCCGGACGGCGGTCACGATGGAGCCGAGCGAGAGCACCGCGATCTGGGTGGTGGCGGCCCCGCACACCATGATCATGGTGGCGGTCGGCTGCTCGACCGGCAGCCCGCAGCCCACGGCTGCCGCGATCAGGGTGTCCACCAGCTCGACCCGGCGGGCGCCGAGCCCGACCAGAGTCTCCACCGTCGCGCGCTGGGCCAGCGGATCGGCGTCGTGCGGGGTGCAGGCGGCGGCGCGCAGCCGGGGCTTGCGGCGCAACTGGCGGCGGAGCTTGTCGCCCAGCAGGTGGCGCAGCATCCGCTGGGCCATCTCGATGTCGACGACGGTGCCGCCGGAGACGGGGCGGGCGACCCGGATGTAGTCGGGGGTGCGGCCGGTCATCTGCTCGGCGAGCGCGCCGACGGCGATGAGGGAGCCCGTACGGGTGTTGACGGCGGCGACGCTCGGTTCGTCGACGACGAGCCCCAGCCCCTTGACGTACACCCGGGTCCTCGCGGCCCCGAGATCGACGGCGACATGGCAACGCTGCAACTGTTCAAGGCTGACGGTCACGGCGAGTTCTCCCGAGAGCGCGGATGGGGGCACCGGCGGCCGCCGGTCTCTCCTTGCATGGTCGCGCTCCCCGGCCCGTCGCGCGCGCCGAGCTGCGCCGTAAGGGGGGCAGGAGCTGACGGCTCCTCAGTTCAGCGGGCCGGAAGCAGCCGCTGGAACAGGCCCCAGGTGAACTCGGCGACACGCTCCTGTCCGGTGGCCGGGTCGGTGACGGCCAGCGACCACCGGGTCGGGGCGCTGCCCTCCATCGGCCGGGCCGGGGGAAAGGCGCGGGCCGCCTCGTCCACGGTGCACGACCAGGGGCGCAGTGCGTCCGGCGAGGTCGGTCCGGGCCCGGCCGCGCCCGGGGCCCGGACCAGCCACTCGTTCCACACGGCCCCGCCGGGACCGGCCATCACCTCGAACCGCAGGTCCGGCCAGAGCGGTACCGGCCACAGCAGCGCCTCGCACTCCAGGTCCCCGACCCGGCGCGGCAGGGCCGCCTCCGGTGCGCCGAGCACCGAGCGGTAGCGCCGCAGCGACCCCCGCCCCCGGGGCGCCCGGGCCATGGCCTGCCAGCGGCGGTTGGCCTCCCTCATGTCGGCGAGGGAGGCGCCCAGTTCGTGCCGGGCCTCCTCGACCAGGCCGGGCTGGTGGTCGGCCATCCGCCGCAGCAGGACGAGCTGGAACTCAAGGGGGCCGAAGGGGGTGGGGGCGGTCATGCCGCCCATCCTCCCGCGTGTCAGGCGAATCGGACCGGCTGTCACCGGAATCCGGCCTTCCTCACAAGATCCTCACCTGTGCGGCTTCCCTGGTTGTTCGGTGCGCGCCTAGCCTGCGGGCGCCATGGATTACTGCCACCCGTGCCGACGGCATCTCAACGGAGCCCTGGCCTGCGCCGGGTGCGGAACTCCCGTCGAGGCGCTGGGCCCCTACGCCGTGACCGCACCTGCACCCGCGTCCGTCGGGCCCGCACCGGACGGGCCGGACGGGCCGGACGGGCCGCCCCGGAAGGCACGTCCGAAGCCCGACGCGGCAACCGGCGAGATGCCCGGCGGGCCGCCCGGCGCGGCACCGCGG
>NZ_NEUE01000224.1 GCF_002910905.1 Streptomyces sp. SM11 | reverse complement strand
GCGTAGGACCCGGCCAGTGTCCGTACGGCCGTCTCGTCCGCGCCGGTGACGCGCACCACGAGCGACTCCGGGACGGGTACACCCCGGACCACGGCGGTGGGTGCTTCCTCCAGGATCACATGCGCGTTGACCCCGCCCATCCCGAACGCACTCACCGCACCACGCCGCAGACCGTCCTCAGGACGCGGCCACTCCATGACCCGGTCCGCCAAGAAGAACGGCGTGCCCTCGAAACGAATATGGTCATTGGGCCGCACCACATGCAGCGACGGCGGAACCACACCCCGCTCCATCGACAACAACACCTTCACCAAACCCGCCAGACCCGCCGCCGGCTCCAGATGACCCACATTCCCCTTCAACGAACCAATCGCACAGAACTGCGAACGATCCGTCAGCGCACGCCACGCACGCGTCAACCCCTCGACCTCAATCGGGTCACCCAGACTCGTCCCCGTACCATGCGCCTCCACCATGCCAACCGACTCCACCGGCACCCCCGCATCCGCGAGCGCGGCCGAGATCACCGACTGCTGCGCCGCACTGCTCGGCACCGTCAACCCACTCGTACGGCCACCGTGGTTCACCGCCGTGCCCTTGACGACACCACGCACCCGGTCACCGTCACGCAGAGCCGCCCGCAACGGCTTCAGCACCACCGTCACCACACCCTCACCCGGCACGAACCCGTCCGCACCAGAGTCGAACGGCCGCAGGGCGTTGGACGGGGAGAACGAGCGCAGGCGGGAGCCGAGCTGGAAGTACTGGTGGGACATGCCCAGGTGCACGCCGGCGACGAGGGCCTGCTCGCACTCCCCCGCGCGAATGCTGCGCACCGCCGTGTGCAGCGCCACCAGCGACGACGAGCACAGCGTGTCGATCGTCATGCTCGGACCGTGCAGATCCAGGAAGAAACTCACCCGGTTCGCCAGGATCGCGTTGTGGTTGCCCAGACCGGCGGGCGTCTGGACGACGTCTCCGACGACGGTGTCGCGGTAGTGCTGGTAGCTGGCGCCGACGAAGACACCGGTGGCCATCTGGGCCTTGCCCGCCAGGCCCGCGTCCTCCAGGGCCCGCCAGGCGGACTGGACGAGGTGGCGCTGCTGCGGGTCGATCCACTCGGCCTCGGCGGGCGAGAGCCGGAAGAAGCCGGGGTCGAAGTCGGTCAGGCCCTCGACGAAGCCCGCCCGCCGCAGGTAGACGGTGCCGGGGGCGCCGTCCGTCCCGTAGTAGGCGTCGATGTCCCAGCGGGAGGCCGGTACCTCGGTCAGGCAGTCCTCGCCCTCCACCAGGACCCGCCACAGCTCGTCGGTGCTCCCGGCGTTGGGGAACACCCCGTCGACGCCGATGACGGCAATATCGTGCGTGTCGGCGTCCGCCGCCTCGGGGGCGGC
>NZ_NEUE01000223.1 GCF_002910905.1 Streptomyces sp. SM11 | reverse complement strand
GGCCGGGGGGCAGGTCGTCGACGGGCCGGACGGGCTCGGCGTGCTCGACCTCGTGGTGGACGGCATCACCGGCATCGGCGGGCGCGGCGGGCTGCGCGAGGACGCCACCGGGCTGCTGCACACGGTGACCCGGGACCGTACGCCGGTCCTCTCCGTCGACCTGCCGAGCGGGGTGGAGGCCGACACCGGGGAGGTGCAAGGCGACGCGGTCCGGGCGGCCGCGACGGTCACCTTCGGCACCTACAAGCCCGGCCTCCTGATCGACCCGGCCGCCGAACACGCCGGGGCCCTGCGGCTGGTGGACATCGGGCTCGGCCCGGAGCTGCCCGAGCCGCCGGACCTGGAGGCGCTCCAGTACGCGGACGTCGCCGCGCTGCTGCCGGCGCCGGGCCCGGAGAGCGACAAGTACCGGCGCGGGGTCGTCGGCGTCGTCGCCGGGTCCGAGCGCTACCCGGGCGCGGCGGTCCTCGCGGTCGCGGGCGCGCTGCGTGGCGGGGCAGGGGCCGTGCGGTACGTCGGACCGGGCGCGGACGCGGTGATCGCCCGCTACCCCGAGGCGCTGGTGCACGCCGGGCCGCCGTCGAAGGCCGGGCGGGTGCAGGCCTGGGTGGTCGGCCCCGGGCTCGGCGACGGGCGGAGCGCGGAGGCGGCCGTCGCCGATGTGCTGGGCGCCGAGGTCCCCGTACTGGTCGACGCGGACGGGCTGCGGCTGCTGGACGCGGAGACCGTGCGGACCCGGACGGCCCCCACCGTCCTCACCCCGCACGCGGGGGAGGCCGCCGCCCTGCTCGGCACGGCCCGGGAGGACGTCGAGGCCGGGCGGCTCGCCGCGGTGCGTGAACTGGCCGCCCGCTACCGTGCCACCGTGCTTCTCAAGGGTTCCACGACCTTGATCGCGGAGGCCCGCGACACCCCCGTACGGGTCAACCCGACCGGCACGTCCTGGCTCGCCACGGCGGGCAGCGGCGACGTTCTCTCCGGTCTCACGGGGTCCCTGCTCGCGGCCGGGCTCGCTCCGCGCGACGCCGCGTCCGTGGGTGCCTACCTGCACGGGCTCGCCGCCCGGCACGGCTCGGACGGGGCCCCGGTCTCCGCGCAGGACGTCGCGGACGGCATCCAGGCCGCCTGGCGCGACGTGCGGGCGGGCTGAGCCGGGGCGATGGTTGAGACCCATTGCCAGTGGGTCCAAGGCCCGGAGGCGGAAGGGCGGTCGGAGACATGGCGAGCGGCAGCGAACCCGTACGCGTACGCAGGGTCTACGACCCGCCGGAGGACGGCGACGGCACCCGGGTCCTCGTCGACCGGCTCTGGCCCCGGGGCGTCTCCAAGGAGCGGGCCGACATCGACCTGTGGCTGAAGGACATCACGCCCTCGGACGAGCTGCGCTCCTGGTACCACCAGGACCGCTCCGGCGCGCGCCACGACACGTTCGTCGAGCGCTACCGCACCGAGCTCGACGACTCCGCCCACACGGAGGCGGTCGAGCGGCTCGTCGGCCTGGTGCGCGGGGGCGGGCCCGTCACGCTGATCACCGCCGTCAAGGACGTGGCCGACAGTCATGTCCCGGTCCTCGTCGACCACCTGAAGCATGTGATGAAACGTACATAGGGTTGGATACCGGCGTGCGCTGCCCGAGAGGCGACCGACGCCTCTGAGAGACTGGGCGCGATGAACGAGACAGCGTCCCTGAGAGCCCGTGCCGAGATCGACCTCGCCGCGCTGCGCGCCAATGTGCGCGTCCTGCGCGAGCGCGCGGCCGGGGCACAGCTCATGGCCGTGGTGAAGTCCGACGGTTACGGGCACGGGGCCGTGCCCTGCGCCAGGGCCGCCCGCGAGGCCGGGGCGACCTGGCTGGGCACCGCGACCCCGCAGGAGGCGTTCGCCCTGCGCGCCGCCGGTCTCGACGGCCGGATCATGTGCTGGCTGTGGACGCCCGGGGGCCCCTGGCGCGAGGCGATCGAGGCCGACATCGACGTGTCGGTCAGCGGCATGTGGGCGCTGCGCGAGGTCGTCGAGGCCGCCGCGGCGGCCGGCCGGCCGGCCAGGATCCAGCTCAAGGCCGACACCGGCCTCGGCCGGAGCGGCTGCCAGCCCGCCGACTGGCCCGAACTGGTCACCGAGGCCCTGGCCGCCGAGCGGACCGGACGCGTCCGGATCACCGGCCTGTGGTCTCACTTCGCCTGCGCCGACGAGCCCGGCCATCCCTCGATCGCCGCCCAGCTCGACGTCTACCGCGACATGGTCGCGTACGCCGAGAAGGAGGGCGTGGACCCCGAGGTACGGCACATGGCCAACTCCCCGGCCACGCTCACGATCCCCGAGGCGCACTTCGACCTCGTACGGACCGGCATCGCGATCTACGGCATCTCGCCCGCCCCCGAGCTGGGCACGCCCGCCGACTTCGGGCTGCGCCCCGTGATGACGCTCGCCGCGTCCGTCGCCCTGGTCAAGGACGCCCCCGCCGGACACGGCGTCAGCTACGGCCACCACTACACGACGTCCACGGAGACGACCCTCGGCCTGATCCCCGTCGGCTACGCGGACGGCGTCCCGCGCCACGCGTCGGGCCGGGGCCCCGTCCTGGTCGGCGGGAGGACACGCACGGTCGCGGGCCGCGTCGCCATGGACCAGTTCGTCGTCGATCTCGACGGCGACCGGCCGGGAGCCGGCGCGGAAGCGGTGCTGTTCGGGCCGGGCGACCGGGGTGAGCCGACCGCGCAGGACTGGGCGGAGGCCGCCGACACCATCGCGTACGAGATCGTCACCCGCATCGGCGCCCGGGTGCCCAGGGTGTACGTGAACGGGACGGCCGGTGCGACCGATCCGACCGGCGCGGCCGATCAGACGGATCAGACCGGTGCGACCGGGAGCGTGCCGCGGTGAGCGGGAGCAGCGCGAGGGCCGCCGCCGACGCGACCGCCGCCACGGCGGCCGGCTGGCGCCGGGCGGGGATCGCCGGAGCCGCGATAGGAGTGCTCGCCGCCGGCGCGGCCGCCGGGGTCGCCGTCGAGCGGCTCACCGTCGGGCGCGGCATGCGAAAGAAGGCGCGCCTCGCACTGGACGCCACCGGGCCCTACGGATCGCTGCGCGGTACGCCGGGCCGGGCCGTCGCCGACGACGGCACCGAGCTGTACTACGAGATCGACGAGGTGGAGACCGAGGCGTCCGCGGGCGACGAGGGCGGCGCCGGTACGTCCGGCAGCCGCCGCCGTCGCCTCTTCGGGCGCAAGGCCCCCGCCCCGGTCACCGTCGTCCTCAGCCACGGCTACTGCCTCGGCCAGGACTCCTGGCACTTCCAGCGGGCCGCCCTGCGCGGCCTCGTGCGCACCGTCTACTGGGACCAGCGCAGCCACGGCCGCTCCGGGCGGGGCCGGGCCCAGGCGGACGGGGTGCCGGTCGGCATCGACCAGCTCGGCCGCGACCTGAAGGCGGTCATCGACGCGGCGGCCCCCGAGGGCCGGCTGGTGCTGGTCGGGCACTCCATGGGCGGCATGACGATGATGGCGCTGGCCGACCAGTACCCGGCCCTGATCCGCGACCGGGTCGCCGCCGTCGCCCTGATCGGCACCTCCGGCGGCAAGCTCGGCGAGGTCACCTTCGGGCTGCCGGTGGCGGGCGTGAACGCGGTGCGCCGGGTGCTGCCCGGGGTACTGAATGCGCTCGGTTCGCAGACGGAGCTGGTGGAGAAGGGGCGGCGGGCCACGGCGGACCTCTTCGCCGGGCTGATCAAGCGGTACTCGTTCGGTTCGCGGGACGTGGACCCGGCGGTCTCCCGGTTCGCGGAACGGATGATCGAGTCCACGCCGATCGATGTGGTCGCCGAGTTCTACCCGGCCTTCACCGAGCACGACAAGAGCGGCGCGCTGCCCGCGTTCCGGGACGTGCCCGTGCTGATCCTGGCCGGGGACAAGGACCTGGTCACCCCCAGCTCGCACAGCGAGGCCATCTCGGACGTCCTGCCCGACGCCGAGCTGGTGATCGTGCCGGACGCCGGGCACCTGGTGATGCTGGAGCACCCGGAGACGGTCACGGACCGGCTGGCCGACCTGCTCGTACGCAGCGGCACGGTGCCGGCCGCTAACGTTGGCGGACATGGAAGCACCGCACAACAGCCCGGCAGCTGAGACCGCTCCGGAGACCGCAGGGACGACCGCTCCGGAACCCGGCGGGGCGACCGCTCCGGAGTCCGCCGGGGCCGTACCCGTACCCGAGGCCGTCACGGTCGCGCTCACCGTCACCTCCCCCGATCAGATGCAGGACCTGGGCCGCCGCCTTGCCCGGGTGCTGGCCCCCGGAGACCTGGTGATGCTCACGGGCGAGCTGGGCGCCGGGAAGACGACCCTGACCCGGGGCCTCGGCGAGGGCCTCGGCGTGCGCGGCGCGGTCACCTCGCCCACCTTCGTCATCGCCCGCGTCCACCCCTCGCTGGTCGAGGGCCCGGCGCTCGTCCACGTCGACGCGTACCGCCTGGGCGGCGGGCTCGACGAGATGGAGGACCTGGACCTCGACGTGTCGCTTCCGGAGTCGGTGGTGGTCGTGGAGTGGGGCGACGGCAAGGTCGAGGAGCTGGCCGACGACCGGCTGCGGGTCCTCATCGACCGCGCGACCGGCGACACCGACGACGAGCGGCGCGAGGTGACCCTGGTCGGCATCGGGGCGCGCTGGGCGGGGCTGCGGGCGGACCTGGCGTAAACCCCACCCCCCCGGCGGCCGGGGCAGGGCCCGTACGTGGGGTGCCCAACGGATCAGTAGTGTTGCTCCGTTCGGCACTGACCACGGGGGAACGCGCATGGAACACCTACGCACGACGACCCGGCCCGCATCGGGCCGTACGTCCTGCTGGCCGCCCTCGACCCGCGGGACGGCGGCCGGACCTCCCCGGAGCGCCGCTACATCGCCCGCCGTGCCGACGGGGACGGCACCGCCCTCCTGTGCCTGCCCCGCCCCGGTGCCGACGCCGCGCGCTGGTCCGCCGAGGCGCGGGGTGCGCACCGCCTCTCCTTCGTACCCGGCTTCCTGCCCGTGCACGAGACCGGACACGATCCTTCCGGGGCGCCCTGGTACGCGGCCCCGTACGCCCCGGCCCTCCCGCTTCCCGCCGCGCTCGCGGCGCACCGCGGGCCCCTCCCCGTGGCCTTCGTCCTGGCCCTGGGCGTCGCGCTGGCCCGCTCGCTTACCGCCGTCCACGCGCTCGGAACGGCCCACGCGGGGCTCTGCCCGGCCACCGTCCTGCTCACGTCCGACGGGCCCCGGACGACCGGGTTCGGCGCGGTCCGCGCCGCCGGGCCCGGCGGCGCGGCGGACTCCGGGCAGGAGCCCGCGAGCATCGCCCCCGAGCAACTGACGGGCGGCCTGCCGCGGCCGCTGGGCGATGTGTACGCCCTCGGCACGGTCCTGGCGTACGCGAGCACCGGCCACACCGTCCCCGAGAGCGCCGAACTGCCGCTCCCGCTGCGCGCCGCGGTCTCCGGATGCCTGGCCCGCGACCCGGCCACCCGGCCGGACGCGGCGCGTCCGGCGGCCCAACTCGCCGACGCCGGGGCGGTCACCCGAGGGGGCGCGGGCGCCACGGTGCTCGACGGCGTGTTCCCCGTACCGCTGCCCGCGCGGGTCGCCGCCGAACTGGTCCGGCAGTCGGCCGAGGTCCTCGCCGCGGAGCTGCCCGTCCCGGCGGGCGCGCCCACCGCCCACGCCACGGCCCGGGGCTGATCGCCGATGTTCCTGGCACTCACCCACGACGACCCGCGGCACCTGGGCGGCTACCGCCCGCTGGCCCGGCTGGGCAGCGGCGGCATGGGCACCGTCTATCTGGCCCGCTCCGGTGGCGGTCGCGTCGTCGCCCTCAAGACCATGCACGCCAGGATCGCCTCCGATCCGGTCTTCCGCACCCGCTTCCGGCTGGAGACCGAGGCCGCCCGGGTGATCGGCCCGGTGCACGGCGCCCGCTGATCGACCACACCGACCGGTACTGGCTGACGGCCGACGGCGGACGGGTCTTCCTCACGGAGGGCGCCTCGCTCAGCGCGCTGCCCGTCTTCTGACACCGCCCTTCACGAGACCTTTCCGACAGGGTGTCGGTAAACTGTTGCGCGGGGGGCCGTGGTCGTGGTCACATGGGTACGAGACGTGGTTAGGTCTGCCTAACCATGCCCTCCACCGGAGCACCCAGGAGGCATCCATGCCGACGCCCGAGCGCGTAGCGCGACCGCAGCCGCGACCGACTCCGTCCGCCCTGTCGATGAGAGACCTGCTGGCCTCGTGCGCCGCGGCCACCGCGGTCTCCACCCCACCGAACGACGCGGCGGAGGAAGCGGACGGCCGTGACGCCCGCGGCGCGGTTCCCCCGCCGGCCAGGCGCGAAGCCGCGTAGCGGAGACGAACGGGGTCCTACGGGACGACGACGACCGTCGCGCCGACCGTCGCGAAGGTCCACATCGCGTTGCCGTCCGCGCGCTTCATCCGGACGCCGCCGGTCTTCGACGTCGGGTCCGGGCTGGCCATCGAGCCGTCCTGCGCCGCGCTGAAGCCGATCGTCACCTCGTCCACGTTCGCGAAGCGGACCACGTGCTCGATCGGGACGCCGTCCGAACCCCGGACGGTGCCCGAGCGCGACGTGACCTGATGGACCCCGGGCGGCGGGCTGACGGGGCTCGGCATCACGGTGAAGGTGCGGATCGCCTCGTTGTCCTCGTCGACCAGCCACACCCGGCGGTCCTTCAGCGCGTACACGACGCGCTCGCCCTCGCCGGAGGCGGCCGGGACCGCCAGTGGGTCGGCCGGGGGCTTCGGCTTGGCGGAGGGCTGCGCCGAGGCCGAGGCGGACGTCTTCGGGCCGGGCGTGGACACTACCGAGGCGGGGGCGTTCGCCGAGGCCTGGTAAGCGAGGAAGGCGACCGCGGCGACCGCCGCCGCAGTGAGCCCGGCCACGATTCCCGAGCTGCTCCTTGCCACCGTGAACTCCCCTTTCGGCGCCGCCTGCCGCATGTCGTACAAGCGTTTACGTCGTACCCGCGGATACCCGGTGACGGTAGCAGCAGCGCGGGTGCGGACCGGGACGCCGTACGGACGCCGTAACGCCGTCGGCGGAGCCGTAGGCTGTTTGCGTGCTCTTGCTCGCCATGGATACCGCCACGCCCGCCGTCACCGTCGCCCTGCACGACGGTACGTCCGTCATCGCCTCCTCGGGACAGGTCGACGCCCGCAGGCACGGGGAGCTGCTGCTCCCCGCCGTCGACCGGGTCCTCG
Organism: Streptomyces sp. SM11; assembly: GCF_002910905.1. Taxonomy (GTDB): domain Bacteria; phylum Actinomycetota; class Actinomycetes; order Streptomycetales; family Streptomycetaceae; genus Streptomyces. The sequence goes on along the minus strand of NZ_NEUE01000223.1, from coordinate 6,469 downwards.
CCGAGGCCGGGACGAAGCTCGACGCCGTGACGGACGTGGTCGTGGGCGTCGGCCCCGGCCCCTACACCGGCCTGCGGGTCGGCCTGGTCACCGCCGCCACCTTCGGCTCCGCCCTCTCCGTACCGGTCCACGGCCTGTGCACGCTGGACGGCCTCGCGTACGCCGCCGGCCTGGAGGGCCTGGAGGGGCCGTTCGCCGTGGCGACGGACGCGCGCCGCAAGGAGGTCTACTGGGCACGGTACGAGGACGCCCGCACCCGTACGGGCGAACCCGCCGTCGACCGGCCCGCCGACATCGCCGAAGCGCTCGCCGGGCTCCCCGTGGTCGGCGCGGGCGCGGTGCTCTACCCGGACGCCTTCCCGGACGCGCGCGGCCCCGAGCACGTCGCCGCCGCCGCGCTCGCCGCACTCGCCGCCGAACGCCTCGCCGCCGGGCAGCGGCTCCTGGAGCCGCAGCCCCTCTATCTGCGCAGGCCCGACGCGCAGGTCCCGAAGAACTACAAGGTGGTCACCCCGACGTGAGCGCCGCCACCGCCGCCGTACTGCGCGAGATGCGCTGGTGGGACATCGCACCGGTGCTGGAGCTCGAACACGCGCTGTTCCCGGACGACGCCTGGTCGCCCGGCATGTTCTGGTCCGAGCTGGCCCACGCCCGTGGCCCCGGGGCCACCCGCCGCTACGTCGTCGCCGAGGACCCCGCCACCGGGCGCATCGTCGGCTACGCCGGGCTCGCCGCCCTCGGCGACCTCTCCGACGTCCAGACGATCGCGGTCAGCCGCGAGGCGTGGGGCACCGGCCTCGGCTCCGAACTCCTCACCGATCTGCTGAAGCACGCCACGGCCTTCGAGTGCGCCACCGTGCTTCTCGAAGTCCGGGTCGACAACACCCGCGCGCAGAAGCTGTACGAGCGCTTCGGCTTCGAGCCGATCGGCTTCCGGCGCGCCTACTACCAGCCGGGGAACATCGACGCCCTGGTCATGCGCCTCACCATGCACGAACACGTAGCGGAAAACGGGACTGAATGATGGCTGCCGACGAACCCCTCGTACTCGGCATCGAGACCTCCTGCGACGAGACCGGCGTCGGCATCGTGCGCGGGACGACCCTGCTCGCGGACGCCGTCGCCTCCAGCGTCGACACCCACGCCCGTTTCGGCGGCGTCGTCCCGGAGATCGCCTCCCGAGCCCATCTGGAGGCGATGGTCCCCACCATCGAGCGCGCCCTGAAGGAGGCGGGCGTCAGCGCCCGCGACCTCGACGGGATCGCCGTCACCTCGGGCCCCGGGCTCGCCGGGGCCCTGCTCGTCGGGGTCTCGGCCGCGAAGGCGTACGCCTACGCGCTCGGCAAGCCGCTCTACGGGGTCAACCACCTCGCCTCGCACATCTGCGTCGACCAGCTGGAGCACGGCCCGCTGCCCGAGCCGACGATGGCCCTGCTGGTCAGCGGCGGCCACTCCTCGCTCCTGCTGGCCCCCGACATCACCAGCGACGTCCGCCCGCTCGGCGCGACGATCGACGACGCGGCGGGCGAGGCGTTCGACAAGATCGCCCGTGTCCTGAACCTCGGCTTCCCCGGCGGCCCGGTCATCGACCGCCTCGCGAAGGAGGGCGACCCGAAGTCGATCGCGTTCCCGCGCGGTCTGACCGGCCCGCGCGACGCCCCGTACGACTTCTCCTTCTCCGGGCTGAAGACGTCGGTGGCGCGCTGGATCGAGGCGAAGCGCGCCGCGGGCGAGGAGGTGCCGGTACGGGATGTGGCGGCGTCCTTCCAGGAGGCCGTGGTGGACGTCCTCACCCGCAAGGCCGTCCGGGCCTGCAAGGACGAGGGCGTCGACCACCTGATGATCGGCGGCGGCGTGGCCGCCAACTCCCGGCTGCGCGCCCTGGCCGAGGAGCGGTGCGAGCGGGCCGGCGTCCGGCTGCGGGTGCCGCGTCCCGGGCTCTGCACCGACAACGGCGCGATGGTCGCGGCGCTCGGCGCGGAGATGGTCGCCCGCAACCGCCGCCCCTCCGACCTGGAGCTCTCCGCGGACTCCTCGCTGCCCGTCACGGAGCCGCATGTGCCGGGCGCCGCGCACAGCCACTCCCACGACCACGTGCACGAGATCAGCAAGGACAACCTGTACTCATGAGTGCCGCGACCGTCGTCCTGATGTGGGAAGCCCGCGCCGCCGAGGGCCGCGGCGGTGAACTCCTGGAGTGGGCGCGGGCACGCTCCGCCGAGCTGGCCCGTGAGCCGCACCGCCGCGAACTGCTGCGCGCCCCGCAGGACCGGGTCCTGGTGATGACGTGGTGGCAGGACGCCTCGTACAACGACGACCTCCCCGAACTCCCCGAGCCCGACGCCGCCCTGATCACCCGCCCGGTGCACCGCTGGCGCTTCGAGGCGGTGGGCTGAGCCGCACCTCCGCCCCCCAATTGCCGGTCGGTCTGAGCCTTCAGGCCCTCGTGCCCCGGGTGCCGCGCCGGATCAGGCCGTCCACGATCGCTTCCAGCTCCTCGACGGTCCCGTAGTCGGCGGCGTACTCCCGCCAGCGGTCCTTGATCCCGGCGAGCCGGGGCAGCTCCGCCGCGTCCTCCTCGGTGATCATCTCCGGGAAGAACTCCCGGCGCGACGGGTTCTCCGCCCGGCGGGCCGCCGCCCTGCGGAAGACCAGGTCCCCGTAGACGTAGCTCCAGATCGTCCGGTACGCCCGCACCGAGTGGGCCGGGGAGAGGCCGCAGGCGAGCGCGCAGTCGATGATCTCCTCGACCATCCACAGGGCGTTGCGGTCGGTCAGCTCGCCCAGCGCCAGGACGTCCAGCACCCAGGGGATCCGGCCGATGATGTCGTGCATGTGCGCGGCCACCGCCACCAGCCGCTCGCGCGGGTCCCCGGGCAGCTCCGGGCGCGGGAACGCCGCCGCCGTGCCGGACAGGGTGAGCATCAGCAGCTCGTCCTTGTCCCGCACGTAGTGGTAGAGCGCCATGGGCGTGCTGCCCAGCTCCTTCGCCACCCGCCGCATGGACAGGGCGGCCACGCCCTCCTCCTCGACGATGCGGCGCGCGGCGGCGACCATCACGTCCGGGTCCAGCCTGCGGGGCCGCCCCACGGGCCGCCCGGCCGCGCCCGGTCCGCGGCCCGTCGCCGGGTCTTCCGTCTTCTTCGTTTTCTTCGTCTTCTCGGTCTTCTCGGTGCCTGACACCTGGGCATTCTCTCCTTCCGGGGCTCGCTCCGGTCCGCTGCGGGGCCCTCCCGGCGCTTCGGCACTTAATTTCTGTACATGTATGGTAATTCGCGTCCGAGGGAAGCGTGAAGGGGAAGGGGACGTCGGGGTACGCGACCGCGTTCTGGGCCGCGTCGGGCCTCCTGGCGGCGGCCGCGCTGGCGGCGTACGCCCTGCTGCCGGCGGAGCGCCGGGCCGGCGGTACGGGCCCGGCGGCCGTGGAGTCCGTCGCGGCGGAGCACGAGGGCGACGCCGCCGCCCGCTGAGGCCGCACGGGTGACGCCCCCGGGGGCCGGGGGCGTGTCCGATGAGCCCGGGGCGTGTCCGATGAGTCCGGGCGGCGGGTCCGGTCTACCTTCCACGACGTCCGGACCGGCCGGCCCGGACGCGTGGCCGGCCCGACGAGGAGAAGACCATGCAGAAGATCACCCCCTGTCTCTGGTACGACGGCCGGGCGAAGGAGGCCGCCGAGCACTACGTCGCGATCTTCGGCGGTGACTCCCGCATCCGGGACGTCACCCACTACGGCGCAGAGGCCCCCGGCGAGACGGGTTCCGTGCTCACCGTCGCATTCCGGCTCGCGGGCCAGGACTACACGGGGCTCAACGGAGGCCCGCAGTTCCCGTTCACCGAGGCGATCTCGCTCTCCGTCGACTGTGCCGACCAGGCCGAGGTGGACCGGTTCTGGGCCGCGCTCTCCGAAGGCGGCGAGGAGGGCCGGTGCGGCTGGCTCAAGGACAGGTTCGGGGTCTCCTGGCAGATCGTTCCGAACGAGCTGCCGCGACTGCTGGCCGACCCGGACCCGGCGAAGGCGGACCGGACCATGAAGGCGATGCTCGGCATGGGCAAGCTGGACATCCAGGCGCTGCGCGACGCCTGAGCGGGCGCGCGGCCGTAACGGCCTCCCCCGCGACAGGGAGCGGGCTCCCGGCGTCATGGGGCTCCACTTGCGGCGTTGTCGTCGGTCAACGACGCTCCGCGTCGCTTCCCTCCTCCGCCTTGCAATCGAAGCCCCATGACGCCGCTCGCTGATCCACTCCCTATCGTGGGGGAGGCCGTAAGAGCCCGAACGGGCGCGCGGACCCCTGCGGCCGGGTCGGTAATGTTCTGCGCATGCCACGCCGTGCCCCGCTCCGCCGCCCCCGCCGCCCGTCGAGATCAGCTCCTGGCCCGGCCGCGAGGCGATGCTCGCCGACCGGGCGGTGGTCCTGGGCGAGCTGGTGAAGATGCACGTGGGTCCTGGGCGGCTCGGGCTGCTGTGGATGTGGGCGGGGCTCGCCGCGACCGGCTGGAGCCTGGTGGGCTCCGGAATCGTCATGTTCGAGCAGGCGGCCGACTTCTTCAGCGGCATCGCCGGATTCGTCAGCCTGGTCATCGGCGCGGCGGTGCTGGTCCCGGCCGTCGTCTTCCTCTGCCTCGGCGTCTCGCGGGACCGGAAGGTCCGCTCGCTGCTCACCGCCTGGGGCGCGCTGGACCGCGACCCGGAGCGCGACCGGCGGCTGCGGATGCCCGGGACGAGCCTCGTCTGGATGCTGCTGTCGTTCGTCCTGGGCGCGGTGGGGCTGGCCCTGTGCGTCATCGGGCCCGCGAGCGCGCGGCCGGGCCGGGAGACGTACGGGCTGGTCGTCCTGGTGATGGGCGTCGGCATGGTCGCCTGGCTGACCGCGTTGATCGGCGGGGTCACGGCCCTGGCGCACCGCCGCTGGGTGGTGGGCGTCCTGATGGGGGCCGGTACGGGTGCGGGAACGGGGGCAGGGGGCGGGGCCGTACGGCCGCCGGTCCCGGACCGGGCGGCCGGGCCCGCCCGCCCTCGTCCGCTCCGGCGGACCCGGCCACCGCTGAGGTGCTTCGGCCACCCGGCTCAGCTCAGCGGATGGCCGATCAGCATCGTCGGAGCCCCCGCCACCCGGGTCAGGAACACTGTCGCCGCGTTGGGTCCGCTCAGCTTCATCCGCCGGCGCAGCTCCTCCGGCTCGACCGCCGAGCCGCGCTTCTTGACGGTCAGCACACCGACCTGACGCTCCCGCAGCAGCGCCTTCAGCTTCTTCATGTTGAAGGGCAGTTGATCGGTGATCTCGTAACCCGAGGTGTACGGGGAGGAGTACCGCGCATCGCTCGTGACGTACGCGATCGTCTCGTCCACCAGCCGCCCGCCGCACCGCTCCACGATGCCGGCGACCAGATGGGCCCGGATCACCGCGCCGTCCGGCTCGTACAGATAGCGCCCGACCGGGCCCACGGGCGGGGCGGGCAGCGGGGCCGGAGCGGCCAGGACCGCCCCGGAGGGCAGCAGCGTGGCCCGGAACACACCGGGCGCGAAGCCCTCCCCGTACCAGAGCACCGCCTCCTTCACATCGCCGCCGTCCGAGATCCACTCGGCCTCCGCCTCCGGGCCGATCGCCTCGTGCGGGACGCCCGGGGCGATCTTCAGCGCTGCCCGGGGGGCCTTCAGCGCGGCGGCCGTCGCCCAGGACAGCGGCGGTGAGTACGCCTCCGGGTCGAAGATCCGGCCCCTTCCCCCGCGCCGTGCCGGGTCCACGAAGACCGCGTCGTACGGCGAGGTGTCGATCTCCGTCACGTCCGCGCACCGCACCTCGATCAGACCGCCCAGGCCGAGCGCCCCGGCGTTGGCGCGGGCCACCTCGGCGGTCAGCGGATCGCGGTCCACGGCCAGGACGGAGATCCCGGCGCGGGCCAGCGCGACGGCGTCGCCGCCGATGCCGCAGCACAGGTCGGCCACGCTCCGCACGCCGAGCCCGGCGAACCGGGCGGCGCGGTGGGTGGCGACCGAGGTGCGGGTGGCCTGCTCGACGCCGTTGGGAGTGAAGTACATCCGGTACGCGTCCTCGGCCCCGAACTTCGCCACCGCCCGCTGCCGCAGCCGGGCCTGGCCCAGGGCCGCCGACACCAGCTCCGCCGGGTGCGTGCGGCGCAGCCGGGTCGCGGTGGCCAGCTCGTCGGCGGGGTCGTGGTCGCGCAGTTCGGCCAGCAGCTGCTCGCCCTCGGGGGTGCGCAGCGCGGCGAAGGCGGCGCCGGCGGGGTCGTCGGACGGGGCGGCGGGGGTCGTTGCGTTCACCCGGTCCATTGTGGGCCAGCCGGGGTCGCGTCCCGTCCGGCCCCGTGAACCCGTGCCCGTGCGCCGCTGTGGGCGCCGGTGGGCCGGCCGGGGGACGGGCGCCGGTCCGCTCGCGGTGTCGGGGCCGGAGGCGGGCCGGTGGCTGGCAGGATGCGGCGCCATGCAGCTAGTACTACAAAAAGAAAAATC
>NZ_NEUE01000222.1 GCF_002910905.1 Streptomyces sp. SM11 | reverse complement strand
ATGCCGCTCTGCGGGCCCGCCTGGTGCTGTGGACGGCCGAGGGGCGGCGACGCAAGGACATCGCCGAACTCGCAGGAGTCGCACCGAATACGGTGGACCGCGCCAAGGCCCGTTACCTCGTGGGCGGGATTGCCCAACTGGCTTCCCGGAAACCCGGCGGCGGACGCGATCAGGTCCCCGCGACCACTCGGGCCCGGGTGATCGCATTGACGAAGACAACCCCGCCGACGGAATCGGGGCTGTCCCACTGGTCCACGCGGACGCTGGTCAATCACATGAAGCGGCGCGAGGGCATCTCGGTGTCCTGGCACTACGTCGCCCGCATCTGGCGGGAGGAGAACCTCAAGCCGCACCGGAACGGCACCTTCAAGATCTCGAAGGACCCCGCATTCGCGGACAAGGTCGCCGATGTCGTCGGCCTGTACCTGGCCCCGCCCGGCGGCGCGGTGGTGCTGTCCATTGACGAGAAGACGCAGATACAGGCGCTGGACCGAACCCAGCCGGTACTGCCGGTCACCTTCGGCGCGGGCGAGAAGCGCACCCACGACTACGTACGGCACGGCACCACCAATCTGTTCGCCGCCCTCAATGTCCATACCGGTGAGGTGACCGGCGAGTGCAGGCCGAGCCGGAACGGGGCAAGCTTCCTCGCCTTCCTGAAGAAGGCGACCAAGCCGCACGCCGGCAAGGAGATCCATGTCGTCCTGGACAACCTGTCCACGCACACCACGCCGGAGGTGAAGGCATGGCTGGAGAAGAACCCCCACATCCGCTTCCACTTCACTCCCATCGGTTCCTCATGGTTGAACCAGATCGAGATCTGGTTCGGGATCCTGACTCGGCAGTCCATTCGCCGGGGCACGTTCTCCAGCGTCAACGTCCTGGTCAAGCAGATCCGCGACTACATCAACTCCTGGAACGAGGACGCGAATCCCTTCACCTGGACCGCGTCCGCCGAAGAGATCCTCGCGAAGGTCCGCGTCGTCCAGACCAACATGAAGAAACTCGTTAATAACAACTCAAACTGACACGATCAGGATCACGAGACACTAGTAGTGCTTGGTCATGTTGGTGCGGGGTCGGGCATGTCGCGGTGACAGGTGGGGCAGGCGCCGGTCCAGGTCGCGAGGAGTATCTGCAGTTCGCGGACGACTCGGTAGAGGCTCAGGCCGACGCCGTCTCTTTTGGGGATCTTTTCAGTGAGCCCTTTCCATCCTCACTCTGAGCAGGTCAGATGAAGGGTGAGGATGGCCTGGACGAGGCTGGTGATCTGGGTGGTCGAGCACCGCAGTTTGCGCAGGAGCCGCCAGGACTTGAGGGTGGCGACGGCCTGCTCGACGGGGGCCCGGATCTTCGCGTGGGACCGGTTCACAGCCTGCTGGCCTGCGGAGAGGGTCTCCCACCGTCCCCAGCACGGGATGCGGACCGTGCCGCCGGCGCCTCGGTATCCCTTGTCGGCCCAGCACGGAATGTCTGCCTCGGCGAGAGCGTCGACGATGCCGTGTTCACGGGCCGCCCGGATGTCGTGGACGGCGCCGGGCAGGGCCGGTGAGGCCCACAGCAGCCGGCCGAAAGGGTCAGCGATGACCTGGACGTTCATGCCGTGCTTCTTGTGTTTGCCGGAGTAGAACGGCCGGTCTGCGGCGATGCGGTCGATAGGAAGGAGGGTGCCGTCCAGGATCAGGTACGCCTTCGTCGATGCGGTCCGCACCGCGTCGGCCAGGCTCGGGGCGAGAGCGGCCGGGAGCCCGACCGCCTCGGTGACGTAGCGGTAGGCCGTCGTGGTGCCGATGCCAAACCCGGCCGCGAGCTGGGCATAGGTGTGTCCCATCCGCAGATGGGCGAGGGTGAGTAGTGACTGACGGCCGGCGCTCAGGCGCCGCCACCGGGAGCCGATCGCGCGGCGGTGGCGCCGCAGTTGCTGCGTGAGGAAGCGAAGGGCGGAACTGGACACGTCGACGCCCGACGGGTAAACAAGCACGTGAAGCCTCTGGTGGAGACGGTTCTCCTGGTCGAAAACCCATCTATCAGTGGCTTCACCACGTTGTCAGCCCAGCCGCCGAGCTTGCAATCACGTGAGGGAGGGCTCGATGAGCAAGAAAGAAGCAGCCAGCATGTCCCCGTCCCGCGCCGGCGTTGTGGTGACGCCGATCGGCATCGCCCTCATCTTGGTCGGAGCAGCGATGTACGTTCTTCCCGGTCCGGGCCTCCCCTTCCTGCTTCTGGGCCTCGCAGTTGCCGCAGCAGGAGCAGCCCTCTGGTTCACGGACCGCAAGGCCTCGAGCTGAACCCCTGGCGGCCATTGAACCCCCGCCAACCTGATTGCAGAGCTTGGCGGCTGGGCTGATACATGACCTGCTGGGCGGACAAGGGTTACCGGAGTGCCGGTGACGTGGTCTGCACCCCGTACCGGGGGCGACGGGAGATCCCCTTCGCTGATCAGCAGGCGGTGGACCGGTCCCACACCAAGATCCGCGCCCTCGCCGAACAGGTGTGACCACCTCCAAGTCCTGGCTGCTCCTGCGCAAACTGCGGTGCTCGACCACCCGGCTCACCAGCCTCGTCCAAGCCGTCCTCACCCTTCATCTGACCAGCTCAGGGTGAGGATGGAAAAGGCTCAGTCGCTGCAGGGTGCAGAAGGCGTGGGCGACCGAGACGAGGGTGACGTGGTGGTGCCAGCCTGGCCAGGTCCGGCCCTCGAAGTGGGCCAGGCCGAGGGCCTGTTTCATCTCGCGGTAGTCGTTCTCGATGCGCCAGCGGAGCTTCGCGGTGCGCACGAGGACGGGCAACGGGGTGGTCTCGGGCAGGTTGGAGAGCCAGAACTGCACGGGCCCGTCTTGGTCGGCCGGCCACTCCGCCAGCAGCCAGCGGACCGGAAGGTCGGCGGTGGTCGTGGCCTGGCGGATCTCGCGCCCGGCGGGCCTGATCCGCAGGGCAACGAAGCGGGAGTACATGCGTTTGTGCCCGCTGCGGCCGCTGCCCGGCCGTGATCCCTCCCTCCACTGCACCGGCCGCGCGGAAGATTTACCGGCCGCGATGACCATGTCCTTCACCCACTGTGCCGACTCGGGATAGGCAGGGACCGGCCGTCGGCCCCTGCCGAGGTAGGTCGGGGTCGACGGCCGTGCATCCTCGGGTTGTGCGGTGGTTGTTGTCGAGATGCCCACCACGTAGTCGAGTCCGCGTGTCTCCAGGCCGAGCCGGAAGGCGGCGGTGTCCCCGTAGCCACCGTCGGCAATGACCTGGGGCACCTCGATACCCCAGGACCGCGTCTCGTCGATCATGTCGAGGGCCAGCTGCCACTTCTCGACATGGCCCACCTGGGCAGGGATGGCGCACTTGTCACGGCGGGCCACTTTGGCCGGATCGGCCTTGGACGAGGAGGGATCCCAGCTCCCGGGCAGGAACAGACGCCAGTTCACCGCCGCCGAGGCACCGTTGGAAGCCAGGTGCAGCGAGACCCCGGCCTGGCAGTTGGTGACCTTGCCCGCCGTGCCGGTGTACTGCCTGCTCACGCACGCCGACGCGTCCCCGTCCTTGAGGAAGCCGGTGTCATCGATGACCAACGCGGTGGGCTTGATGACCGGCTGCATGCGCCAGGCCAGCCGGGCCCGCACATGCGCCGCATCCCACGGGCTGGAGGTCACGAAGTGGGCCAGCGCCTGCCGGTTACCCTCCTCACCCAGGCGGGCGGCCATCGGCTCCACCGACTTACGCCAGCCGTCCAGCAGCAGGCCCCGCAGATAGACCCCGCCCCACCGGCGCTGATCCGCCCGCGCGAACGGCTCGAACATCTCCGCCGCGAAGTCCTCCAGATCACACCGGACCGCAGCCAACTCCTCACCCAGCACACACGATCAACGACACGACCGATCAAGAAGACACGCCATCACAAACGACACATGACCAAGCCCTACTAGTCCACCGTCGAGGCCCCGGCTGAAGCCGCCAAAGCCTGGCGCATGCATGAAGCCGCAGGTCAGAAATCCTCTGCGGGCGGCTCATGGATCGCCACGCACTCCGCATTTGCGTCATCGGACAGCCATCGGTCACGGTTGGCCTCGGAGATGACCGGGGCAAAACCTACTTTCCGGCCTCCTGGACTACGGACTTCGATCCGGAGAACACCGCGACCGGTTCACTCGTCCGGCACGAAGTGAGGCAGCATCAGGGCCAAGCCCCACGTGGGCGGCTCACACCCGGTGCGAGAACCGGGTCAGACAACGCGCTCGACGCACCTCGTCGGCTGCCAGAACACGGCCACCGTCACGCCCAGGAGCGATCCGAAGCCATAGGTAAACCCGTGCTGCAACTCAAGTTCAGGAACCTCCTACACTTCGCCGAAAGTGTCAGCTCAGGCAGACAGAGCGTCCTCAGCTGTACGCGGTGATCCGCGGAGTCTTCCCGGTGAGACGGAAATTGCCGAGTTCCTGCTCCTTGTACACGAGAGGATCGTGCAACGTAAGCGTACGGGCGTCGCGCCAGAACCGGTCCAGACCTGAGGAACATGCCGTCGCACGAGCACCGGTGAGTTCGAAGATGCGGCTGGTTGTCTCCGTAGCCGTGCGGGAGGACATCACCTTGGCAGCGGAGACAGCCAGCGCTGCCCGGCCACGTTCGGCCGAAGTCAGCGCGAGACCGGCTGCGTCGGCGTCCGAGAAGGCACGGGTCGCTTCGTCGGCGAGGAGTTGTGCTGCACGAAGGTCAGCGTCGAGGTGTCCATACCCGGCGAGGATGTGCGGGTCGTCGACGGCGTTCTCCAGACCACTTGCCGGCCAGGGGCGCGAAATCTCGCGTGTGTACTGGGCGGCTTCGGCAAGGGCGCCCTCGCTGATACCGACGAGGACCTGCGTGAGCACCGCCTGGAAGGCCAGGGAGACAAGTGACAGGCGAAGCCAGCGCGTGCTCGAATCGTCCTCGTCGGCTGGGAACGTGCCCAGCACATCACCGGGGTCGGCTCGGACGTCCTCGAAGACGATGCTCCCACTCGCGCTCAGACGCTGGCCCAGGTTGTCCCAGTCCGACGGGTGCGAGACGCCGCCTGCTCCGCGACGGGCTACGACCACGAGCCGCGCCGCGCGATCGGCGCGGGTCGCGCTGACGAAGAGGCGGTCGGCGACGGCGCAGCCGGTGGCGAACGCGCCTCGGCCGGAGATCGAGAGCGCGTCGCCGGTCTCGCGGGCGACGATCGTGTCGCGCGGGTTGCTCACGGCCGCCACGAACAACTGGTCGGCCGCGACATCCTGCCGCAGCGAGCGCGCCAGTTCGTCGTTGTCGTAGAGCGAGGCACGCCACAGGTGCAGGTAGTGATAGCCGAGGAGGTGTCCGATCGAGGCGTCGCCGGCGGACACGAGCCGGGTGACGGCGTGCGTCGTGCGGTGGTCGTCGGGATCGACGGCGAGCAGCCCGCTCTCGCGCAGCATCTGGATCTCGGCCAGCGGCGGCTGGTTGGCGTGCTGTCTCTCGACCGCGTCCTTCCGCAACCGCTCGGCGACGGCGCGGGCGGTGGTGACAGCGTCTGCGGGGTTCATCACGAGCCTGTCCTTTCACGCTGGGGACGCCGGAATCGGCGGTACATGAGCAGCAGGGCCGGGGGAATCAGCACGCACTGGGCGGCGACGGCCACCCAGAATCCGGGCAGTTGTCCAGCGGTCTCGAACTGGTAGTAGAGCCTGCCGCCGACCAGCCCGCTGAGGAAGGCGCCAACGCCTTCGGCCAGCCGCTGGTGGCTGAAGACCACGGCTGGGGAGCGTTTCGAGCGGGCGAGTGCTTCGAGGACGTTCTTCAGGAGCAGTACGGAGTTTCCAGCGCCGATGGAGAGGATGCCGACGGCGAACGCCACCTCGTTGCCACCGGTGAACGCGATCATGCCGACTGCCAGGCCCCCGAAGCCGAGCGCCATCGCTTTGGTGTAGCGCATCTGCTCGACACGGTCGGCGATCAAGGGCTGCAGCACGGCCAGCACCAGGGAGTAGCCCATCATGGCCGCGCCGTAGAACACGGTGGGGACCCGGTGCTCGGCGTAGGACGACAGGTACTGGTAGAAGTGCATGTGCAGGTAGAGCGTCAGAGCGGTTACGGCGAAGGGCAGGACAGCGAGTCCCCGGAGCGCCCGGCGCAGCGGCTCAACCACTTCTTGCTCGTCCCTGCTCTCCCGGGGCAGGAACACATGGCCGACCATCATGAGCGCGTGCAGCACGGTGGCGGCGACGAACATCCCGCCGGGTTCGTGGATGAACAGGGAACCGACCACGGGGCCGAGCGCGACGCCGACGTTCCCCGTTGCGTAGCTCGCGGCCACCAGGCGTGGCCGTTCCGTCTCGCTCGCGCCGTGGACGGTATAGCCTCTGACGCTCGGCGAGTAGAGAGCCGTGGCAGCCGATCGCAGGAACAGCGCGGCGATGGTCACCGCCGGCCAGGCACCGCCGACGACGAATCCCAGGGATCCGATTGTCTGCAGGACCATCGAGATCAGAAGGCAGCGCTGGAACCCGATGCGCTCGGCGAGGGCAGCGCCCGGCACGCCGCCGGCGAACTGCACGAAGGTGGCGAGTCCGAGGACGACTCCCACCTGGCCCATGCTGAGTGACATCCGGTCACGCAGGAGGATGGCCAGGTACGGGTAGACGGAGAAGCTGATCAGGTTGACGAGGAATCCGCTGCCGAGCAGGGCGCGCTGTGTGCCGGTGAACGAGCGGACGCCGGACAGTACGGAACCGCCCGGCGCCTCACGTCGAGTGAACGTCACGCCGTCCGTGCCTTCTTCCCTCGCACGATCAGGCGGGTGGCTCCGCCGTCGTACGGGCGGCCGTCCCAGTCACCGAAGCACTCGACCTCCTCGAAGCCGGCCTGCTGGAACATGTCCCGCAGTTCCCTGGCGCTGTAGACGTAGCAGGTGAGGGAGGAGTGCTCGGCCGTGTTGCCCCGCACCATCGTCCAGTCGGTCCGGTAGCGGGTCCAGTCGTCCAGGATGGTGTCGCGCATGACGACCATGCCGCCCGGAATGTCGACGATCTTCGGAGGGCCGACCCAGGACGCGTACGTCTCCTTGCTGAGCAGGTCCACGATCAACTGTCCGTCCGGTGCCAGTGACTCGTGGGCGTTGCGCAGGACTTGGAGGTTCTCCTCGGGGTCCTCGAAGTAGCCGAAGGAGGTGTACATGTTCAGGACGACGTCGAATGCTCCCGGTGCCACGTACTCGCGCACGTCCGCCTGGACGAGCGCGGCTTCGACCTTGGCGTCCGCGCAGACGACGGCAGCTCGTTCGAGCAGTTCGCTGTGGAGATCCACACCTGTGGTCCGGTACCCCTGAGCGGCCAGGGGCACGGTGTACACCCCGACGCCGCAGCACTGGTCGAGCACGCGGCTGCCCGCCGGGAAAGCGAGCAGCGGGGACGTGGTCACCACCTCGGCGGCCCGCCGCTCCCTCTCGGGCGAGAAGAGCACCGCAGAGAAGCCGGACCACAAGTTCAGGTCCTCATACCAGTCCATCGTTCCCCTCCCGTCGTGCGACGCATACGCGTCCCTTCTACATGTCGTGCCGAGAGCGGGAGAAGTTCCCGCTGCCGGTGCGGCGGTCAGCGTGACGGGCGGACTCCCAGGCCCGGTTCATTGCCCAGGACGATACTGCGGTCATGGAGGCGGAGTCCCCGGAACGGGGGGTCGCTGAGGTAGAGGTGTCCGTCCATATCGATGTGGTCGGCGAGCGGAGCGAGCTGCGCGGCCTGGCTGATGGCCAGCTCGGACTCGCACATGCAGCTGAGCATGGTCCGGAGCCCGGCTTCCCGGCCCGCCTCCATGACCCTGCGAGCCCCCCGGATTCCGCCGGCCTTGCACAGCTTGACGACGATGCCGTCGGCGTACGAGCGTGCGGCGAGGACACTGGCGACGTCGGTGCACCCCTCGTCGAGGAAGACCGGCAGCCGGTCCGGGAACTCCCGGTAGCGGTGGTAGTCGTCGACGGCCGAGGTGGGGAACGGCTGCTCGATGAGCTGGATGCCCAGTTGGCGCAGACGAGGTGTGAGCGCGCGTGCGGTGTCGAGGTCCCACGCCTCGTTCGCGTCGATACGGACGGGCAGCGCCGTCACTGCCCGAATCGCCTCCAGCGCCTCGAGGTCGTCCGGCCCGCCGACCTTCACCTTGAGCGCACCCACCTCCGGTGCCTTGCGGACCGCGCTCACGGCTTCGTCCGGACTCGCCATGCTGATCGTGTAGACCGTCGGCCCCAGAGTTCTGGGCATGTTGAACAGCTCCCAGGTCGGCCGGCCCGCGGCCTTGCCGATCCAGTCGTGCACCGCACCGTCCAGAGCCATCCGTGCACCGGCCGGTGCGTCCCAATGCTCGATGCGATCGAGGACGAGCTGCGGGTTGTTCAGGTTCGGCCCGAGGATCTGCATGCCCTCGGCTTCCACCGCATCCACAACGTCGTCGGCGGTCACTCCGCTGTACTCGGTCGGTGTGCCCTCGCCGAAGGCGGTTATCCCGTCGTACGTGAGGGTGACCATGCAGGTGTCGACGGAGTTGATCTCGCCACGGGAGCTTTTCACCGTCTCGATGAGCTGCAAGGACGCGCGGCGCACAGCGAGTTCGGTCCTGCCGGAATCATGATCCATGAGTGAGCCTCTCTCGGTCGTTCAGGTCTTCTGGAACTTGGCGGGTCTCTGTGCCGACTTGTTTCACAAGGGATACGACGCGTGACGAGTGAAGGAGACGGCGATGGAATGGTTCGAGGACGAGACGTTGTGGGTCGATTTCTCGGATGTATTGTTCTCCGCCGGACGTGCCGAGGAGGCCCGGGCCCGGGTCGGCTCGTCCCCGCTGCTGCGGGTGCCTGCCGGTGCCGCGGTGCTCGATCTCGGTTGCGGGCCGGGGGCGTACGCGATTCCGCTGGCCGGGAGCGGGGCCGCGGTCACCGGTGTGGATCTCAGTGAGGCTCTGCTCCGGCGCGCGAAGGAGGGGGCGTCGGAAGCCGGAGTGGAGCTGCGGCTCGTCCGGGCGGACATGCGTGAGTTCATCGAGCCTGACCGGTTCGATCTGGCCATCAGCATGTACACCTCTTTCGGTCTCTTCGCCGATCACGACGAGAACATGCGGGTCCTGCGGAACGTGCGGGCGAGTCTCAAGCCGGGAGGTCACTTCCTGATCGACCTGTACGGGAAGGAGATCCTGGCCCGGGACGGCGGTCTGCCGCACATCCTGGATGTCGAGGGCGGCACGATGATCGTCCGTGGCACGATCCTCGGTGACTGGGAACGGTTCCGGGACGACTTCATCCTGGTCCAGGGCGAGCGGGCCCGGACGGCGTTCGTCGAGCACACCCTCTACAGTGCTTTCGAGCTGAAGACGATGCTCGTCGAGGCGGGGTTCACCGACGTCGAGTGCTTCGGCGGCTTCGACGCCGAGCCCTTCGACAACCACGCCCGACGGCTGATCGTACGAGGCAGCCGCGGGTCGGAAGCCGCCTAGCACCGGGGGCGCGTCTCGGCATGCACGGCTCCCGCCGCGGTGACCGCACGGTGCGTGGCGATCTCCGCGGTGGGGCCCTCGGCGAGCACGATGCCCACATAGCCCCGTCCGTCGGTCAGTTGGTCGATGTCCGCTCCGATCGCTTTCGTCGGATACCACGTGGGCTGCCCCGGGTAGCGGGAGATGTCCTCAAGACCGTGTACGGCGACGAGTTCGCCCTCCTGAGTCGGGTAGGCGAGGACGAACGCGACAGCCGGGCCTCCGGACAAGGGGGCGTCGAGCAGCCGTGGCCGGACACCGAGTGCGAGGTCGACCAGACCGCCGTACACGTTCACGTCGAGCGCGCGGCACATGGATTCCCCGACCAGCGCCCCGCCGATGCGGGGATTGACCTCGATCAGCCGTGGCCCGTCGGCCGTCATCGACAGTTCGATGTGGGCGAACCGGTCGGTGTATTCGAGCGCTGCGAGAACCTCCCCGAGCCACGCCTCGATCTCCCTCAGCTCCGCCGGCGGCAGCGCGACGGGAAACGCCGTCACATCCTCCCGGAAGAAGGGCTGCGCGGACATGAGGCGGCTGGAGAGGCCCAGCAGCCTGGTCTCCCCCGCCCAGGTCACCGTCTCCGCGCTGTAGACCGGTCCGGCGAGGAACGGCTCTGCGAACAGCCCTCCGAAGAGGGAGGCGCCCTCGGCCTCCTGGTGGAACCGGGAGAGGTCCTGGGCGTCGCGGACGAGCCACACGTTCCGGCTGCTGGTGCCTGCCGTGTCCTTGACGATGGCGGGCAGCCCGACGGTCGCGGCGAGCCGTTCCAGATCCACCGCAGCAGCCTTCTCCACCGGCATGGCTCCGAACGGGCTGAGTCCCTTGCTGTACAGGAGGTCGCGCACGCGGGCCTTGTCGCGTACGAGGCGGATGACGGCCGGGTCGATGCCGGGCAGGCCGAACTCGGCGGCGAGTTCGGCACCGGCCACGCCCCAGGTGTCCGTCGAGCTGATGAGGCCGCGAAGGTCCTCGATCGACGCGAGAGCCTCGGTAACCGCCTTTCGGTCGCCGGTGTCGACCGCGACGACTTCGACGGATCCGGCGGGCAGGGTGGCGAGTTCGTGCAGGTACAGCGGCTCCACACCGGTCAGCAGTACCAGTCGCTCGCCCGACTCGTGTGCGGCGCGGGCAAGGTGGGCGAGGCCGAAGGAGAGCATCTCAAGACAGGCGATGGTCATACCTACATGTCGGTCCCATGTCCTGGAAAGTTCCCGCTATTACCGGATCCGAAGGCTGTTCCCGCTGTGTGGACCGGGCTGCTCGGGTTGGTCCGTGATCAGCTCCGAACGGCGTCCTTGACCGCTGGTATCTCCATGGTGGGGATGGCCGCGAGGAGACTGCGGGTGTAGGCGTGGCGGGGGCGCGTGGTGAGGTCCTCGGTGCGGCCCTGCTCGACGATGCGGCCGTCCTGCATGACGGCGATCCGGTCCGCCAACTGCGATACGACGGCGAGGTCGTGGATGATGAACAGGCAACCGAGGTCGAGTCGTTCCCGCAGATCGCACAGGAGGTTGAGGACCTTCGCCTGGACGGACACGTCGAGTGCCGTGACCGGTTCGTCGCAGATGAGCAGCCGGGGTTCCAGAGCCAGCGCGCGGGCGATCGCCACCCGCTGCTGCTGTCCTCCGGACAACTGGCGGGGGCGGCGGTCCCCCACCTCCGGGTTCAGCCCGACGAGGTCGAGGAGTTCACCGACGCGCGCCGAACGGGACCGTGCGTCACCCAGCCGGTGGATGCGCAGAGGTTCCTCGATGGCCTGCCGTACCGTCTGGCGCGGGCTGAGCGTCAGAGAAGGGTCCTGGAACACCATCTGGACCTGCCTCCGGTGAGCGCGAAGAGCGCGCCGCCCCCGGATCGCGTGTACGTCCACCTCTCCCACGCGCACCGCTCCCGCATCGGGGCGGTGCAGCCCGGTCACGACGCGCGCCAGGGTCGTCTTGCCGCAGCCCGACTCGCCGACCAGCCCCACGATCTCACCGGCCGCCACACTCATCGTGACGTCCTTGACCACCGTCACGGCGTTCGGGCCGCCGTGACGGGCGCTCACGTCCACGATCTCTAGCACGAGCTGTCTCCCTTTCCCACGGCGACCGTCGGCTCACCGGGGTGCCGAAGGCAGGCCGACCGGTGCGTGGCCGCTCCTGCCAGTGCTTCCAGAGGAGGTGCCGCGTCCACGCAGGAGGCCATGGCAAGGGGGCAGCGGGGGGCGAACCCGCAACCGATGGTGTCGTCCGGGCCGGTGCCTCCTTGGCCGGGCATGGTGCGGAACCGGGTACCGGGTGCCGTGCCCGGGCGCGGGACCGCGTCCAGCAGCCCCCGCGTGTACGGGTGGTCAGGTCGGGTGAGCACGGCGGCGAGGGGCCCTGTCTCCACGATCCGGCCGGAGTACACGACGGCGACTCTGTCGGCCAGCCGGGTCACCACCCCGAGGTCGTGGCTGACGACGACCATGGACATGGCCAGCTCCTCGCGCAAGCGCGCCAGCAGGTCGAGCAGTCGGGCCTGCACGGTGACGTCGAGGGCGGATGTGGGCTCGTCGGCGATCAGCAGCTCCGGCTCACAGGCCAGAGCCATGGCGATCTGCGCCCGCTGACGCATTCCGCCGGACAGCTGGTGGGGGAACTCGCGTGCGGTCGTGGTGGGGTCGGGCAGGCCGGCCATGCGCAGGAGCTCCTCGGTGACCCGGCGGGTCGCGGGGCGCCGCCCTCCGCGGCCCGCGTTGCGGACCGCCTCGTCGACATGCGCGCCGATCGTCCTGAGCGGGTTGAGAACAGCCCCGCTGTCCTGGAAGACCACTCCGACCCTGTGGCCGTTGATCCGGCGGCGCTCCGCCGTGGTGAGCCCGACCATCTCGCACGTTCCGGCGCCGTCCGCCAGCGCGGCGGAGCCGGTGACCACCGCGTACGGGTCCAGCAGGCCGAACGGGGCCAGTGCGGCCGTGGTCTTGCCGCTGCCGGTCTCGCCGACGAGGGCGAGGACTTCGCCCCGGCGGACCTCGTACGACATGCCCGCGACGACGCGACGCCGCTCACCGTCCCGCGGGTAGGTGACAGTGAGGTCCCGCACACGGAGGACCGGGGTCTCTCCGGGGCGTCCTGGCACCGTCTCCGGTGGGGAGGATGTCGTGCGTTCGGCGACGCGGGGCGCGGACGGTGCAGCCTTCCGGCGCATCGCCCACGCCGACCCGGTTCGTGTCGGCCGGACCAGGCGGAGGACGGAGGGCCGTTCCTCGCCGGCCGCCAGCCGCTCACCGAGCAGGTTGCTGGCGAACACCACTGCCGTAATGGCGATGCCGGGCGGATAGGCGAGCCACCACGCGGATTCCATGAACGCCCTGCCCTCGACGAGCATCTGTCCCCACTCGGCGTTCGGCGGGGCGACACCCAGGCCGAGAAAACTCAGCGTGGCCACGCCGAGGACGATGGTGCCGACATCGGTACTGGCGTAGACGAGACAGGGCGCCAGTGCTGGCGGGAGCAGGTGCCTGCCGAGGATGCGTGCACGGCCAGCGCCGAGCAGGCGCAGTGCGTCCAGATGGGGGCTCTTGCGCAGGTCGGCGACGCGGGCGCGCGCGATCCGCGCGTACGGCGCCCACGACCAGAGGGACAGCGCCAGGATCAAGTTCTCCACACCGGGTCCCCGTACGCCGATGACCGCGAGGGTCACCAGCATGCCGGGCAGCGAGACCACCACGTCGATCACCCGGGAGACGGCCCGGTCGACCCATCCGCCGAGGTAGCCCGCGCCGGCCCCGATGACGGTACCGGCCGTCAGGGCGACCGCGAGCACGGCCGCGGTGACCGAAAGGGAGATCCGGGCACCGTGCAGGATCCGGCTGAGCTGGTCCCGGCCGAGCTGATCGGTACCGAGCGGGTGCTCCGAGGACGGCGGCAGCAGCCCGGCCGCGAGGTCGTTGGCAGTCGGATCGGCCGGGGAGAGGACCGGGGCCAGTATCCCGACGACCGCGAAGAGGATCAGGGGCAGTGCCAGCAGCACCGTGCCGATCCACACGCGGCGCCCCGGACTTCGTGCCTCAACGGTCATGACAGCCCCTTCCGGATTCGCGCTCCCGGAACTTCGACCGGTTCGCGGAGCGCCGCGTCCGTGCCCGAGGTCTTGCTCCCCAGGAGCGTGGGCCGACGGCGGGAACGGGCGTCCCCGCCCCGCCGGGAACGGGGATCTATGAGCCCCTGCAGCACATCGGCACAGCGGTTGGCCAGGATGAAGCCGCCTCCCATGACGAGGGTGGCCGCCTGGAGCGCCGGGACGTCCCGGGAACCGGCGGCCTGGACGAAGTAGGCGCCCATGCCAGGCCAGCCGAAGATCTGTTCCACCACGACGGTGGCCACGAGAAGGGTGCCGATGCCGAACGCGGCGACGGAGAGGATCGGTCCGGCAGCGTTGGGCAGGCCGTCGCGGATGACGATCGACAGCGTTCCACTGCCGCGTGCCTGCGCCGCGCGTACGTAAGGCCGGTCGAGGGCATCGCGCAGCGTGACGGCGACCACGCGGCTGAGGACACCGGCAACGGGCAGGCCCAGTACGGCCATCGGCATCAGCCACGTCGAGGGGCCCGCCATGCCTGATGTCGGGAGCAGCCCGAGGCGGATCGCCAGATACAGGACGAGGAGGTAGCTCAGCCAGAACGACGGGATCGAGCTGACCAGCAGCGCGCCGGTGCGCAGCGCCCCGCGTAGCACTCCGCGCCGGAGTACCGCACCGGCGACGCCGACACCCACCCCGAACACGACGGCGACCACAGCGGATCCGCCCACCAGTGCCAGCGTGACACCCAGCCGGTCCGCGACTTCGGGGCCGATCGCGGCGTCCGTACGCAACGAGCGCCCGAAATCGCCGGTGCAGGCATCGGCGAGCCACCGTACGTAGCGCACGGGTGCCGGGTCGTCGAGCCCGAGTTCCCCGCGGACGGCCTCGATCTGCTCCGGCGTGGCGGGGCGGCCAGCACGGGTCGCCGCCAGCACCGCCGCGGGGTCGCCCCGCGCGAGCAGGACGAGGGCGAAGGTCCCCACCGACATCGCCAGCAGCACGCCGACGGTGTCCACGGTCCACCGCGCGATGTGACCGCCGGCGGTCGCCAGCCGGCCGAGCGGTCTCACCCGACCGTCACCCCGGTGAGCTCCAGGTCCACGTCCGTGGGCGGGACGGCGAATCCCTTCACCGTGTCCCGGGTCGCGTAGATCCGCGGCCGGTAGACCAGGGGGACGAAGCCGGCGTCGGTTGCGACCTCGTCGTAGAGCTTCTGGTACGCGGCGGCGCGTGCGGTGGGGTCGTCCGCGAACACCGCCTTGTCGACCAGGTCTTCGGTGGCCTTGGTCACCCAGAGCGGGCCGCGGGCTCCTGAGGTGAACATGGAGACGATCGAACCCGAGGGGTCGTAGGGTGCGCCGAGTCCCTCGAAGAAGGTGATGTCGTAGGTGCCTTCCGCCCGCTCGTCGTAGTACGCGGCGGCGTCGACCGGGGAGATGTCGACGGCGATGCCGACCTCCTTGAGGGATCCGGCGATGGCCTCGGCCATCGAGCGGGGGTCGAGTTGCCCTTGGGCGGGGGTGGCGGGGATGAGCAGTTTGAGGGAGAGCCGCTTTCCGTCCTTGACCCGGTTTCCGCCGTCGAGGGTGTACCCGGCGGCGTCCAGTGTGCTGCGGGCCGCTGCCTGGTCGAAGTAGTCCGGCAGGTCGGTGCCCGAGTCGGGCACGTTCGGGGGGAACACCCGCCGTGCGGGTTTGCCGTAGCCCTGGAACAGGGCCTTGGTCAGGGCGGTGGTGTCGATGGCCTGGCGCACCGCCTCGCGCACGGCTCGGTCTCCGGCCGGGCCGTCGGCGTTGAACCCGAGCATGATCGAGACGTCCGGATCGCCGACGAGCGACGTGATGCCTCCGCGCCCGCTCAGTGTCTTGGCCTCGACCGGTGTGATCGGGGCCTGGTAGGCGCCGCCGATGAGGTCGATCTCCCGGTTGCTCAGTGCGTCGAGCCGGGCCTGGGAGTCCGGTATGACCTTGAATTCGACCCGCTCCAGCTTCGGCCGGGTCCCCCAGTAGTCGTCGTTGCGTACCAGCTTGGCCCCTGTCGCGGAGTGGGATTCCAGCTTCCACGCCCCGGTTCCGACAGCCTTCTGGAACGTGCCGTCGGCTTTCGCCGCCTTCGGACTGAGCAGTCGTACCGGCCGGATGATCGACAGTTCCTGCAGGAGCGGCTCGTACGGCTCCGAGAGAGTCAGCCTGACGGTGTCCTTGTCCGGGGTCTCCACGGCCGAGATGACCTGGGAGGCCCGGAAGAAGGTGAACTTCTTGTTGCCCACCCACCGGTCGAAGTTCCACTTCACGGCGGCGGAGTCGAAGGGCGTTCCGTCGGTGAAGGTGACACCGTCCCGCAGGTCGAAGCTGACGCTTCTGCCGTCCTCGGCGACGCTCCACGACTCCGCGAGTCCCGGCTTCAGCTTCCCGCCCTCCGCGTAGGTGACGAGGGGCTCGTAAACCGCGTCGAGCAGGACGAAGTTGCCGGTGAACGCATGAGGGTCCAGGGCGCCGGACTCCTCGCTCAGGCCGACGCGCAGCACCGTGCTGGCGGAACCCGATGTGCCGGGGCCGGCGGAGCACCCGCCGATCAGCACGGTCGAGGCGGCGAGGACGACGAGAGTAGCGCGGGGTCGTAGCACGGACACTCCTGGCGGACGGTAGCCATGGCACGGTGGGTGATCGCCCACCGCGGAAGTAGTCGGTGGGCCGGTGCGGATAGTTCCCGCCGATCACCAGATGCTTGCGTGGTCACAGTGACACCCGTGCCTGACCGGCCTCCCTCGTCTCTGCCAGCGGATGCGCTCCGTACGCGATCCGCACGATCCCGTCGTCGTGCCGCGTGGTGGTGGCTTCGACACCGAACACCTCGCGCATCACACCGGGGGTGAGGACGTCGAGTACCGGGCCGGCGGCGACCGCCGCGCCCTGGTCGAGGACGACGATCAGGTCGCAGAGGCGGGCTGCGAGGTCGAGGTCGTGCAGGACCGCGAGGGTGCTCACACCGGTGGAGCGGATGAGGTCGAGGAGTTCGAAGCGGGCACGGATGTCGAGGTGGTTGGTCAGTTCGTCCAGGACCAGCAGGCGCGGCTCCTGGGCCAGGGCGCGTGCGAGGAGGACGCGTTGGCGTTCGCCTCCGGAGAGGGAGGCGTACTCGCGTGTGGCGAAGGGGCGGATGCCACAGCGGTCGATGGCGTCGGCGACGGCGCGCCGGTCGTCGGGGTCCTCGCGGCCGACCAGCCCGTGGTGGGGAGTGCGGCCGAGTTCGACGATCTCGGCCACGGTAAGGCCACCGGTGCTGCCCGCCGGGTCCTGGAGGACCGCGGCGGTACGGCGGGCGGCGGTACGGGGGGCGAGACGCCAGACGTCGTCGTCACCGACCCTCACGACACCCTTGGTGGGGCGGAGTGAGCGGTAGACGGTCCGGAGGAGGGTGGATTTGCCGCTGCCGTTGGGGCCGACGAGTCCGACGACGGCTCCGGGCAGGACCTCCAGGTCGACCCCTTGGAGGACGGGTGTGCCTTCCAGTTCGACGTGGACCTGGTCGACGGTGAGCTTCATACGGTGTCCAAGCCCTTGTTGCGGCGCAGCAGCCAGACGAAGAACGGGGCGCCGAGCAGGGCGGTGAGGATGCCGAGCGGCAGTTCGTTCGGGCGGATGAGGGTGCGGGAGAGGAGGTCGACGAGGACGAGGTAGACGGCTCCGAGCAGCGCGGTGAGCGGAAGAAGCCGCCGGTGGTCGGCGCCGACGGTGAGGCGTACGAGATGGGGGATCATCAGCCCGACGAAGCCGATGCCGCCGGCCACCGAGATGACCGAGCCGGTGAGCAGGGCGGTGATGACCAGCAGGACGGCACGCAGCCGGTTGACGTCCACTCCGAGGGCGGTGGCGGATTCATCGCCCGCCAGGACGGCGTTGAGCCGCCGGCCGAAGAGGCCGAGCAGGGCCGTGCAGGTGAGGACGATGGTGGCGACGACGGGCAGTTGGTCCCACTGGGCTCCGGCAACGCTGCCGAGCATCCAGAACATCACCGTGCGCAGCTCGGTAGGGGTGGCCCAGAGCTGGACGAAGCTGGTCGCCGAGAGCAGCACGTATCCGACCGCGACCCCCGCGAGGACGAGGCGGGTGGGAGCCAGGCGGCCTCGGCGGCGGCCCAGGGCGAAGACCACCGCCCCGGTGGCGAGAGCGCCGAGAAAGGCTGCTCCCGCCACGCCCACTCCCCCGATGCCGATCCCGCCGACGGTGATAACCAGGACCGCCCCGAAGGAGGCTCCGTAGGAGAAGCCGAGCACGGTCGGGTCGGCCAGCGGGTTGGCGACGAGGGTCTGGAGGACGGCTCCGGCCACCGCAAGCCCGGCACCCGCGAGGCCCGCGAGCAGGACCCGGGGCGTGCGGAAGTTCCACACGATCTGGTCCAGTGCCGGGTCGTCGGTGGCCCCCTGTCCGGTGAGGTGGTGGGCCACGACGGTCCAGACGTCGGCGACCGGGATGGTCACCGCGCCGATGCTGATCGCCGTGATCATGGCAGCGATCAGCGCGACTGTCAGGACGGTGACGCCGAGGGAGAGCCGCAGTCCGGTCAGAGTGCGTCGGGGTGGAGTGCCTTGGCGATCTTCTCCACGGCCAGGTCGTTGCTGGGGCCGAGGTAGATCGAGTCGGACAGCACCACGTACGCGTCGTTCTTCGAGGCCGTCCACTGGGGGAACTCCTTGAGCAGCTTCTTGGCGTACGCCGTGGGGTCGGGGTCGTTGTAGCTGATGACGACGAGGGCGTCCACGTCGGCGGCGGCGACCTTCTCCTTGCTGAGGTCGGCGAAGGAGCCCTTGGCCGCGTTCTCGAAGGCGTTGGTGCCGCCCGCGTGGGCGAGGATGTCGTTGTAGATGCCCTTGGCGACGACGGAGCTGAAGTCGTTGCCGCCCATGCTCATGTTGGAGAAGAGAACCATGACCTTGGGCTTCTTCTCTCCCTTGACCTTTTCGGCGACCTCGGCGATGCGTTTGTCGGACGCGGCGATCAGCTTCTCGGCGCGGTCGCTGACGCCGAAGATCTTGCCCATGTCGCGCAGCAGGGTCCGGCTGTCCTCCATGGTCATCTTGGCGGTGTCCTGGTCGCAGCCCTGCGGCGAGATGTAGCTGTTGGCGCCGACCTGCGTCAGCTGGTCGCGGGTGGCGAAGCCGTTCTTGGCGTCGAAGCCGTAGGCGGTGGTGGACAGGACGAGGTCGGGGCGCTGGGCGAGCATCGCCTCGCGGGGGATGTCGAAGGCGTCATTGAGCTTGATGTCGCCCTTCGGCAGCTTCTTGATCTCGTCGGCGCGGCCCGGTACCTCGGACAGGCCGTAGGTCTGCTGGTTGACGACGATGCGGTCGTTCAGCCCCAGGGCCAGCAGGGTGGAGACCTCGGCGACCGAGGCGCCGTTCATGACGACGACGCGCTCGGGGGCCTTGGTGAAGGTCTGCTGCACCCCGCAGTTCTGCAGCGTCACCGGGTAGCCGCCGGAGGAGGACGAGGCGGCGGGCTTCTCGGCGGCCGCCGTCTTCCCGTCCGACGAGTCCCCGCATCCGGCGGTCGCGAGGCCGACGACGGCCATCATTCCGAGGGCGGCGATCCGCTTGGTGGACATGTGTGCTCCTAGTTCATGGCCGGCCCGTGGCCGGGGTTCGCATCAAGAGTCGGACGGGGTTCGGCGCCAGTTCCCGACTCATGGGAACCGGGTGCGGCCGGGGCCTGGAGGTCGCCCCGGGCCACGCAGTGGTCCAGCTGCCGGAAGAAGGCCGCCCGGTCGATCACCGGGTGAGCGGGCTGGAGGGGACCCTCCGCTGCCGTGAGGCCGGTGCGCACGTGGTCCGCCTGAACGGCTGCCAGGGCGAGGTCTCCGCCCGTGCCGATCGGTGCTTCGGGCAGGGAGTCGAAGAACGCCAGAACCGCTGCAGCGTCCTCGCTGTCCTGCGGTATTCGCTCCCGCCAGGTGTCCAGGGGAAGCGTCTCGACCGCGTAGCCGTACTCGCGCAGCCAGCGGTGCAGGTCTTCCTGGCGCACCGGGGTTCCCGCGTGGTGGTGGACCGCCGCGGCCGGGCGCCGCGTTCCGGGGCCGGTCGCCACGATCTCGGCGGCCACCCGGTCGGCCGGGGTCCACGACTCCTCGGTGAAGAGGTCGGGCACGACGCCGGCGGGTACTCCGGCACGCAGGACCGTCCACAGGAAGTCCTGGCGGTTGACCTTGCCCGTGCCGATCGGTCCGACGACGCGGCCGAGCCGGTGGACGGTGACCGGCAGACCGCGCTCGTCGGCCTGTTCCAGGAGGCGTTCGGAGGCCCACTTGGTCTGCTGGTATCCGTAGCGCAACCCTTGGTGGACGGCGAGGAAGGACTCCGGGAACTCGGGGCTCAGGGCACGGGGCGGGCCGACCGAGAGGGTGGAGACGTAGTGCAGGGGGACGCGTCGCGGTGCGGCCAGCCGCAGGAGGTCGTGGGTGGAGTCGGTGTTGGC
This sequence comes from Streptomyces sp. SM11, assembly GCF_002910905.1. Lineage (GTDB taxonomy): Bacteria > Actinomycetota > Actinomycetes > Streptomycetales > Streptomycetaceae > Streptomyces. The sequence goes on along the minus strand of NZ_NEUE01000222.1, from coordinate 19,992 downwards.
CGGGCGGAGCGCGGTGTAGTCGCGGACCACACTCACTGCCGCACCGTTGTGGACGATGGCGTCGACGGTGGTCCCGAGGTCGTCGAACTGCCCCTGCTCCAGGCCCAGAAGAGGCCGGGCGAGGTCGGCCGGGAGCGGGCTCACCCGGCGGTGCTGGTCCGGCGACAGCGACAGGCCGGCCGCCACCAGTGCCGAGTGGATACGTTCCCGGGCTGCTTCGGGGCTCGCCGCCCGTACAGCGCAGACCACCTCGGCAGCGGTGCGGCTCAGCAGTTCGGCGAGCAGGTGGGTACCGACGAAGCCCGTGGCCCCCGTGAGCAGGATTCTCCGGGGCGGCCAGGCGGCCGTGTCGGCCCCCGGTCGGATGTCGGGGGCGAGGACGGTGTCGGCGGCCAGCGTGGACGGCAGTACGGACCCGGTCGCCGGGTCGCCCGGACGGGAACCGGTATCGGCGGCCAGGAACGCGGCGAGGGCGGCGGAAGTGGCGTGCTGGAAGAGCCAGGCCACCTTCACCTCCCTCCCCAGTTCGGTGGCCAGGCGGTTGGCGGCCTGGATGGCCTGGAGGGACTGGGCCCCGCGGTCGAAGACGTCGTCGTGCTCGGTGAGGTCACCGGCCGCCAGCACCTGCCGCCAGACATCGGTGACGGCCTGCGTCAGCGTGTCGTCCCCTGAGGTGGCGTCAGCCGCTCCCGGCGAGAGGATCCGTTCGATCAGGGCGGCGCGGTCCGTCTTGCCGGACGCCGTGCGGGGCAGGCGGGGCAGGAAGCTGAGCGAGGTGGGAATCATCGCCGCGGGCAGCCGGGCCTTGAGGTGGTCACGCACCGCGGAGAGCGAGGGCCGGTCCACGGCGGGGACCAGGTGCGCGGTGAGCCTTCGGGCACCGTCGGGCAGTGCCTGCCCCACCACGGCCGCGTCCTTGATGCCCGGGTGGGCGAGCAGGGCGCTCTCGACCTCGGCTGGCTGGACCCGGTGGCCGCTGATCTTGAACTCGTCGTCCACGCGGCCGAGGTAGCGCAGGAGACCGTCCGTCCCGGCCTCCACGCGGTCGCCGGTGCGGTAGGCGCGTGGCGCGGCGGGCAGAACGTCCAGCCGCACGAATCGCTCGGTGGTCTCCTCGGGCAGGTTTCGGTAGCCGTGGGCGAGCGCGGGACCCAGCAGGTACAGCTCGCCGTCGATCACGGCCACCCGGCTGCCGGGCAGAGGGCGGCCCACGGGGGTGTCATCGGGGGCGAGAGCCGGGTCGTTCAGGTCGGCTGCGGTGGCCACCACCGTTCCCTCGGTCGGCCCGTAGGTGTTGACCAGGCGAACGTCCGTACCGGCGGCCTTGCGCCACCGGGCCGCGCGCCCGGGCAGGGCTGCCTCGCCGCCGATCACGACGGTACGTACGCTGCCCGGCAGGGTGGCCGCTCCGGTGGACAGGGCGTAGGCCACTTCGTGCCAGTACGCGGTCGGCAGGTCGAGGAACGTGACGGCCAGGCGCTCGCACGCGGCGAGGAAGTGCGGGATCGAGTCCGTCATGTCCGGCTCGCGGATCGCCAGGGTGGCACCGGAGCACAGGGTCAGAAAGATCTCCTCGACGCTGGTGTCGAAGTGGAGGGGCGCGAACTGGAGTACGCGGTCGGTGCGCCCGGGCCCGTAGCGGAGGCCGGCGGCGGCGACGAAGTGGGCCAGTGCGCCGTGCCCGACCTCGACGCCCTTGGGCTGCCCGGTGGAGCCGGAGGTGTGGAGCAGGTAGGCCAGGTCGTCCGGCCCCGGCGCGGTGAGCACCGCACGCTCGGGCTCCGTCCCCTGCGGACCGTCGGTCAGCAGGATCTCGCTGTCGGGGAAGAGATGGGCGTACCGCTGCTCGGTGACGACGAGGGCGGGGGCGGCGGAGGAGAGCAGGGCGGCAGTACGGTCCGCCGGGGCGCCCGGGTCGAAGGGGCAGTAGACGGCCCCGGCGACCATGGTTCCGATCAGGACGGTGACGGCTTCGATGCCCCGGGGCAGTGCGATGGCGACCCGGTCGCCGCTGCTCACACCGCGTCCGGCGAGTCGGTGGGCGAAGCGGCGGGCTTCGCCGAAGAGACCGGCGTACGTGAGGCTCCGCCCGCCCTCCTCGACGGCCACCGCACCGCCGCGGCGGGCCGCGTGGTCGGCGATCAGCGAGAGCACGGGGCGTGGCGGTGCGGGCAGCGGGTCACCTTCCAGCACGTGGATCGGTGGTGTGCCGCTGGTGGTCCGCGCGGAGGGCAGGGCGGTGAGCGGCTGTTCGGGCTCGGCGACCGCCTCCGTCAGCAGGGTGAACAGCGCCCTGCGGTGCTCCCTCACGTCGTCGGCGGTGTACAGGTCGGGGTTGGCGTCCACGGCGAAGCGCAGGCCGGTGCCTTCGGAACGGTCGTACACGTTGACGGCGAGGTCGTCGACGGGGCCGGCCGAGACGTTGTGGACGGTGCTGCGGTGTCCGGCGAAACGCAGGTCGTAGGCGAAGGGCATGATGTTGACGCCGGGGCCGGAGAGGCGTCGCCCGCCGCCCACGAGCCGCAGGTCGCGGCGGATCTGCTCGTAGCGGTAGCGCTGGTGCGGCAGAGCGGCGCGTATCTCCCGGGAAACGGTGGTGACCAGGGTCCGCAGACTGTCGTCCGGGACGACGGGGACCCGCAGCGGCAGGACGTTGCGGACCATGGCGGGCACGCGCAGGGACACCGATCCGAAGCGGCCCATCGCGGGCACGCTGAGCACGATCTCCGGCGCCCCGGTGGCGCGGTGGAGATGGGCGGCAGTCACGGCGAGGAGGATCTCTGACCAGGACACCTTCAGGGCCCGGGCGGTGGCTCGCAGCGCTGCCGTCTGTCCTGCGTCGAGATCGGCGGTGTCCCGGAGGAAGGAGGCGGCCGGTAGTGCGGAGCGGTCTGCAGGGGTGGCGACCTGGGGCCGGTCGGCGTACCTGCGGTTCCAGTGGTCCCGGTCACGGATGAACTGCTCGGACGTACGGTAGGTGGCCTCCTCCTCCCGTACGGAGGCGAGCGTGCCGAAGCCGCTCGGGCCCGGCTCGGTGGCGGCCACGAGGGAGGTGTAGAGGTCGGCGACCCGGCGGGCGACGAGGGACAGGCCGAAGCCGTCGAGCGCGATGTGGTGGACGCGGTGGTACCAGAGGTGCCGGTCGGGGGCCAGGCGGAACAGGGCGTGGCCGAACAGCGGGCCGTGGGTCAGGTCAACGGGGCGGGCGATGTCCTCGTCCATCCAGCGCAGTGCGGCGGCGTGGGGGTCGGGTGCCTCGGAGTGGTCGGCGGTGTGGAGGTGCCACCTGGGTACAGCTGTGTCGACCTGCCCGGGGCGGCCCTCCTCGTCCGCCGTGAAGACGCAGTGCAGGGCCTCGGTCTCCTCGACCGCCCGGCGCAGGGCTGCTTCGAAGTGGTCCACGTCGACGGGGCCTTCGATCACCACGTATTCGGCGGTGTTGTAGGCAGGACTGGAGGGGTCGAGCTGGTGCCCGGTCCAGATGCCCTCTTGGGCGCCGAGCAACGGGTGCCGGTGAACGGCGTGTTCAGGCGTCGCCATGGTGTCCTGCTTCCTGTCGTGCTCGCTGCCGTTCGTCCAGCAACTGCCACCAGTGCTGGAAGGTGGGGAGTTCGGCGAGGTCGATGAAGGAGACATCGATGCCGTACTCCTGCCAGCGCTCGGTGAGCGTGACGAGGCGAAGGGAATCGAGCCCCGCGCCGACGGGGTTGTCGTCGAGGTCGACCTCTTCGGGCTCCTCGTGGAGCAGTTCGGCGAGATCGGCTCGGAACTGCTGGAGGGTGAGGGCTGCAGGCATGGTGGTCCCTTCTCCGTGCGCGGTGTGCGGTTGCCGGTGGGCGGCGCTCAGTTGACCTTGCGGTCGGCGTTGTCCCAGAAGCGGTCGCGCAGTTCGCGGCGGAGGATCTTCCCGCTGGGGTTACGGGGCACGTGGTCGATGAACTCGTACTTCGCGGGCAGCTTGAACGCGGCCAGCCGGAAGGTGAGGAAGGTGTGGAGGTCGCGGGCGCGGACGGGTGCTCCGCCCCGGTCGGCGGGGACGACGAAGGCGTGGACGTACTCGCCCCACCGCTCGTCCGGTGCGCCGACGACCACGGCTTCGGCGACGCCGGGGTGGTGTTCCAGGACGTTCTCGATCTCCGCCGGGTAGACGTTCTCTCCGGCCACGAGGATGGCGTCCTTGATCCGGTCGCGGATGAAGATGTAGCCGTCCTCGTCGACGAAGCCGGCGTCCCCGGTGTGGATCCAGCCGTCGACGAGGGTCTCGGCGGTCTTGTCGGGGAGGTTCCAGTACTCGACCATGTGCGCCGGGGTGGCGAGGCAAACTTCGCCGACGGCCCCTGGCGGAAGCACGGTGCCGTGGTCGTCGATCACCTGGACGCGCACACCCGGGTAGGGGCGGCCCGCGGCCTGCATGAGGGGCGAGCCGGGTTCGTGTACGGCGGGCGGCAGGCAGGCGGCGGTGTTGCCGGTCTCGGTGAGGCCGTAGATCTGGGCGAACTCACAGCGGAACACGGCCAGGCTCTGCTCCAGTAGGGTCTCGGAGATCGGGGATCCGCCGTAGACGATCTTGCGGAGGGTGGCGAAGTCGGCCGGGGTGACGCCGGGCCGGGTCAGCATCATCCGCAGCATGGCGGGAACGACGCAGGCGGTGGCGATGCCGAGCCGGTGGATCAGCTCGACCGCCAGGGCCGCGTCGAAGGCGGGCATGGCCACGACGGTGGTTCCGGCGTTGAAGTTCTGCGTGGCCCACCACAGGCCGCCGATGTGGAACCCGGGGATGCCGATCAGCGCGATGTCCCCGGCCCGCCAGTCGATCCAGTCCACGTCCGCCTCGGCCATGGCGTCCGCGATGGCGAAGAAGCTGCGGTGGGCCAGGACGACGCCCTTGGGGAGCCCGGTGGTGCCGCTGGTGTAGAGCTGGGCCACCGGGGTGTCGCGGGTGGCCGGGTACGCCTCGTCGGCTCCGGTACCGGTGGCCTTCCAGAGGGCGTACCCGTCGGCCGTGTCAAGCGCCACGATGTGATCGGGCGGGGTGTCGGGCATGCCGTCCACGACGGTGCGGAACTCCTCCTCGACGAAGAGGAGCCGGGTGGCGGAGTCCTGGAGGATGTGGCTCACCTCGGGTGAGGTGAGCCGCCAGTTGACCGGGACGAGGACCGTGCCGGTCTTGGCGCAGGCGAAGAGGACCTCGTAATAGCGCTCGGACTCCTTGCCGAGGTAGGCGACCCGGTCCCCGGCCGTCAGCCCCGCCGCACGCAACGCCCGCGCGACGCGGTCGCTCTCGCGGTCCAGATCCGCGTACGTGAGGGTGGTGTCGCCGCAGATGACGGCCGGGGTGTCCGGCCGGTGTCCGGCATGGAAGCGGGCGGTGTCGATCAGTGTCGTGAGGCCGTGGTGCAGCCGGTCGCCCGGCTGCGGGCTGTCGGGGGATGCCATGCGTGATGTCCGTCCGGTGCCGGCCCGCGGTGGCGGGCGAGGAGGGGTCAGGTGATGTTGACGAAGGCGAGGGTGGTGTCGCCGTCGCACCGGCCGCCTTGGGCGTCGCCGTAGCGGTAGGCGGTGGTGGCCATGAGCAGCGGCTTGCCGCCCGGTGCACGTCGCTCGACGGAGCGGAACTCCATCTCGCCGTGGAAGTCCCTGGCGTCGATAGGCCGTTGGAAGCGGGAGGCAAAGCGCGCGATGAGGATGTCAGGGAGTTGGTGACGCCAGAAGTCCTCCAGCGTCCAGTGCTCGAAGCCGGTCAGCAGCCGTTCTTTCACCGACTTGGCGACGAGGTAATACATCATCTGGTTGTAGGCGATGTTCACCTCGACCGCGTTCAGATGGCCGGTGTCGTCGATGTAGCAGGACTCCGCGATCGCGAAGGTCGCGCGCACCCGGGAGAGCCCGCCGGGCAGGGCGGACACCTCGGCACTCAGCAGATAGCGGCAGTGGTCCTTGTACGGGGTGAGCACCCGGGGCAGCAGGTCCTCGTCCGTGGCGAAGGCCCGTGTCGCGGTCGTGTCCGTGGCGGTCATGCCGCCTCCAGGCCCGCGTGGAGCTTGCGCTCGTCGTGGACGGTGACGCGGAAGGAGACCGTGGGCTCGGGCGTGGTGGTGTGCCGGGCGCAGTGGATGAGGCTGCGGTTGTCCCAGACGAGCAGGTCGCCCTGTTCGAAGCTCTGGAGGTGGATGTTCTCGTGCTCGAAGGAGCGGTCGAGCTGCCCGGTCGCTTCGAAGAGCCGCTGGAGCAGTTCCTCATCGAGCGGCTTGCCGTCCTCGTCCTCCATGCCGACGGTGAAGCCCTCGCTGAGGTAGAGCACCTTCTCACCGGTCATGGGGTGGGTGAAGACCGTGGGCTGACGGACGGCGGGGGTCTTCTCCTCGACCTCCTGGATGATCTCCGAGAGAGGGCGGTAGACGTCGTGCGGGCGGACCTTGAAGTACTTGCGTACGGAGTGCAGGCAGCGGGTCCCCTCGATCTCGTTCCTGAGATCCAGGGACAGCCTCTCGTAGGCGGCGCCCATGTCGATGAAGTACGTGCCACGGTTCTTGGCCGGTATGACCTGGGGGTAGATCAGGGTGATGCCGAACGGGTCGGGCATGAACTGGTAGTCGGCGTGCCAGAACTTGCCGGTCTTGGGGACGCCGATCTGCTTGCCGTTCTCGGGGACGTTGGAGGAGACGAACACCTCGGAGACGTCGGGGTGCTGGTACATCGGCTCGTAGTACGTCTCGGGGCGGCCGAGTCGGCGGCCCAGCTCCAGGAACGCCTGCGGGGAGAGGTCCTGTCCCTTGAGGACGGCGATCTTGCGTCGGTAGACGGCCTCCTTCAGAGCCGAAATGTCGTCCTCGGACGCCGAGGTGTGGTCGAAGTCCTCTACGGACGCGCCGATGGCGGTGGTGGTGTCGGTGATGCGCATGGTGGCGCTCCTTCTGGTTCGGTGGCGGGGGTACGGGCCGTGGTCGGTTCAGGCGGCCAGGCGGGCGTCGATTAGCTCCGCGGTGGCACCGAGGGTCAGGTCCGGAACGAGTTCGCTGTCGTCGACGGTCACGCCGAGGTGGCGCTCGATGTGGATGCTGATCTCGACCATCGTCAGCGAGTCGACGTCGAGGTCGGCGTAGGTCGCCTCGGGCCGGAAATGGTCGGCGGGAGCTTCGTGCAGGGTGGTGAGGATGGACACCAGTTGCTCGTAGGTGGCAGTCACGGGGCGGATTCCTCTTCGTGGTGGGCGGGTTCGGCGGCCGGGGGCAGATCCGGCCAAGTAAGGAGGCAGGAACCCCAGGTGAGGCCGCCTCCGAAGGCGGTGAGTAGGACCCGGTCGCCCGGCCGCAGGGACCGGTGCGTGTGGTCGTCGGTGAGGGCGAGCGGGATGGAGGCTGCTCCGGTGTTTCCGGCCCGCTCCACATGCGTGGCGCAGCGGTCGGCGGGCAGGCCGAGGTCGGTGGCGACGGTGCGCAGGATGCGGAGGTTGGCCTGGTGCGGTACGAACCGGTCGACGTCGTCCGGGGTCAGGCCGGAGCGTTTCAGCACGGTGCGCGCCGATTCCGTCATCCGGGTCAGCGCATGCCGGAAGACCTCCTTGCCCCGCATCGCGAAGTGGCGTTCAGCGTGTGCGGTACGGGACGGGTCGGCGGGGAGGCGGGAGCCGCCGGCCGCGACAGTGATCATGTCTTCGTGGGCGCCGTCGCTGCCGAGGTCGAAGGCGCTCAACGCCCCGGGCTCCTCGGCGTACCCGGCGCGCAGGACGACGGCTCCGGCACCGTCCCCGAACACCACCGCGTTCTGCCGGTCGTCCGGGTCCACGATGCGGGAATACACGTCCGCGCCGATGACCAGGACACGATCTGCGACGCCCGAGGTGATCAGGCCCGCGCCGGCGGCCAGGGCGTAGACGAACCCGGTGCATACCGCGCCGACATCGAATGCCGCCACCCCGGTCAGTCCGAGCCGCGCGGCGACCAGCGGAGCCGTGGCGGGACATGTCCGGTCGGGGGTGGTGGTGGCCACCACGACGGCATCGGCCCTGTCCGTACCGGAGTTGGCGAGGGCCCGGCCGCCTGCGGCCACGGCCAGGTCGGAGGTGGCCTCGTGCGGGGCCGCGATGTGCCGGGAGCGGATACCGGTCCGGGTGCGTATCCAGGCGTCGTCGGTGTCGAGCCGGGCGGCCAACTCGGCGTTGTCGACCCTGCGCCGGGGCAGCACCCCTCCGACGCCGCACAGCACGGCGGCGCGGTCGGACCGCTCGGCGGAAAGCGCAGTCATCGTTCTCCTGGCCAGCGGTGGGGATGCGGGTGTCGGAGCGTTCACGAGGAGGTCGCCCTCCGGACCATGAGGGCGGTGAGCGCGCCGAGCGCCAAGGCCCCGGACATCACGAACAGAGCGGTCCGGATGCCGTCGAGGAGGTCCGCCGCCGAGGACTGCTGGCCGATGCCGGAGGCGGCGGCGACGAGCAGCGCGAGGCCGACGGCACCGCCGACCTGGAGGGAGGTGGACGCGATCCCGGAGGCGATGCCCTGGTCCCCCGGAGCGATCCCCGAGGCCGCGGCGATCCACAGGGCCGTCCACGCGGAGCCCTGCCCCAGACTGATAAGCACGATCCCCGGCAGCAGCGACAGGTAGGAGCCGTCCGACGAGACGGCGGGAATCAGGGCGAGTGTGCCGACGGCGCCGGCTGCCAGTCCGCCCACCAGTAGCCGCAGCATCCCGAAGCGGGCGACGGCGGGCGGCCCTGCCTGGGTGCCCGCCGCGACGACGACGGCCGGAAGCAGGAAGCAGAGGCCCGTTACGAACGCGTCGTAGCCCCGCACCGCCTGGAAGTACAGGGTGAGGAAATAGGGCAGCGAGCTGAACGTCGCGCCGAATAGGGCCGCGACCGCCGTGGCCATGACCAGCCCCCGGTTCAGGAAGAGGCGCACGGGCACCAGCGGGTCGGGCGCTCGGCGCTCGATGGCGGCGAAGAGGACCAGGAAGACCAGCCCTATCCCTGCCGCGGCAAGGGAAGCGGAACGCGTCCAGCCCTGGGCGGGCGCGTACACCAGCAGGAAGACGACCAGGGTGAGCCCGGCGGTGGCGGCCAGCGCCCCGGCCGCGTCGAAGCGGCGTGTACGGTCCCGGGGCGGATCGGCCGGAAAGAGCATCCGTCCCAGGACGGCCAGAGCGAGGGCCACGGGAACGTTGACCAGGAACACCGAGGGCCAGCCGTACCCGTGGACCAGGACACCGCCGAGCAGCGAACCGAAGCACAAGCCACCCGCTCCGGCGGCGCCCCAGATCGCGAGCGCCCGGTTGCGCACCGGCCCTTCGGCGTACGTGGTGCTGATCAGCGACAGCGTGGCGGGGAACAGCAGGGAGCCGCCGATCCCCTGCGCCGCGCGGACGGCGAGCAGCACTCCGGGCGACTGGGCCAGCCCTCCTACCAGGGAGGAGGCGGCGTATATCGCGGTGGCGAGGACGAACATCCGGCGACGCCCCAGGAGATCGGCCGCACGCCCGCCCAGCAGCAGGAAGCCGCCCGTGGTGACGACGTACGCGCTGACCACCCACTGGAGGTCGTGGTCGGAGAACCCGAGTCCCGCGCCGATCTCGGGCAGGGCCACGTAGACGATGCTGTAGTCGAGGGAGATGACGAGCTGGGCGAGCGCCAGGACGACCACGGGAAGGCCGAGGCGTCGGCGCCCCGCTGTCGGCTCGGCGGCGGTCGCGGACATGATCGTCCCTTTCTGGGAGTGGAGCCGGCGGACGGGCCGGGCAAGAGCGGACGGTGCGTGCGGGCATGCCGGAGACCGCCCCGGCGGGCGTGAGGGGGCGTCGGGAGCACGTCCTGCGTGGGCCGGTGGGCCCTGTGTGGGGCGCGGTGGGGGTCACATGTCGGCGAGGAGCTTCCGTACCTCCGTCACCAGGACGGTCAGCGCCCGGCGTTCGGGCAAGGTCGTCTCGGGATGCCAGAGGTCGACGAGGAGACAGGTCCGCGGCCGGTCACCGCGGTTCTCCGCGTGGTGCTCGAAGGAGTAGTCGAAGAGCAGACAACGTCCCTCTTCCCAACCGCGGGTCTCCCCGGCGACGGTGATGTCGCAGTCGGCCGGGATGTCGACGGCGAAGTGGAGGTTGATGCTGAAGTTCCACAGGTCGCTGTGGGGAGGGATGCGGGACCCCGGCAGGAGTGTGGAGAAGTGGCTTTCCAGGAGAGGGCAGATCAGGCTGTCGGCAACGGCGATGTCCCTGATGACGCCGAACGCGGTGGGGGCCAGGTCGGCGGACGCCGGGTTGAGCTGACCGTCCTGGTAGAGGTAGAGGGACTGCCAGTCGTCCTGGCGGGTCAGGTAGTGCTCGTAGTCGGAGAACGCAGTACGCCGGGTACGCCACGCCCGCTCGTGCTCGGCACGGATGGCGCCGTGCGCGCTCTCCAGCGCGTCGACCAGCGAGCCGATGGCCGGATCGCTCCGCGGATCGTGCCAGGGCCGCTGCGAGATTCCCGGCAGGATCCATTTCGCGCCCGCTTGGAGCGGATGTCTCGGAATTCCTCCTGGCGCCATCATCTCCTCCACCCGCGCCAGCGAGTCGGGGCCGAACTCCGCACGTATAGCGGCGAACTGCTCGTCCGTCGTCTGCATCACGCATTCCTTCCCGCCCGAGCCGAAAGGTCTGGACCATAATGACCCATCCCTAGCGGCAGCGACCTCATCGAGGGTTGGTGGCCGCTTCGTATCAAAAGTCGAACGGGGGTCCGGTCGAGTTCCCGTCATGGGCGAAAGAACTGATCGAATCGGCACACGACGGAGAAGGAACAGCGTGTCTCAGCCGCTCTCTTCCGGTGCGTCGGAGCCGAAGACGGTGAAAAGGGTCTGGACGACCTCGTCCGAGGCCGTCTCCCTGCTTCCCGCGTTGTACGGCGGCTGCGGCGCGTACTCGATGAGAAGTTGCACGGCCTGGGCCACGTCGTCGCCGGAGATCCGGCCGGCCAGCATCAGGGCCATGTCGATACCGGCCGACACGCCGGCACCGGTCGCGTAGTGACCGTCGATGACGACGCGTTCGGGCGTGGGCGTCACGCCGAATTCGGTGAGCTGGTCCAGCGCTCCCCAGTGGGTCGTGGCACGCCGACCGGACAGGACCCCGGCGGCGGCCAGCACCAGCGAGCCCGTGCAGACCGAGGTCATCCAGGTCGCCGTCCGGTCGGCATCACGCAGCCAGGCGTGCAGGGCGCCGTCCGTCATCTGCTCGGCCTGCCCGGGACCACCGCCGATCAGCACCACATCAGGGGCAGGCACCTCGTCCAAGCGCTTCACCACGTCGATCGACAGACTGCCCAGGTCGTTGGTCACGAGCCCGGGATTCTCAGCGACGAAGACGGTCCGGACCCCTGGCAGGCGCCCCAGGACTTCATAGGGGCCGAGAACGTCCAGCGCGGTGAATGCGGGGTAGAGAACGATAGCGACCTGCACGGAAATCTCCTCCGGTGAATCGGCCATGGCACATGCGTGAACACGCGTGGCAATTCAGCCGACGGAAGAGACCGTCATGATCTCCGCTTGGCCTGCTCACCCTCACCGCCCGGAAGCGGACTCAAGGGAAAGCGACGACGTCCCCGTCGGATCAGCTACCGCGCTGTCCCATAAGTCGGGCGCAAGAGCTTCCGGGTTCCCGGCTCGACGGAATTCTTCGCCGGTATCGCGAAAGGCCACGAAGGGCGTTCATTCGCCTCGCCTTCAGGGTGCGGACCCCAGCGTGACCGGCCGGACGTCGGCTTCCACCGTGATCGTCCCGGACCGCTGGAATGCGAGAGTGAACGCGACGCGCTCCCCCGGCCGCCACGAAGGGTCGGAGCGGACGGTCACCGCCGAGCCGTGCGGGGACATCGCTACCTCCCCCTCCGCGGGGATCTCCACGCTCCCGGAGCTCTCCCGGTGGGCCCCGTTCTCCCCGTTCATGCGGTGCACGGTCAGCTCGGCGGCCGAGACCGCCGGCGAGGTGACCGAGAGGAGCCTGTCAGGCGCACCGCCGGTGTTGACGATGCGGAAGTAGGCGTTGGTGTTCCGACCCGGTATCACCGGTAGCAGGACCTGGGCTTCCCTGACCTCGATCTTCGCGGGGCTGCCCGCATGGCCGGCACCTGCCCAGGCCGAGAGGCAGCCGATGGCGACGAGTGAGACCAGGGCGACGACCAGGCCGGTCCCGGTCGCCTCGCGTGCACGGCGCAGACGGGAGGAAGCGGAAGGTGAGGAGTTCATGTACGCGCGGTTCCTCGGCGAGAGACGGATATGAGCTGCGGTGGAGCGTCGTGGGTGGGATCAGTGAGCGTCACACCATGCTCCGTGCGGCGGTACGGGGGCGGGGACGGGACTTACCGGCCGGTGAGGGCTGCCAGGTGCGCAGCCGCAGGCTGTTGGCCACGACGAGGACCGAGCTGAGGGACATCGCGACGGCGGCGACCATGGGGTTGAGCAGGCCGACCATGGCCAGTGGCATGGTCACCGCGTTGTAGCCGAAGGCCCACACCAGATTGGTGCGGATGGTGCCCAAGGTGTGCCGGGCCAGCCGGACGGCGTCCGCGAGCGCCTCGATGTCGCCGCGTACGAGGGTGACGTCTGCGGCGCCGATGGCTACGTCCGTCCCGGTGCCCATGGCGATGCCCAGGTCGGCCCCGGCGAGTGCGGCGGCGTCGTTGACGCCGTCCCCGACGACAGCGACCCGGCGCCCCTCGGCCCGTAGTCGGCGCACCAGTTCGGCCTTCTCCTGCGGAGTGCACCGGGCGTGGACTTCCGCGATGCCGAGGTCCTCGGCGACCGCCCGTGCGACGGGGGCCCGATCACCCGTGGCGAGCACAGGCCGGACACCGAGCCTGCGCAGCCGGTCTACGGCGCGGTAGCTGCCGGGCCGTACGAGATCGGTGACCTCCACGATCGCGGCGGCGGCGCCGTCCACGCGAACCAGCACCGCCGTACGGGCGGACTCATCGGCCTGCTCACATGCGGCGCGCAGTGGGGCGGGCAGTTCGGTGCCGTCCGGTGTCAGCACCTCGACCTCGCGCCCCTCCACCGTTCCGCTCACCCCGTGGCCCGCGGTGGCGCGGAAGCCGGTCACTGCGGGCAGGCCGTCGTCTCCGGCGGCGCGCCGGGCGAAGGTCGTGATCGCGTGGCCCAGTGGGTGCTCCGAGCCCTGCTCCAGCGCACCCGCCAGCCGAACGGTCACGTCCGCGCCCGGGCCGTCTGGCGCGGCGGTGACCCGGCCGACGCTCATGTGTCCGGAGGTCAGGGTCCCCGTCTTGTCGAGCACGACGGTGTCGACGTGCTGGAGCCCTTCGAGTGCCTGCGGTCCACTCACCAGAACACCCAGCCGCGCCCCGCGTCCGGTGGCGGCCATCAGTGCCGTCGGGGTCGCGAGCCCCAGCGCACACGGGCAGGCGACGACCAGAACCGCGACGGCGGCGGTGATCGCGGCCTGGGGGTCGGCGCCGGCGCCGAGCCAGAAGCCGAGCGTCGTGGCCGCGAGCGCCAGGACGACGGGGACGAAGACTCCGGCGACGGTGTCGGCCAGCCGCTGGGCGCGGGCCTTGCCTGCCTGGGCGTCGGTGACCAGCTGGGTGATGCGGGCCAGCTGGGTGTCCGCGCCGACGGCGGTCGCCCGCACCAGCAGCAAGCCACCCATGTTCACGGAACCGCCGGTGACCGAGGCCCCCGGCCCCACCTCCACGGGTTCGGACTCCCCGGTGACCAGGGACAGGTCGACGGCCGAACTGCCCTCCGCCACCTGGCCGTCCGTGGCGACCCGATCCCCCGGACGCACCACGAAGGTGTCGCCGGTCCGCAGCTGCTCGATCGGCAGGAGTGCGTCCGTGCCGCCCCGGCGTACGGTGACCTCCTTCGCGGCAAGGCGGGCGAGCGACCGCAAGGCCGCCCCGGTCCCCCGCCGGGCCCGACCTTCAAGGAACCGGCCCAGCAGGACGAACAGCGGTACGCCCACCGCCGCCTCCAGGTAGACGTGCGCCATGCCATCGGAGGTCGAGGGGACCAGGCTGAACCCCATGCGCATGTCGGGCATACCGGCACCGCCCAGGAACAGGGCGTACGTGGACCAGCCGAACGACGCGAGGACGCCGAGCGAGACCAGCGTGTCCATGGTCGCCGTCGCGTGCCGCAGACCGCTCAGGGCACGGCGGTGGAAGGGCCAGGCGCTAGCCGTCGCGACAGGGGCGGTGAGGACGAAACACAGCCACTGCCAGTTGTCGAACTGCAGGGCCGGAACCATCGACAGCACGAGCACGGGGACCGACAGCACGGTGGTGACGAGCAGACGCTCCCTCTCCCGCCGCGCCTCTTCGCCGGATGCCTGATCGGCCTCGGCGGGCCGTTCCTCCTCTGGCGGCTTCACCAACTCAGCGGTGTAACCGGCCGCGACAACCGCGAAGATCAGCTCCTCCGTAGTCGCCTCCGCCGGATGGCTGACCCGGGCCCGGCCCGAGGCGAGGTTCACCTCCGCCGTGACACCGTCCAGCTTGCCCAGCTTGCGCTCAACTCTTCGGACACAGGCCGCGCACGTCATTCCCCCGACCGCCAGGTCGGTGGCGACGACGACAGGCACCACGTCAGCCGCCATCAGTGACCGCCCCCGTGCTCCATCGGCATATCCGCGTCTCGCGAGGGTGAGTCACTCGTGACCCCGGGGCCATGCATCCCCGGCGCGACCGGCCCCACGGCCCGGCCCACCGCGTAGGCCCCCGCAAACACCACAGCCAACAGCAGGAGGAACGCCCAAAACGCCCCTGGCGGGAGCGAACGGGCGGTCTTCGCCCCGGGCTCAGGCTCTGCCTTCTGCTCCACAGGTGGCTCCTCGCCGTTCGGGACACGAACCGATACACGACGGCTCGCGGTATTCCAGAAGTCGAAGAGAAACCGGCGAAAGTTCCTGGGCATCCGGGTGAACAGCGTCACAGCGCCCGTACGGGTGAAGGAGGGAGCAGGCCTGGGTCGGCGAACGACCCCTGTGGTGACCGGCTCACCGAAACTGCCGCCCGAGTGGCCGGTGAACGCCGACCCTCCGCTGTCCGTATAGGCAGGGGACCCACACAAGGAGCAGAGCATGAACGAGAACCGCTACCGCGTCGCCGGAATGACGTGCGGCCACTGCGTGGCAAGTGTCACCGAGGAAGTCGCCGAGGTACCGGGCGTCGACGCGGTGGAGGTCGATCTTCCCGACGGGACGGTCCTGGTCCGCGGCCAAGACCTCGACGACAACCGGATCCGCCTGGCCATCGCCGAGGCCGGATACACCGTCACCGAGCCGGTAGCGGTCTGACACCACGGTTCGCGATGCGGAGCGATGATCTCCGCACCGCCCGGGACCGGGGTTGGGCGCGGGTCCGGGAAGCCCCACTCCCCGGACCCGCGTGGCCGTCATGCGCTGACGGCTGCGTCGAGGCGGCCGGCCTTGGCCTCCTCGATCAGGGACCCGAACTGGTCCGCGCTCATCTGCACCCGCTGCCCGAAGTCGTCGGTGATCACGATCCGGCGCTCGGGCGAAGCGGCCTCGTCGACGAACAGTTCCGGACAGCCGCAGTTGCAGTTGCCGCAGAAGGTGGCCAGCGGTTCGGGTGATCCGGTCATCGTCCACTCCTCCACATCCATCGGACCCCGGGCAGAGCCAGGAGCCCGAGTACCGAGGTGATGCCCAGCACCTCCGGGCAACAAGCTCGGTCGATGCCGAGCGTGGAGGCACGGTGCATCGGCCGCGTGCACCCGATGCACCCGGAACTCTCAGAAGGCCGGGAACTGGAAGACGGTGCCGTACGACCATTCGGATATCGGCGAGGTGGGCTTTCGGGCAGCAGGGCAAAGCACGGAACACGCCAAAGGGGACCCGGTATGGAGGTGTGGGCGGGGCAGTGCCAGGATCGGGAAACATGTCGGTGGGATGGCGGTTTCGCGCCACACGGTCCGCGCTCTTCGCGGTCGTGTGCGTTTCGCTGGCTGCCCTCGGTCACGCCCTCATGTCCGACGCCCCGCTCCCGTGGTGGTCTCTGGGGCTGAGCCTCGCCGGTGTGGGCATGCTGACCTGGCTCGTCGCGGGAAGGGAGCGAGGCCAGACCGGCGTCATCGCGTTCACCGTCGCGGTGCAGGCGGCCCTGCACGCGGCCTTCACGCTCGCCCAGACCATGCAGCAGACAGCCGTGGGGGCCGACGGCGAGTCCGCCCTCGCGGCCAGATGGGCGGACGCGCTGCTGTGCGGCCCCCACAGCAACAACGCCGCCGCAGCCCGCGCCTACGACGTCGCCGCCCAGGCCGGGCTGACGGAAAGCATGCCGCTGCCCAATCTGGAAGGCGGCTCCTCCGCCATAGCGGCCATGGGGCACGCCTCCCACGGAGCCCATGCCGCCCACGCGGCCCACGCGGCCCAGTCCGCACACGACATGACCGCGATGACCGGGACCGCCTCCTGGGGCATGCTCCTGGGACACGTCATGGCGGCACTGCTGTGCGGACTGTGGCTGGCGCGCGGCGAGCGTGCCGCCTTCCAGATCCTCCGCGCCCTCGCGGAACGCGTCGCCCTTCCCTTCTTCCTGCTCGACGCGCTCCGCCCTCTGCCTTCCGCGCCCCCGGCCTCCGCCTACGACCGCTCCGTCACGCGCCCGCAGTCGCGCCTCCTCTCCGACACCCTCGTCACCCGGGGACCACCCCGAGAGATCGCTGTCCACTGACAGCCGGCACACGTCGGCCGCTCAACGCCGCCGACGTGCACCCCCGTGTCTCCTGCGCGGGTGCGATCTCTCATTCTCCGGACCGGCACACGCCCACAGGCCGCGCCCCGTCCGGACACCCGGAAGGAACCGCAGTCCCATGCTTCCTGCCCAAAGACACACCGGGGCGACGGAGGACGAAGTAACTGCCTGGGCTCTCGGCGCCGCAGCGGGCGACGCCGACGCCTTCGAGCATGTCTTCCGAGCCCTCCACCACGACGTCCGCCGCTATGTCACGGCCCTGGCAGACGACTCACAGGTGGCCGAGGACCTGGTCCAGGAGACGTTCCTGCGTGCCGTGTCCACCGTCCACCTCTTCCAGGGACGCGGCTCGGCCCGCGCCTGGCTGCTGACCATCGCCCGACGAGCGGTCGTCGACAGCCTGCGACGCGCCGCTTCCCGCCCCCGCCTGGCCGACACCCCGGACTGGCAGTTCATCGCGGAGTGCAGTCAGCCGCGCGACCTGCCCGGCTTCGACGAAGGCATCGCCCTGATGTCGCTCGTCGAGGCGCTGCCGGACGACCGCCGCGAGGCGTTCGTCCTGACCCAGCTCCTGGACATGCCGTACGACGACGCGGCCCGCACCAGCGCGTGCCCCGTGGGCACCATCAGATCCCGGGTGTCGCGAGCACGCACAACGCTCTGCGCGATGCTCGACGACAGAACGCCGGCTCTGGCCTGCTAATTGCGGCCGGACTCCGTCATCGCGGTTGTTCGGGGCGAGCCCGTCCCGAACAACCGCGAGACTACGGGTTGTCCCCCAACGACCCGTCACAGCTTGGGAAATGGTGGCGCCGTCCATCAACGGCAGCAGCTTCTGGGCAGGCATCCCCTCCTCCGGCCGCACGGAGGAAGCAATCTCAATGGCTGATCGGCCCTCTTAACGGGAGCCCTGCCAGCCGGTTTGCTGCTGGTTGCCCGCGCTCTGCTTGCTCGTGATCGTGGTTCGTCACCCAGCGCCGACGCATGGTGCGCACCACCTCCGCGCTCGCCGCCCGCACGGGCGGCGAGGCGCTGTTGGCCGGCGACAGCCTGGGGCAGGTCGCCGGCCAGACGCTGGCCAACATGGTCGCCGTGGACGAGGCGGCCGCCTTGCCCGTGCTGCGCCCGCTGCTCGGCTGGGAGAAGCAGGAGATCGTCGACGAGGCGCGGTCCATCGGCACCGCCGATGTCTCGGTCCTGCCCGACGAGGATTGCTGCAGTCTGCTCGCCCCGCGCCGGGTCACCACGCGCGCCGAGCTGCCGCAGCTGCGCAAGGTCGAGCGGCGCCTCGATCTCGACGAGGTGACCGAGGCGCTGCTGGACGAGGCCCAGGTTATGCGGCCGGGAGCGGAGGAGGCGGACTAGGGAGCGTATTTGGTCGTGATCAAGGGGCGGTCTTGGTGAGGTCCTTGATCCAGATCATCGAGGCACGCAGGTGGAGGCCGGCGAGGTAGCTCTCGGGTGTCTTGTCGAACCGGGTAGCGATGCCCCGCCAGGCCTTCAGCCTGTTGATCAGGCGCTCGACGGTGTTGCGCTCCTTGTAGAGCTCGGCGTCGTGGCCGACGGGCCGACCGCCTCTGCTGCCCTTCTTCTTCCGGTTGGCGCCCTGGTCCTTCTTCTCGGGGATGACGGCCTTGATGCCGCGTTTGCGCAGGTGGGCGCGGTTGCCGCGGGAGGAGTAGGCCTTGTCGCCGGCGACCGCGTCGGGCCGGGTGCGGGGGCGGCCGACGGGCCCGCGAACCCGGACCTTCGCCAGCACCGAGATGAACTGCGGGCTGTCGGCGGCCTGTCCCTCGCTCAGGATGATTGCCAGCGGGCGGCACTTGCGCTCGCCGGCGATGTGGACCTTGCTGGTCTGCCCGCCTCTGGACCGTCCGAGCAGTGCCGTCTTCAGACGGAACTTGCGTCTGCGTCGGACACCTCGTCGCTCGTACCGTTCCGGGTCGTCTGTGGTGTCCTGCCCGTCTTGTTCCTTCGGGCCGCCCCCTTTTGCCGGGCCTTCTCCGCCTCCTCGGCGGCCTTCTCCAGGTCGGCGAGCGTGCCGGGGTCGAGGTGCATCCCGGCGGCGTCGTGGTGGGCCCGGACGGTGGTGGAATCCACGCTGACCAGCGACAGGTCCACCTCACCCCGCTTCGCGGCCTCCGCGATCGCGCCCTCCAGCAGGGCCTCGAAGACCCCGGCGTCCCTCCACTGCCGGAAGCGGTTGTGGACCGCCGACCAGGCCCCGAACTCCTGCGGCATCTCCCTCCACTGCCCGCCCGTCCGGAACCGCCAGATCACACCCTCGAACTGGCGGCGCAGCCGCTCGGGGTACGGGCCGTACTCGCCGATCGGCAGGTACGGCCCGATGAACTCCCACTCGGCGTCAGTCAGTTGCACTCGCGTCACGCAACATGATCTACCGGAACAGGCACGACCATGAGGGCGAAGCCCTCAGATTGATCACAACCAGATACGCGCCCTAGTACTCCAGCTGTAGATCGCGATCTTCATGTCTGGGCGGCTTGTCGCTGATAGTGGCTGGCCTGGGATCGGGCCTGGTGGCGGCGTCGCCAATGGGACCAGTCGAGCCGGTGGGTCGCGTCGTGGACGGGCCGGACGGCGAGCGCGGTGAACAGGTGCTGGATCTCGTTGCAGGTGAGCGGTATCAGCCCGTCCGGCTTCGAGTGGCGGGCGTGTTCGTCGGCGCGGACGACGGTGAGGAAGGCGTGGGCGAGCATCGCGAGGGTGACCCAGCGGTGCCAGGACGTCCAGCGTCTGACCTGGTGCTCGTCCAGTCCGGCCAGGCCCTTGCCGGACTGGAAGGTCTCCTCGGCCGTCCATCTGCGCCCGGCGACCCGCACCAGGGTGGACAGCGGAACCCGGACTGCTGAGTAGCAGCGGTAGAAGGCGAGTTCACGGGTGCGCCGGTTGCGGCGGACGAGCAGCTGACGGTGGCCCGGCCGGTCGTCGGCGATGTCGGCCAGGGCCCAGTCGTAGAAGCGGTGCCCCTTGGCGCCGTCGCCGGCGGAGAGTTTCTGCCAGGCCCGCTTCGGCAGCATCTTGACCAGGACGTCGGCCCGGAAGTTGCCAGCTCGGGTGGTGATCTGGTGGTCACAGGCCACGGCGAGCACGTAGCCGGTCTCGCGTCTCTCCAGCTCGGTCCGCAGGTGCGGGTTGCCTCCGTAGACCTCATCGCCCGCCACCCAGGATGCGGCAACGCCGGCGTCCAGGGCGCGGCCGATCATGCGGGCGGCGAGGGCGGGTTTCGTGGCGAAGCCGACGGCGTCGGGTATCCCGGCGGCCCGGCAGCGGGCCGG
>NZ_NEUE01000221.1 GCF_002910905.1 Streptomyces sp. SM11 | reverse complement strand
CGGGAAGGGGGCGGCCAGTCTGCTGCGCGAGGCCCTGTCCACGGTGCGGGCCATGGGCACCACCGCGCAGATCGTCGTACGGGCCGACTCGGCGTACTTCTCGCACAAGGTCGTCGACGTCTGCCGCAAGGCCGGCGTGCGCTTCTCCCTCGCGGTCGCGGTGAAGAAGACCATCCGCACCGCGATCGAGCAGATACCCGCCGACGCCTGGACGGCGATCGCATACACGAACGCGATCTGGGACAGCGAGGAAGACCGCTGGATCTCCGACGCGGAGATCGCCGAGATCCCCTTCACCGCGTTCACCAGCAAGAAGAAGACCTTCCACACCACGGCCCGCTTGATCGTGCGCCGGGTCAAGCGGCTGAACCCGAAGTCGGTGCCCGACGGGCAGGCCGAACTGTTCGGGGTCTGGCGCCACCACGTCATCTTCACCGACAGTCCGTTCGTCCTGGCCCGGGCCGAGCCGATGCACCGCGAACACGCCTGCGTGGAGCAGGTCTTTGCCGATCTGGAGGACTCCGCCCTCGGCCACCCGCCCTCGGGGAAGTCCACCGCGAACGCCGCCTGGCTGACCCTGGCGGCCGCCGCCCACAACCTCACCCGCGCCGCCGGCCGCCTCGCCTCGGTCTTCCACGCCAAGGCGCGGACCGGCACCATCCGCCGGCACCTGATCCACATCCCGGCCCGCCTCGCCACCCGCGCCCGCACCATCACCCTGCACCTCCCCGAACGCTGGCGCTGCGCCGACGACTTCACCGACCTGTGGACGGCCACCGGACAACGCGCCCAGACCTGACCCGCCGGACCGACCGCCCGCCCACGACCCGAAAGACCTCGGAGAACCCGCCACCGGAACGGCCATCCGGAAAACACCACTGCCCAAATCCGAGAATCCACCCCGAAAGCGATCACACCGCACAATCAGAGATCACGCGGTGGATCGAGGATCAGACGGCAGCATGTATGGGATCAACGTCGGAAAGCAGACGATGCGATCTGGTGCCCCAATCAAACGAGAAGCGGAAGCGCTACAGAATCTTGAAGGTATCGGGATCCCAATGCACTTCATTGCCTACAACTAGCGAGTCGCGATGAAAGTAACGCTTCAGTTCCACGGTGACCGTCAAGAGATCTACCAGATGGCCTTGGAGTGGGCCCGCGACTCAGGGATGCCCCTGGTGGAGGAGCGCTTCTTCCCCACCTATCAAGTGCAACTGGTGGGTGAGGTTCGGGAAGAAGATGGAAAGGCGAGATGCAGTGACGGCATTGATCGCATTTCCCTGAACCCTTCTTCCGTCGATCTGGGTGCCACTTCATCCCTCGATTACGTAAAGAGGAATCCGGACTCTCTATTCATCAACCTTGGTGAGCAATCGGACGCCATTCTGAGAGAGTCGGCCCTGGCGGCTATGACCGATGAAGTGGCACTCGTGCCGGTTCGGAAAAGCTTGCGGGAGCGCGCCAGGAAGTCCATGTGTAAGGGCGCTTGGGTGGAGAACACCATGTCGGGCGCGCGATCACGGGTGGCCAGCCATTACTACACGGCAGATGCCAAGCGGCTTGCGGCAGCAGGAGTGGTTCCGATAGGCGGAACTGACTGGATCAGATATCAGTTTGACTAGTACTCCAGCTGTAGATCGCGATCTTCATGTCTGGGCGGCTTGTCGCTGATAGTGGCTGGCCTGGGATCGGGCCTGGTGGCGGCGTCGCCAATGGGACCAGTCGAGCCGGTGGGTCGCGTCGTGGACGGGCCGGACGGCGAGCGCGGTGAACAGGTGCTGGATCTCGTTGCAGGTGAGCGGTATCAGCCCGTCCGGCTTCGAGTGGCGGGCGTGTTCGTCGGCGCGGACGACGGTGAGGAAGGCGTGGGCGAGCATCGCGAGGGTGACCCAGCGGTGCCAGGACGTCCAGCGTCTGACCTGGTGCTCGTCCAGTCCGGCCAGGCCCTTGCCGGACTGGAAGGTCTCCTCGGCCGTCCATCTGCGCCCGGCGACCCGCACCAGGGTGGACAGCGGAACCCGGACTGCTGAGTAGCAGCGGTAGAAGGCGAGTTCACGGGTGCGCCGGTTGCGGCGGACGAGCAGCTGACGGTGGCCCGGCCGGTCGTCGGCGATGTCGGCCAGGGCCCAGTCGTAGAAGCGGTGCCCCTTGGCGCCGTCGCCGGCGGAGAGTTTCTGCCAGGCCCGCTTCGGCAGCATCTTGACCAGGACGTCGGCCCGGAAGTTGCCAGCTCGGGTGGTGATCTGGTGGTCACAGGCCACGGCGAGCACGTAGCCGGTCTCGCGTCTCTCCAGCTCGGTCCGCAGGTGCGGGTTGCCTCCGTAGACCTCATCGCCCGCCACCCAGGATGCGGCAACGCCGGCGTCCAGGGCGCGGCCGATCATGCGGGCGGCGAGGGCGGGTTTCGTGGCGAAGCCGACGGCGTCGGGTATCCCGGCGGCCCGGCAGCGGGCCGG
>NZ_NEUE01000220.1 GCF_002910905.1 Streptomyces sp. SM11 | reverse complement strand
GCTCGTTGGTGGTGAATGTGTGGCAGTCCACCTTGATCGCGTTCTTGCCCGGTCGCCAGGTGCGACCGGGCCGGTCCCGGTTGCCGAGCCATTCCTTGGCCTTGGTGTCGACGCTGATCACCGGCTGGGTATCGTCGAGGAACGCGGCGGCCGTGGCATTGAGGTGGGTGAACTGGGCATCGCGGTCCGGATGGCTGATGCCCTCTGTTGTCTTCGCGGTTCCCTGCAGGCTGTAGCCCAGGGTGTGCAGCAGGTGTCCGACAGCTGAAGCGCTGACCGGGTGGCCCTGTGCGGTGAGGGTCGAGGCCAGGACCCGTAACGACAGCGTGGTCCACCGCAAGGGGGAGACGGGGTCGCCTCGGGTGTGCGGCTCGATCAGCGACTCCAGCGCGGGCAGCAGACCAGGGTCGGTGTCTGTCAGCCGCTTGCGGCCGGCACCTGGAGCCCGGACCCGCAAGGTCGGTGCTGAGCAACCGGCCAACTCGGCCATACCTCGCGCGATGGTTGCAGTGCTGGTGCCGGAGGCGGCGGCGACCCGGACGATCCCGCCACGGCCGAGGGCCGTCGCCTCACTGGCCAGGTACAACCGACGCCGGCGCTCATCGAAGTGCGGCAGGATCTGATCGAACTTGGCCCGCAGAGCACGAACGGCAACGCGGCCTGACAGACACGGAGTCATATCTCAGCCTCCCACCAACACTCCTCTGCCGAGCACTTATTGAAATACGGGCCCCAGGCCGCATCGAGAACAGCCAGGTCGCCGTCTACCTCGCCTACTCAACCCCGCTCGGGCACGCGGCGATCGACCGGGAGCTGTATGTTCCGCGCTCCTGGACCGAGGACCCGGCCCGCTGCCGGGCCGCCGGGATACCCGACGCCGTCGGCTTCGCCACGAAACCCGCCCTCGCCGCCCGCATGATCGGCCGCGCCCTGGACGCCGGCGTTGCCGCATCCTGGGTGGCGGGCGATGAGGTCTACGGAGGCAACCCGCACCTGCGGACCGAGCTGGAGAGACGCGAGACCGGCTACGTGCTCGCCGTGGCCTGTGACCACCAGATCACCACCCGAGCTGGCAACTTCCGGGCCGACGTCCTGGTCAAGATGCTGCCGAAGCGGGCCTGGCAGAAACTCTCCGCCGGCGACGGCGCCAAGGGGCACCGCTTCTACGACTGGGCCCTGGCCGACATCGCCGACGACCGGCCGGGCCACCGTCAGCTGCTCGTCCGCCGCAACCGGCGCACCCGTGAACTCGCCTTCTACCGCTGCTACTCAGCAGTCCGGGTTCCGCTGTCCACCCTGGTGCGGGTCGCCGGGCGCAGATGGACGGCCGAGGAGACCTTCCAGTCCGGCAAGGGCCTGGCCGGACTGGACGAGCACC
>NZ_NEUE01000219.1 GCF_002910905.1 Streptomyces sp. SM11 | reverse complement strand
CCACCCTCGGCCCGGCCGCCACCACCTCGCCGCCCGCCTCCGGCCGGAACAGCCGCCGCGCCGGATCCGCCGACGCCGAAAGCTCCCCGGGGCCCGGCGCGAGCCGCAGTTCGTCGCCGCTCACCGTGAACACCGCGTCCGCCGCGTCCCCGTCCAGGGCGTACGGTCCGTGCCCCTCCAGGACCAGGGACACCACTGCCGTACCCGACGCGATCCTGGGCAGCCACTCCTCGGCCACCGGGCCGCCCGCCCCGCCCAGCAGCACCCCGGCCGCCAGCGTCTCCGCCACCGGGCCGGGCACCGCGTGCCGCCCCAGCTCCACGCAGGCGACGGCCAGCTCCACGGGGTGCGGCCCGAGACCCCCGTACGCCTGGGGGACCGCGAGCGCGAACACTCCCGCGTCCGCGAGCCGCCCCCACAGGGCCCGCCCCGGACCGTGCTCCCCGGCGGCCCACGCCCGCAGCACGGACGGCGTACCGGCCGCCGTCAGCATCGCGCCCAGGGAACGCCCGAACTCCCGCTGCTCGTCGTCGAGGAGGAAACGCATCAGCGCCGTCCCTTCGGGAGGCCGAGCAGCCGCTCGGCGATGATGTCGCGCTGGATCTCGTTCGTCCCCGCGTAGATGGGCCCCGCCAGGGCGAAGACGTACCCCTCCGCCCACTCTCCGTCCGCCGCCTCCGCGTCCGGGCCCAGCAGGTCGAGCGCCGTCTCGTGCAGTGCGATGTCGTAACGCGACCAGAACACCTTGTTCAGGCTGGACTCGGGCCCCAGCGACGCCCCCGCCGCGAACCGGGACGCGGAGGCGGCCGTGAACAGCTGGTAGGCCCGCGCCCCGATCACCGCGTCCGCCACCCGGTCCCGCAGCGCGGTGTCCGCCGGGTCGCCCGCCTCCCGCCACAGCTCCGTCAGCCGGTCGGCGGCGGCCAGGAAGCGGCCGGGGGAGCGGAGCGTGAGACCGCGTTCGTCGCCGGTGGCCGACATCGCGATCCGCCACCCCTGTCCGGGCTCCCCGATGACGTCCTCGTCCGGTACGAAGACCTCGTCGAGGAAGATCTCGGCGAACGCGGGCTTCCCGTCCAGCCGCCCGACGGGCCGCACCGCGACGCCCTCGGCCCGCAGGCCGAACATCAGGTACGTGAGTCCGTGATGCGGCTTCGCGGCCTCCGGGTCCGTACGGAAGACGCCGAACGCCCGGTCCGCGAACGCCGCCCGCGAGGACCAGGTCTTCTGCCCCGACAGCAGCCAGCCGCCCTCCGTGCGCACCGCCCGCGAGCGCAGCGCCGCCAGGTCCGACCCGGCCTCCGGCTCCGACCAGGCCTGGGCCCAGATCACCTCGCCGCCCGCCATCGGCGGCAGCACCCGGGCCCGCTGCTCCGCCGTGCCGTGGGCGAGCAGGGTCGGGGCGAGGAGGCTGACCCCGTTCTGCGAGACCCGGCCCGGTGCGCCCGCCGCCCAGTACTCCTCCTCGAACGCCAGCCAGCCGAAGAGATCCGCGCCCCGGCCCCCGTACTCCTCGGGCCAGGAGACCGCCGACCACCGCCCGGTGTGCAGCAGTGCCTCCCACTCCCGGTGCGCGGCGAACCCCTCCTCGGTCTCCAGGGAGGGCAGCGGCCGGGCGGGCACGTGGTCCCGGAGCCAGGCCCGGGCCTCGGCCCGCAGGGATTCCGTCCGTGCCGTGTGCGTCAGTTCCATGACCGGGCCCGCCTTCCCCGTGCGGCCGGCACCGTCGCCGCCCGACCGTTCCCTAACAAGTGTTTGGTAGGTTAACGTACGACCCCTACGCCGTCGAGAAGCCGGGGGACCGGGCCGATGAACACACCGCCGTACCTGCCGGGGCACGGACTGCTGGCCGGCCGCACCGCCGTCATCACCGCCGCCGCCGGGGCCGGGATCGGCGGCGCGACCGCCCGCCGCTTCCTGGAGGAGGGCGCCCGCGTCGTGATCGGCGACGCCCACGCGCGCCGGCTGAAGGAGAGTGCCCACGTCCTCGCCGACGCGTTCGGCCCCGACCGCGTCACCCACCTCACCTGCGACGTCACCGATGAGGAGCAGGTGGGCGCCCTCTTCGCGCACGCCGAAAGCGCCCACGGCGGACTCGACATCGTCGTCAACAACGCGGGCCTCGGCGGCACCGCCGAACTCACCGACATGACCGACGACCAGTGGACGAAGATCCTCGACGTCACCCTGAACGGCACCTTCCGCTGCACCCGCGCCGCCCTGCGCTCCCTCAAGGCCGCCGGAACCGGAGGAGTCCTCGTCAACAACGCCTCCGTCGTCGGCTGGCGCGCCCAGCGCGGCCAGGCCCACTACGCCGCCGCCAAGGCCGGCGTCATGGCCCTCACCCGCTGCGCCGCCGTCGAGGCCGCCGACTACGGCGTACGCGTCAACGCCGTCGCCCCCAGCCTCGCCATGCACCCCCACCTGGCCAAGGTCACCTCCGCCGAACTCCTCGCCGAACTCACCGCGAAGGAGGCGTTCGGCCGGTACGCCGAACCCTGGGAGGTCGCCAACGTGATCGTCTTCCTCGCGAGCGGCTACTCCTCGTACATGACCGGCGAGGTCGTCCCCGTCAGCAGCCAGCATGCGTGAGCACATGCGTGAACACGCGGGCGGCGGGCGGACAATGGCCGGGTGCCTACCAAGAAGAAGCCCCAGGTGACCCCCACGCCGGAGCGACGCCGTGAACTGCTCGCCACCGCCGCCGAGGTCTTCGCCGCCCAGGGATACAACGCCACCACCGTCCGCCGGATCGCGGACGAGGCCGGGATGCTCGCGGGCAGCCTCTACTACCACTTCGATTCCAAGGAATCGATGATCGACGAGATCCTCTCCACCTTCCTCGACGAGCTCTGGCAGGGCTACGACGCGGTCCTGGCGGCCGGCCTCGGCCCCCGCGAGACCATCGAGGCCCTGGTCACTGAGTCCTTCCGGGAGATCGACCGGCACCGCCCCGCCGTCGCGATCTACCAGAAGGAGTCCAAACACCTCGCCACCCAGCCGCGCTTCGCCTACCTCGTCGACTCGCAGACGAAGTTCGAGAAGGCCTGGCTCGGCACCCTGGAACGCGGCGTCGCCGAAGGCGTCTTCCGCGACGACCTCGACATCCGCCTCACCTACCGCTTCGTCCGCGACACCGTCTGGGTCGCGGCCTCCTGGTACCGGCCCGGCGGACACCACAGTCCCGAAGAGATCGCCCGTCAGTACCTCTCGATGGTGCTCGACGGGATCGCCCTGCGCACGTAAGCCCTCTTCGTCCACCCCGAGCGCACCGAGGAGCAGCAGCCATGGCCGAGGCCTACATCGTCGAAGCGGTACGCACCCCCGTCGGACGGCGCGAAGGAGGCCTCGGAGCCGTCCACCCCGCCGACCTCGGCGCGCACGTCCTGAAGGAACTGATCGCCCGCGCGGCCGTCGACCCGGCGGCCGTCGAGGACGTGGTCTTCGGCTGCCTGGACACCGTCGGACCACAGGCCGGTGACATCGCCCGTACGTCATGGCTGGCCGCCGGACTGCCCGAGGAGGTCCCCGGTGTCACCGTCGACCGGCAGTGCGGCTCCTCCCAGCAGGCCCTCCACTTCGCGGCCCAGGGAGTCCTCTCCGGCACCCAGGACCTCGTCGTCGCGGGCGGCACCCAGAACATGACCCAGATCCCGATCGCCTTCGCCTCCCGCCGGGCCGCCGAACCCCTCGGCCTCACCCGGGGGCCGTACGCGGGCAGCGAGGGCTGGCGCGCCCGCTACGGCGACGCCCCCGTCGACCAGTTCCACGGCGCCCAGCTGATCGCCGAGAAGTGGGGCATCGGCCGCCGGGACATGGAGGAGTTCGCCCTCACCTCCCATCGGCGGGCGGTCCGCGCCATTGACGAGGGCCGCTTCACCCGCGAGACCGTCGCGTACGGGGATGTCACCGCGGACGAGGGGCCGCGCCGCGACACCACCCTGGAGAAGATGGCCGGTCTGAAGCCCGTCATGGAGGGCGGCACCATCACCGCCGCCTGCTCCTCCCAGGTCTCCGACGGGGCCGCCGCCCTGCTCATCGCCTCGGAGCGGGCCGTCACCGACCACGGCCTCACCCCGCGGGCCCGCATCCACCACCTGTCCGTCCGCGGCGAGGACCCGATCCGGATGCTCTCGGCCCCGATCCCGGCCACCGCGTACGCCCTGGAGAAGACCGGCCTGACCATCGGAGCGATCGACCTCGTCGAGATCAACGAGGCGTTCGCCCCGGTGGTCCTCGCCTGGCTGAAAGAGACCGGTGCGGACCCCGAGCGGGTCAACGTCAACGGCGGAGCCATCGCGCTGGGCCACCCGCTCGGCGCGACCGGCGCCCGGCTGATGACGACCCTGCTGCACGAACTGGAACGCACCGGCGGCCGTTACGGGCTCCAGACGATGTGCGAGGGTGGCGGACAGGCCAACGTCACCATCGTCGAGCGGCTCTGAGGGCAACGGCCGCACCCGTCCCGGCACCGTCCGTATGCCCCCTGGTCAGCCAAGTTTTCCCCCCGACGGTGTGGCGCGATCCGCCGCCGGAGGGGAGGACGTGCTAGGGTGTTCCCCGTTGCAGTTTTGGTACCCATGAACTTTATGTGCGCCTGACGGGAATGCTTCCTCAGGCGCTTTATTGTTTTCCGGCTTTCTCCGGGTGGGGCTCAATGCGGCGACTTGGAATTCGTAAAGTGCGGATTCTCGGCACTGCACCTCTTTTAGGAGAATGACATGGCTACTGGAACCGTGAAGTGGTTCAACTCGGAAAAGGGCTTCGGCTTCATCGAGCAGGACGGCGGCGGCGCCGACGTCTTCGCCCACTACTCCAACATCGCCACCTCGGGCTTCCGTGAGCTCCAGGAGGGCCAGAAGGTCTCCTTCGACGTCACGCAGGGCCAGAAGGGCCCGCAGGCGGAGAACATCGTCCCGGCCTAATTGCCGGACGCGTACCTCGCTGACCGGGGCCCGCACCGTGAAGGTGCGGGCCCCGGTTTGTGCTGTCCGAGCAACAACCCGTTTCGTGCGCACATCCTGGGGGCGCATCACAGACGGCCGGGCCGGCACATCGCAGTAAACCCACTCGGCAGTTGCCCAGGAATCCCCCAGGAGGGCAATTCCGTATGACCAGCTCCGAACGCCAGGACCGCACCCCCCGCTCCCGTCCGGCCCGTGGCCGAGGCCGCGGCCAGGGCACGGGTGCCCAGGCACCGTCGAACAGCCGGGGCGGCGCTCCCCGCGCCAAGGCCCAGGGCACCAAGGCTCCGGCCCGTCGCCGCGCCACCCCGCCGCAGGGCGAGTTCGCCCTGCCCGAGATGGTGACGCCCGCACTGCCGTCCGTCGACGCCTTCGCCGACCTGGACGTGCCCGCCGCGCTGCTGAAGACCCTCGCCGCGCAGGGCGTCACCGAGCCGTTCCCGATCCAGGGCGCGACCCTGCCGAACTCGCTGGCCGGCCGCGACATCCTCGGCCGCGGGCGCACCGGCTCCGGCAAGACCCTTGCCTTCGGCCTCGCGCTGCTGGCCCGTACCGCCGGCCGCCGCAGCGAGCCGCGTGCCCCGCTCGCCATGGTCCTCGTGCCCACCCGCGAGCTGGCCCAGCAGGTCACCGACGCGCTGACCCCGTACGCGACCGCAGTGAACCTGCGGATGGCCACGGTCGTCGGCGGCATGTCGATCACCAAGCAGTCCGCCACCCTGCGGCGCGGTGCCGAAGTCCTCGTCGCGACCCCGGGCCGGCTCAAGGACCTCATCGAGCGCGGCGACTGCCGGCTGGACGAGGTCTCCATCACCGTCCTCGACGAGGCTGACCAGATGGCCGACATGGGCTTCATGCCGCAGGTCGTCGCCCTGCTCAAGCAGGTCGAGTCGGACGGGCAGCGGATGCTGTTCTCCGCGACCCTCGACAAGAACATCGACCGGCTCGTGAAGATGTTCCTCACCGACCCGGTCGTGCACTCCGTCGACCCGTCCGCCGGCGCCGTCACCACCATGGAGCACCACGTGCTCCACGTCCTGGACGAGACCGACAAGAAGGCCGTCGCCACGAAGATCGCCGCCCGCGAGGGCCGGGTGATCATGTTCGTCGACACCAAGCGCGCCGCCGACCGCTTCGCCAAGCGGCTGCTGGCCAGCGGTGTACGGGCGGCCGCCCTGCACGGCGGGCGCTCGCAGCCGCAGCGCAACCGGACGCTGGACCAGTTCAAGAACGGGCAGGTCACCGCGCTCGTCGCGACGAACGTCGCGGCCCGCGGCATCCACGTCGACGACCTCGACCTGGTCGTCAACGTGGACCCGCCGACCGACCACAAGGACTACCTCCACCGCGGCGGGCGCACGGCGCGGGCCGGGGAGTCCGGCAGCGTCGTCACGCTGGTGCTGCCCGAGGAGAAGCGCGAGATGACCCGGCTGATGCAGGACGCGGGCATCGCGCCGCGCACCACGCGGGTCACCTCCAGCGACGCGGAGCTGGGCCGGATCACGGGGGCCCGTGAGCCGTCGGGCATCGCGATCGTCATCGAGGTGCCGCAGCCGACGCCGCCGAAGCAGCGGACGCGATCGGGCGGTGCGGCGGGT
>NZ_NEUE01000218.1 GCF_002910905.1 Streptomyces sp. SM11 | reverse complement strand
GACGGAGGGGCCGAAGCGGGGGTCCACCAGCCAGCGCACGCCGCCCGTCGCCGCGCCGAGGACGAGGGCCAGGTGCACGGCGAAGTGCAGCGCGGTGAAACGGAGGAGGAAGAGCCGCCCCTTGCGGCGGGCCACGAAGCGGCTCAGGCCCGGGTCCGCCAGCGCGAAGGCCAGGGCGCAGGCCAGGGGCGCGGTGAGCAGCCAGGGGGTGAGCAGCGCGAGCGGGAGGGTGAGCGGGACCAGGCCGGCCGCCAGGACGCCGCCGGTGCGGTTGGCGCGCAGTCCGCCGCCGCGCCGGCGCTCGACGGCGGCGACGGGGACCAGCAGCCGGGAGCGGCGGTACTGCTCGGCGAGCATCGGCAGCAGCCGGTCCACATCGTCGTGGCGGCCGGTCACCCGCTCGCTGAGGCGGATGCGGTGGGTGGCTGCGAGGCGGTCGCTGTACTCGACGTCCTCGGAGTCGCGGAGGTTCTCGTCGAAGGGCCCGGTCGCCTCGAAGACGCGGCGCTCGATCGCGGCGAGCGCGAAGAAGGCGGTGCCGACGACTCCGGCGCTGCGGCGACGCCAGAAGTGGGCGTGCAGGCAGTGGTAGGCCTCCACCGGGCCGTCGTCGAAGAGCGGTTCGGGGTCCAGGACGCCGTGGACGCACCCGGTCTCCGGGTCGTCCATGAGCAGGTCGACGGCGTTCTCGATCGCGTCGGGGGCCAGCGCGATGTCGGAGTCGAGGAAGAACAGCACCTGCCCGGCGCACGCGGCGACGCCGAGGTTGCGGGCGGCGGAGACCCCTCCGTTGTCCGGGCGGGCCACGAGTACGCAGGGGAACTCGCGGGCGATGTCACACGAGCGGTCGGTACTGGCGTCGTCCACGACGACCACGTCCAGCGGGCGCAGGGTCTGGGCGTAGACGGATTCCAGACAGGCCCGCAGGGTCTTCTCGTAGTTGTGGTTGGGAATGATCACTGACACGGTGGGGCGCTCCCGGGGCATGGCGGGTCCGGTCCTTTCGGTTCGGGAAGTCGGTGCTGGTCCGGGCGGCCCGGGACACCCCGGGGCGTCTCGTCGATCAGGTCGGTCAGACCGCGGGCCGGGGCCTGACCGACGAGACACCCCCCAGGGCCACGGGCCGCCAGGCGAGCGAGGCGGGCCGGGCGGCGCTCAGGGTGGCCAGGAGATAGTCCAGCGCGGCCAGTTCGGCGTGCACGGGATCGGGGCTCTCCATGTAGAGCGCGGCGCGGACCGAGCCGTCCGGGCTCTCGGCGACGTACACGTGGACCGGGCCCGGGAGGCGCGGGCCGGCGCTCCGGGGACCCGCGCGGACGTGACGGGAGCGCAGCGACCGGGCCAGGTCCCGGGCCGTCCACCGGTCGGGACGCGGGGGTTCGGTGCGTACGAGGAGCGCGGTCACCAGGAACACGGGGGCGTCCCGCCGGCCCGGGTCACCCCCAGGAGAAGCCGCCCGGGCCCGAGGCGGCGAACGCGGTCGCCGCCGCCGTGACAACGGTGACGGCCGGCGAGTGGCGAAGGGCGGAAAGACGGAACGCCCGCATGAGGAACTCCTCGGGAAGTAGCGATGTGTGGATGCCGTGTGACGGCCTGATCCTGTCGCCATCGCCGCCCCGGGGGCCACGGTCCCCGGGTGGCCGGGAGTTGCGGGGCAGCAGGGTGCCAGCCGCCCGGGCGGCCGTACGGGGCCCGCTGCCTGGGACGATGTGGAGGTGGCAGGTAACTGCCTGACACCTTCCGGCCATGCGCGCGCCGTCCGGTGCCCGTCCCGCTCCCTGTCGGCCTCGGCTTTTCCGGCCACGCACGGCCTCGCGGAGCCCTTCCATACCGTGGACCTGGTCTATACCTTCACGACACGTCGCCCTACACTCGCGCCCGGTGCTGAAGTGGCGACCCGTACTGGCGTACGGGGACGGCGTGACATCTGCGGGGGAGCCAGAGATGTTAGAGGTACTGGGGCTGGACGCACGGACGGAGCTGGTGTATCGGCTCGTCCTGGAGGAGCCGGAACTGCGGCTGGACGAGATCGTGGCGCGGCTCGGGCGGAGCGAGGAGGACGTGCGCCGGGCCCTGGACCAGCTGGCCGAGCTCTGTCTGCTGGACGACGGCCCTCGCGGTACGGAGCAGGGCCCGGCGGTCTTCCGTGCGCTGGACCCGGCCGCCAGCCTGCCGTTCCTGCTCTCCCGCCGGGAAGCCGAACTAGCCCGGCAGCAAAGAGGACTTGAGGTCGCAAGAGACGCGATGTCGGCCCTCACCACGGAGCAGGGCCGACGGGCGGGCGGGGGCTTCGACGTCATCAAGCGGCTGGAGGGACTCGACGCGGTGCGCGAGCGGCTGACCGAACTGGCCGAACTGGCCCGGACGGAGTGCCTCTCGCTGCTGCCCGGCGGCGCGCAGTCCCCGGACACACTGGAGGCCAGCGGACCGCTGGACCGGCGGGCGCTGGAGCGCGGCGTGCGGCTCCGCAGCATCTACCAGGACAGCTTCCGCAACGATCCGCCGACCCTGCGCTACGTGAACCGGCTGAGCCTGCTCGGCGCGGAGAGCCGTACGCTGCCCACACTGCCGCTGGTCATGGTCGTGGTCGACGGGGAGGTCGCCCTGGTGCCGCTGGACCCCGACGACGGCCGGGCGGGCGCGCTGGAGTTGCGCAGCAAGGGGGCCGTCGCGGTGGCGCGGCTGCTGTTCGAGCAGCTGTGGACCGCCGCCACCCCGCTCGGCTCGGCCCTCCGGCGCGACGGCAACGGGCTGACCCCGCAGGAGGACGAGTTGCTGTCCCTGCTGGCGAAGGGGCACACGGACGCGACCGCCGCCCGCCGGCTGGGAGTGTCCCTGCGCACCGTGCGCCGGATGAACGCCGAACTGACGGCCCGGACGCAGGCCCGGAGCCGGTTCCAGGCGGGCGCCGAGGCAGCGCGCCGGGGCTGGATCTGACCGGACACCGGCCCGGTCGGAACCGGATGAACCGCATCGACGCCGCATCCGTGTCCCGTTGATGAACCGCATCGGGGCCGCATCCGTGTCCCGTTGATGAACATCACCGTTGCCGGACCGCAATGCGGACAGGGGATGACGCTGAGCGGACGCGTCCTTTAGATTTCCTGCCCATTGCACCGGTGATCAGCGAGGGGACGGAGTCACCAACATGCCCGAAGACACAGGGGCGAAACCACCCACGGTCACACCTGGGAGAGTGGTCATCGGGATCTGTCTGGTCGCGCCGTTCGTCGCGATGCTCTGGGTGAGTTCGTACGCCCGGATCGAGCCGAAGTTCATCGGCATCCCGTTCTTCTACTGGTACCAGATGCTCTGGGTGGTCATCTCCACCGCGCTGACGATGATCGCGTACAAGCTGTGGCAGCGTGACCAGCGCGCCCGCAAGGGGGGTGTGTCCGCATGAACGACGGCGTGAACGGCGTCGCACTCGCCGTCTTCATCTTCTTCTTCGTGGCCGTCACGGTCATGGGCTTCATGGCCGCGCGCTGGCGCCGGGCCGACAACGAGGCGACCCTGGACGAATGGGGCCTGGGCGGCCGGTCGTTCGGCACCTGGGTGACCTGGTTCCTGCTCGGGGGCGACCTCTACACCGCGTACACCTTCGTCGCCGTCCCGGCGGCGATCTACGCGGCGGGCGCGGCCGGCTTCTTCGCCGTGCCGTACACGATCCTGGTCTACCCGCTGATCTTCACCTTCCTGCCGCGGCTGTGGTCGGTGTCGCACAAGCATGGTTACGTCACCACCTCGGACTTCGTCCGCGGCCGGTTCGGCTCGAAGGGGCTGTCGCTGGCGGTCGCCGTCACGGGCATCCTCGCCACCATGCCGTACATCGCGCTGCAGCTCGTCGGCATCCAGGCGGTGCTGGACGTGATGGGCGTCGGCGGCGGCGAGACCACGCACTGGTTCATCAGGGACCTGCCGATCCTCATCGCCTTCGCGGTGCTGGCCGCCTACACCTACTCCTCGGGGCTGCGGGCGCCGGCACTGATCGCGTTCGTCAAGGACGGGCTGATCTACCTCGTCATCGCCGTCGCCATCATCTACATCCCGATCAAGCTCGGCGGCTTCGACGAGATCTTCACCAAGGCGAGCGAGGCGTTCGCCCAGGAGAACCCGGCCACCGGAAAGCCGCGCGGTTCACTGGTCCCGGGCGAGATGGGGCAGTGGGGTTACGCCACTCTGGCGCTGGGCTCGGCGCTGGCGCTGTTCATGTATCCGCACTCCATCACGGCGACGCTGTCCAGCAAGAGCCGTGAGGTGATCCGGCGCAACACCACGATCCTGCCGCTGTATTCGGTGATGCTGGGGCTTCTGGCGCTGCTCGGCTTCATGGCGATCGCCGCCGGGATCAAGGTGGACAACGGCCAGCTGGCCATTCCCCAGCTGTTCGAGAACATGTTCCCCGCCTGGTTCGCCGGGGTGGCGTTCGCCGCCATCGGCATCGGCGCGCTGGTGCCCGCCGCGATCATGTCGATCGCCGCGGCGAACCTCTTCACCCGGAACATCTACAAGGACTTCATCAGACCGGACGCCACACCCGCCCAGGAGACGAAGGTCTCCAAGCTGGTGTCGCTGCTGGTGAAGGTCGGTGCGCTGGCGTTCGTCCTGACGATGGACAAGACGGTCGCGATCAACTTCCAGCTCCTCGGCGGCATCTGGATCCTCCAGACGATGCCCGCCCTGGTCGGCGGTCTGTTCACCCGGTGGTTCCACCGCTGGGCGCTCATCGCGGGCTGGGCGGTCGGCATGCTGTACGGGACGATCGCCGCGTACGGCGTGGCGAGCCCGACACAGAAGCACTTCGGCGGGTCCTCCAAGGAGATCCCGGGCATCGGGGAGATCGGCTACATCGGGCTGACGGCGTTCGTGCTGAACCTGGTGGTCGTCATCGTCCTCACGTTCGTCCTGAGCGCGCTGAAGGCCCCGGTGGGGATCGACGAGACCTCGCCCTCCGACTACACGGCGGACGCCGGTGACCCGGGCGTGAAGGAGAAGCTCCCGCCGGCCACGGCGGGCGCGCCGGGCGGCCACTGACCGCCGGACGCCCACAACAGGTCCTGGGACCCCGGGCCGTCACCCCTCCCACGTCGGAGCGGGCGGCGGCCCGGGTGCCTTCCGTCACCGGCCCCTTCTTCGCGGTGCGCGGAGCCCTCACCGTACGAAAGGATGTGCCCATGACATCGCACTCCTGGCGGCCCCGGCTCCGGCCCGCACTCCTGACCATGACGCTGGCGTTGGCCCTGGCGACGGCGACCGCCTGCGGCACCGTACCCGCGCCCGACTCGGAGGCGGCGGGGCGAAACGGCTCGGACGCGTCGGCGCCCGACCGGGCGGAGCTGGAGGCGCGGGCGCGGGCCGTACAGACCGTCGTGGAGCATGTGTGGGTGACCGAAGCCCCGAGGTACGCCCTGGCCCGCCAGTCGGTCGGGGTGGTCGGTGACGACGGGTTCGGCAGCGTCTACATCACGCCCGAGGGCGGGCAGCTCCAGCTGCGGGTGGAGCGCCGGGCGCACGCCGGAGCCGACTGTACGAAGGCCCCCGCGCCCGCCGGTATCGAGGGGCCTCTGGTGACGTGCGAGCGGGACGGCCAACAGTGGTACCGGGCAACGGAGTCGGGCCACGCCTACGCCCGGGAGAAGGGCGGGCTCGTGGTCACCGTGAGCGGGGCGCGCGAAGAGGTGGACCGGGCGACGCTGCGGTCGGCGGCGCGGGCCGCCCACCGCGCCGACGACCACGAGCTGGACCAGGTGCTGCCACCGGCCGGCGAGGCCCCCGGGCAGCAGCCGGCCGAGGAGGCCCCCGGGCAGCAGCCGGTCGAACGTGGCGACCTGCCGCCGGTGGGCGACGGCGCCCCCAACAACGACGTGGGGGCGAGTGGCTGATGGATCTGACGATCAGGGTGGCGGAGCCCGGCGAGTACGCCGTCCTCGGCGAGATCGTCGCCGAGGCATATCTCGGCGACGATCTGCTGGACGGCCCGCGGGACCCGTATCTGCTCAAGTTGCGGGCGGTGGAGCAACGGGCGGCCGAGGCCGAGGTCCTCGTCGCGCTCGACGCGGACGGGGCGGTGCTCGGCGGTGTGACGTATGCCGCGCCCGGCGCCCCGTGGTGCGACATCGCCGGTCCGGACGAGGCCGAGTTCCGGATGCTGGCCGTGGCCCGGACGGGGCGTGGCCGAGGCGTGGGGGAGGCTCTCGTGCGGGCGTGCGTCGAGCGCGCGCGGTCCGCCGACGGGGTCCGGGGGCTGGTGCTGTCGACGCAGCCGGCCATGCTCGGAGCCCATAGGATCTACCGTCGGCTCGGCTTTCTGCGGACCCCCGAACGGGACTGGGAACCGGTGCCGGGCCTAAGGCTCATGACCTTCCGGCTGGATCTGCGGGCGACCTCCTGAGGGGCACGCCGAATCGCCGCGACACAACATGTGGGGGCCGCATCATCCAGCGGCCCCCACATGTATGCTCGACCTCGCTGTCGCCGCAGGGGAATCCGGTGCGAATCCGGAACTGTCCCGCAACGGTGTGATCAGTGTGCTTTGCACACCTGAAGTCCGAAGACCTGTCGACAGCGCGTCCGGCTCGACCGAACCGGACGCCAGACGTCCGGGCCTCGCGGAAAGGCCGGTGGACGCCGTCAGCTGTGCTGCCCTGCCCCGGGGTTTCGCGCTGCCCGGCTTCCCCGCCTTCCGCCGGCCCCTGCCGAGCGAGGGAAAGCCCAGTGACCATCGCGCCCGCCGATCCGGTTTCAGCCACCGAATCCACAGTGCCCCCGGCGTCGACCACGGCCGGGAAGGCCCCGAACGACGGCCCCGGGACCGCCTTGCTGCGGACCCTGACCGACCTCACCGTCGATCTTCCCGACACCGACCCCGGCCGGGTCGCCGCCGCCGCGCTGCGCGGGCGCAACGCCCGTTCCGACGAGGCCGAGCTGCGCTCGCTGGCCACCGAGGGCGCCGCGGGGCTGATCTCCGAGGACCCGGCGTACTCCCGGCTCGCCGCCCGGCTGCTGACCCGCACCATCGCGGACGAGGCCGCGGGGCAGGGCGCGACGTCCTTCTCCGCCTCGGTCGCCGTGGGGCACCGCGAGGGTCTGATCGCCGACCGCACCGCCGCGTTCGTGGAGCTCCACGCGGCCGCGCTCGACCGGCTCGTCGGGCAGGCCATGGCGGACGGCGCCGACGACCGCTTCGGCTACTTCGGTCTGCGGACGCTGCACAGCCGTTACCTCCTGCGCCACCCGCTCACCCGCCAGGTCATCGAGACCCCGCAGCACTTCATGCTGCGCGTGGCCGCCGGTCTCGCCGAGGACGACTCGGTGCGGGCGCTGGACGAGGTCGCCGCGCTGTACGGGCTGATGAGCCGGCTGGACTACCTCCCCTCCTCCCCCACCCTCTTCAACTCCGGCACCCGGCACCCGCAGATGTCCTCCTGCTATCTGCTGGACTCGCCGAAGGACGAGCTGGACTCGATCTACGACCGCTACCACCAGGTGGCACGGCTCTCCAAGCACGCGGGCGGCATCGGTCTGTCGTACTCCCGCATCCGCGCCCGGGGTTCGCTGATCCGGGGCACCAACGGGCACTCCAACGGCATCGTGCCGTTCCTCAAGACGCTGGACGCCTCCGTCGCGGCGGTGAACCAGGGTGGCCGGCGCAAGGGCGCGGCGGCGGTCTACCTGGAGACCTGGCACGCGGACATCGAGGAATTCCTGGAGCTCCGCGACAACACCGGTGAGGACCAGCGGCGTACGCACAACCTGAACCTGGCGCACTGGATCCCGGACGAGTTCATGCGCCGGGTCGACGCGGACACCGACTGGTCGCTGTTCTCCCCGGCCGATGTGCCCGAGCTGGTCGACCTGTGGGGCGACGCGTTCGACGCGGCCTACCGGGCGGCCGAGGCCAAGGGGCTGGCCCGCAGGACGATTCCCGCGCGTGAGCTGTACGGCCGGATGATGCGGACGCTCGCGCAGACCGGCCAGGGCTGGATGACGTTCAAGGACGCCTCCAACCGGACCGCGAACCAGACCGCCGTGCCGGGCCGGGTCGTCCACTCCTCGAACCTGTGCACCGAGATCCTCGAAGTCACCGACGACGGTGAGACGGCCGTCTGCAACCTGGGTTCGGTCAACCTGGGCGCGTTCGTGGCGGACGGCTCGATCGACTGGGAGCGGCTGGACGCCACCGTGCGGACCGCGGTGACCTTCCTGGACCGGGTCGTCGACATCAACTTCTACCCGACCGAGCAGGCCGGACGCTCCAACTCCCGCTGGCGGCCGGTCGGCCTGGGCGCGATGGGCCTCCAGGACGTCTTCTTCCAGCTGCGTCTGCCCTTCGACTCGCCCGAGGCCCGCGCGCTCTCCACGAAGATCTCCGAGCGGATCATGCTCGCCGCGTACGAGGCGTCCTGCGACCTCGCCGAACGCTCCGGTCCGCTGCCCGCCTGGTCCGAGACCCGGGCCGCGCGCGGAGTGCTGCACCCCGACCACTACGACACCGAGCTGAACTGGCCGGAGCGCTGGGACGCCCTGCGCGCCCGGGTCGCGAAGACCGGCATGCGCAACTCGCTGCTGCTGGCCATCGCGCCGACCGCCACGATCGCCTCGATCGCCGGGGTGTACGAGTGCATCGAGCCGCAGGTCTCCAACCTGTTCAAGCGCGAGACGCTCAGCGGTGAGTTCCTCCAGGTCAACGCCTATCTGGTGGACGAGCTGAAGAAGCTCGGCGTGTGGGACGCGCGCACCCGTGAGGCGCTGCGCGAGGCGAGCGGCTCGGTGCAGGGCTTCGCCTGGATCCCCGACGACGTACGGGCGCTGTACCGCACCGCGTGGGAGATCCCGCAGCGCGGTCTGATCGACATGGCGGCGGCCCGTACGCCGTTCCTCGACCAGAGCCAGTCGCTCAACCTGTTCCTGGAAACGCCGACGATCGGCAAGCTCTCCTCGATGTACGCGTACGCCTGGAAGCAGGGGCTGAAGACGACGTACTACCTGCGTTCGCGCCCGGCGACCCGGATCGCCCGTGCCGCGTCCGGTCAGACGGCGGCCGCCGCCCCCATTCCCGTACAGCAGGCCTCGGCTCCCGACGCGGACGCCATCGCCTGCTCCCTCGAAAACCCCGAGTCCTGCGAGGCCTGCCAGTAATGAGCACCGACGACAACAAGAACCTGCTCGACCCGGGCTTCGAGCTGACCCTGCGCCCCATGCGCTACCCGGACTTCTACGAGCGCTACCGGGACGCGATCAAGAACACCTGGACCGTGGAGGAGGTCGACCTCCACTCGGACGTCTCCGACCTCGCCAAGCTGTCGCCGGGCGAGCAGCACATGATCGGCCGGCTGGTGGCGTTCTTCGCGACCGGTGACTCGATCGTCTCCAACAACCTCGTGCTGACGCTGTACAAGCACATCAACTCCCCCGAGGCGCGGCTGTACCTGTCGCGGCAGCTCTTCGAGGAGGCCGTGCACGTCCAGTTCTATCTGACGCTGCTGGACACCTATCTGCCCGACCCGGACGACCGGGCCGCCGCGTTCGACGCGGTCGAGGAGATCCCCTCGATCCGTGAGAAGGCCCAGTTCTGCTTCAAGTGGATGGACTCGGTCGAGAAGATCGACCGGCTGGAGACGAAGGCGGACCGCCGCCGTTTCCTGCTGAACCTGATCTGCTTCGCGGCGTGCATCGAGGGGCTGTTCTTCTACGGCGCGTTCGCGTACGTGTACTGGTTCCGCTCGCGGGGTCTGCTGCACGGTCTCGCCACGGGCACCAACTGGGTGTTCCGTGACGAGACGATGCACATGAACTTCGCGTTCGAGGTCGTGGACACCGTCCGCAAGGAGGAGCCGGAGCTCTTCGACGACGCGCTGGAGCAGCAGGTCACCGACATGCTGAGGGAAGCGGTCGAGGCGGAGCTGCAGTTCGGCCGTGACCTGTGCGGCGAGGGCCTGCCGGGCATGAACACCGAGTCGATGCGCCAGTACCTGGAGTGCGTCGCCGACCAGCGGCTCGCGCGCCTCGGCTTCCCGACGGTGTACGGCTCGGAGAACCCGTTCTCCTTCATGGAGCTCCAGGGTGTCCAGGAGCTGACGAACTTCTTCGAGCGCCGCCCGTCCGCCTATCAGGTGGCGGTGGAGGGCTCGGTCGGGTTCGACGACGACTTCTAGCCCCCGGGGGGGGTCTCTCAGATCCTCGCCCAACTCCTGAGGTAGGGGCGCCGCGCGGCCGGGACCGGTCGCGCGGCGCTTTCCGTTTCCGGGGGTCCGGCCGCCCACCGCCCCCGTTCCGCCTCCCGCAGCTGGCGGTCGATACGGCGTTCACGGGCGAGGCCGAGGGCCACGGGCGCGAGGACGAGGGCGAAAAGTGCCAATACGACCAGGTAGTTCAGGAATGTGTTCATGCCTCTACTCTGGACCGCCCGGACGAAAATCATCAGTGGCAGGACTGCCATGCGGCATCAAATAACTGCCACACTGGGCCCATGCTCACCAATGTCGCCGCCCTCCTCCTCGACGAGGTCCACCCCTTCGAACTCGGCGTCCTGTGCGAGGTGTTCGGCCTGGATCGCAGCGACGAGGGCCTGCCGGTGCACGATTTCGCGGTGGTCTCCGCCGAGGGCCCCGTCCTGAACACCCACGCGGGCTTCACCATCACCACGCCGCACGGCCTGGAGCGGCTGGAGGAGGCCGACCTCATCGCCGTGCCGGCGGGCAGCAACTTCATGGCGCGGGAGTATCCCGCGGAGGTCCTCGACGCGCTGCGCCGTGCCGTGGAGCGCGGCTCGCGGGTGCTGAGCGTCTGCTCGGGGGCGTACGCCCTCGGCGCGGCCGGACTGCTGGACGGCCGCCGCTGCACCACGCACTGGCGGCACACGGAGGAACTGGCCCGGCGCCACCCGAAGGCGATCGTCGAGCCGGACGTGCTGTACGTGGACGAGGGCCCGGTGATCAGTTCCGCGGGCACCGCCGCCGGGATCGACGCCTGTCTGCACCTGATCCGGCAGGAGTACGGCCAGGAGGCGGCCAACACCCTCGCCCGGCGCATGGTGGTGCCGCCGCACCGGGACGGCGGGCAGGCGCAGTACATCAGCCGCCCGCTGCCCCGGAACGGCTGTGACACGGTCGGCTCCACCCTGGCCTGGATGGAACAGCACCTCGACCAGGAGATGAGCGTGGAGCAGCTGGCCGCGCTGGCGCACATGTCGCCGCGCACCTTCGCCCGGCGGTTCCAGCAGGAGACCGGGACCACGCCGTACCGCTGGCTGCTGCGGCAGCGGGTGCTGCTGGCCCAGCACCTGCTGGAGACCTCCGACCGGACGATCGACACGATCGCGGGGCAGACGGGCTTCGGTACGGCGGCGACGCTGCGACACCAGTTCGTGCGGTCACTGGGCACCACGCCGAACGCCTACCGCCGCACCTTCCGGGGCCCGTCGGCCACGGCCGTGCCCGACGTCGCCTGAGCGCCGCCGGGCACGGAGGTCGCGGGAGGGTCAGATACCGCAGCTGGGCGCCGACCAGAAGCGGTTGGGGCCCGCGTTGACGTGCACGTGATCGTTGTGGCCCGAGTAGCCGGGGCCGAGGATTCCCCGGAAGCCGTGGTAGCGGGCCCGCTTGGCCAGCGTGCACAGCGAGTGCGGGGAGGCGCCGAGGTCGACCGCGTCGCCGTACATATGACGGCTGTTGGAGGCTCCGCCCACGGCCGCGTTGCAGGAGACGGAACGGAAGCCGCTGGTGACGCGGATGGGCTGGTCACCCAGCGCGTGGCGCAGCGCCTCCAGCTTCCACATGCTGCTCAGCGCGTTGGCCCTGGCCGTGCCCGCCGAGACCTTCCCGCCGGCCCAGGTGCTGTTGCACTTGTTGAGCTCGGGGTACGTGAAGTGGATCGGCGTGCAGTCGTTGTCCTGGAGCGCGTAGAGCTTGGACTGGGTGGCGGGCCCGGCGATCCCGTCGGCGGCCAGGCCGTAGGCCGACTGGAACCGCTTGACGGCGGCGGTGGTCGCGGGGCCGT
Source organism: Streptomyces sp. SM11 (assembly GCF_002910905.1). Lineage (GTDB taxonomy): Bacteria > Actinomycetota > Actinomycetes > Streptomycetales > Streptomycetaceae > Streptomyces. The sequence goes on along the minus strand of NZ_NEUE01000218.1, from coordinate 27,819 downwards.
AGGAGCCGTCGATGGCGAGGACCGCGTTGTAGCCCGGGTAGCCGGCCACCCGGATCTGGAGCTGGGTGACGTCGTTGCCGGTGGCGCCGGCCTTCAGGGTGCGGTTCCAGGTGTAGCAGCCGTCGGCCTGCGCGGTGCCGGCGGTCAGCACCGCACCACCCAGTGCAAAGGAAATGGTCATGACAAATCCGAGCAGAACGCGTGCGGTACGTCTCAGCACGAGGGTCTCCTTCTGAACGTCACGGTCGATCTGCCCGTGAGCCTGCACCGATCAGCTACGCGCGTCAACCACCCCTGGGTAAACTGCGGTTGTCTGCCAGGGGCGGAGCGAAACCGGCAGGGCCCGGGACCGGCGAACCGGTTCCGGGCCCTGCCGGGACGTCCTCAGCCGTTCGGGACGACCTCGTAGCGCGGCGTGCCCTCGTCCATCTGCCGCAGCGCGTCCTTGCGCTCCCGCTTGGAGAGCCGGTCGATGTACAGGTAGCCGTACAGGTGATCCGTCTCGTGCTGGAGGCAGCGCGCGAAGTAGCCGCTGCCCCGCACCTTGACCGGGTTTCCCTGCGCGTCCTGCCCGCGCACCACCGCGTAGTCGGGACGGGCGAGCGAGGCGTACGCGGTCGGCACCGAGAGGCAGCCCTCGTTGGAATCGTCCAGCACCCGCGCCTCGGGGGCCAGCTCCTCCAGGACCGGGTTGCAGATGACGCCGGTGTGACGCTTGCCGTCGTCGTCGGGGCAGTCGTAGACGAAGACCTTCAGATCCACGCCGATCTGGTTGGCGGCCAGGCCGACGCCCTCGGCCGTCTTCTGGCTCGCGAACATGTCGTCGATCAGCCGCGCCAACTCGTCGTCGAACGCGGTGACGTCCTTGCACTCCTTGTGCAGCACCGGGTTGCCCACGACCGTGATCGGACGGGAGGTACCGCGCTCGCGATAGGCCGCCTCGCGCTCCTCGCAGTCCTCCGTGTCGACGAGGAACCCCTCGTCGTCCACGCCGATCCGCCCGTCCGTCTCCTGCTGCGACATGTCCGCCGTACGCCTTCCTGCAAAACCTGAACTCGGTGACCCCGCCGCATCCGGTCGAAACCCGGGAACCGCGGGTGGGACAGCACCGCGATCGGTGCGCGTACAGCCTACGGGCACAGGTCAGCAGACTTCTTCGAGATCCCGCCACTCACGGCTGTCCGGGCTGTCGGCGACCCAGCCGTCCAGCAGCCCGCGCACCAGGCCGGCGGGGGCCGCGAGACCGCACTCGCGCTCCGGGACCCACAGGTCACCGGCGCCCGCGGTGCGGTGACCCAGCGGTCCCGGGTGGCCCGGCTCACTGTGGTCGTGCGGGTCCAGGTGCTCCCCGTCGCCCTCGTCGCTCTCCATCCGGCTCTCCGAACACGCCCGGCACAGCAGCCGTACGGAGGAGGACCAGTCCTCGGCGGCGAACCCGGCGTCCGATGCCAGCCTCTCCAGCGCGTCCCGGTCGTCCTCGGTGGCCGCCTCCAGCAGAACCACCCAGGTCGGCACCGGGGAAGGCGCCCACAGCTCGATCTCGTCGAACACCGGATACGAGGGCCCGGCCGCGGTGACCCGCTCGCCGTTGGGCACCCCGTCGTGCAGGACGACCTCGCCCCAGCGCCGCCCGGAGGACGGCAGCGGGATCGAGAGCACCTCGATCCGGGCCGGGTCGAGCCGGCGGCCCCAGACCACCTCGGCCTCGCCCTCCGGCGAGAGCCGCACGGCGGCGCTGCCCAGCTCCATGCCGGTCGGCTCGGTGGTGGCCGCGCTGTGCTGGCCGCCGCCGGGGACCTTCAGCCCGTACGCCTGCCAGGCCCGCCGCGCCAGCGGCCAGTCCTGGAGCGCGGTGGCCGCGATCCCCACGTTCCACCAGTCCGGGGCGCCGGACTCCCGGTCGAGCAGCGCGACGGCCCGCAGGCCCGCCGCCCTCGCCTGCTCCCAGTCGTGCCGGAACTTGTGCAGCAGCGCCAGATTGAACCAGGACTCCGAGAGCCAGGGCTCCAGATCCGCCGCGCGCGTCAGCAGCGCCCCCGCGTCCTCGTACCGGCCGTCGCCGATCAGCGTGAACGCGCGGTCCGTGGCCTGCCGCCAAGAGGCGGACGGCCGATGCCGTACCTTCCCGAAGATCCTCACGATTCCCGCCTGTCCCGACTGGACACCCTCGTCATCCGCTCTGCTTTCGCATCCAACCATGCCCGGCCGGACGCCCGCTCATTACCCATGGGTTACCCAGCTCCGGCCGGGGTCAGACCGCCCTCGCGAGGACACGTCCCAGCGCCTCCACCACCTGCGGCTGGTGGTCGCGCCCCGTGCCGAGCCTGAGCTGCTCCAGCGCGCCGAGCGGCCCGCCCACGCCTTCCCCACGCAGATCGGCGTATGCGTTGACCGTCCTGACGATCCTGGCGGCGGGCAGTTGCTCCCGGTACGGATCGGCCTGCTGCTCCACCACCGCCGCGACCGCCGGATCGACCCCGGTCCGGCGGACCACTCCCTAGCAGGGCGATCCGGCGCTGCTCGGCGGCGGGCAGCCGGGCGGTCGCACCGCCGGCGACCGGGTCGAGGAGGGAGAGCCGGCCGATGTCGTGCATCAGGGCGGCGTGCTCCAGGACGGTCAGCGCGGCCCGGGGCGTCGGGGTCGTACGCGGGGAGCGTGCACCAGACCGCGCCGAGGGACGGCGGCCAGGATGCAGGCACGTGCCGCCACCGGTGGGCCCCTCACGCCCGCACCCGCCCGCACCCGCCCGCAGCATGGTCGATGGACGTGCCACGCCAGCGAGTCGAGCGGCTCACGGAGCCGCAACGGATCCGATTAGCACATTCGGGTGACTATTCGGCGGCGGTCGCCGACCGGTCCGGGTCCTGCACCGTCACGTCGTGATCGGGCACGGCCTCCCCGGCCCGGATCAGGTCGATCCGGCCCATCACCTTGGAACGCAGGTCGGTCGGGACGTCGTCCTGTCCGCAGCAACGCTTGACCAGCTTCTTCACGGCCTGTTCGAGGCCGTATTTCTCCAGGCACGGGGAGCACTCCTCGAAGTGCACCTCGAACTTGGTGCAGTCGCCCTCGGGCATCTCCCGGTCGAGAAACTCGTAGAGATGGTCGAGGACCTCCGAGCAATCCGTCTCGTGCGGCTCTCCGCAGCTCATGAGGCCGAGCCCTTCCGAGCGTCCGAGTCACCGGCGCCGGCCGCGACGAGCCCGCGCTCACGGGCGTAGTCCTCCAGCATGCCGCGCAGCTGGCGGCGGCCGCGGTGCAGCCGGGACATCACCGTACCGATGGGAGTCCCCATGATGTCCGCGATCTCCTTGTAGGCAAAGCCCTCGACATCGGCGAGATACACGGCGATGCGGAACTCCTCGGGGATCGCCTGGAGCGCCGACTTCACGTCGGAGTCCGGGAGGTGGTCGAGCGCCTGGGACTCCGCCGAGCGCAGACCGGTCGACATGTGCGACTCGGCCCGGGCCAGCTGCCAGTCCTCGATCTCCTCGGCGGCGCTGCGCTGGGGCTCCCGCTGCTTCTTGCGGTACGAGTTGATGAAGGTGTTGGTGAGGATGCGGTACATCCACGCCTTGAGGTTGGTGCCCTCACGGAACTGGTGGAAGGAGCCGTACGCCTTGGCGTAGGTCTCCTGAACCAGGTCCTCGGCATCGGCGGGGTTGCGCGTCATACGCAGTGCGGCCGAGTACATCTGGTCGAGAAAGCCGAGGGCGTCCCGCTCGAAGCGCGCATTGCGCTCGGCAGACGTCTCCGGTGCACGGCCGTCGTCGGTCCCTGTGTCGGTCCCTGTGACCGGACCCACCTCCTCCAACGATGTGGCGGAGCCGAAACCGGACCCGCTCGCCTCGGAGAATAGTCGACCTTGCTTCGGCACGGCCTGTCGATTACCGCCGCCCAGGGGCCGCTCGGGGGTGGTCCTCGCCGCAGGCAGCACGCTCCACTCCAGGTCAGCGGCGTTCGAGCGGCTGGGGCAGATGGTCGAACCCATGCGACGGACTCCCTCTCCACGTACGACGTTGTTGTACCGACGTCCCGAACAACAGCGCCCCCGCGCGGAGCATTCCCGGGGCCTGCGCCACACGCGGGAGGCCCCGGGCCACCTACGTCGTCCGCTACGTCATCAGAGTGACGCGAGCCACCCGGCAACCGCGTCGGTGAGGAGGCCCATCGTCTGCTCCTCGGCCGTCCCGGACCTCTTCCCCACCGCGAACCCGTGGTCGCCGTGGGGCACTTCGGTCAGCTCGTACGGACCGGGCGGGAACTCCTCCGGCCGGCCGAACGGGTCGTTGCCTCCCTGTACCACCAGAGTGGGCACGCCCGCGCCGAGGAGCTCGTCGGCGCGGGACCTCTCGGGCCTGCCCGGCGGGTGCAGCGGGAAGCTGAGCGCGAGGACGGCCGCCGCGCCCAGCTCCGTGGCGGTCCGGCAGGCGACCCGGGCCCCGGCGCTGCGGCCCCCGGCGACGACGGGGAGCCCCGGAGCGGCCAGGGCGGGCCACAGGCCGCGCCAGCCGGTGTCCAGGGTCTTCGGGGCGGGGGCCACCTTCTTGCCGGCCACCCGCCAGGGCTGCTCCACCAGGGCGACGGTGACACCGTGTCCGGGCAGGACGGCGGCCAGGGCCTTCAGATCGCGGGCCTCGATGCCGCCGCCCGCCCCGTGGCTCAGGGCCAGCACGAGGCGGGGCGCGGACGCGGGGACCCAGGTGACCCTGGCCTCTCCGGCGTCGGTGGTGACGTTCTGCGTACTCCTTTGACGGCTCACCGGGCCATCCTCCCCCGCTCGCCGTTCAGAACAGCGTGGACTCCTCCGGCGCGGCCAGCTCCTCCAGCAGTTCGGGCCCGTTGTTGCGGACGTTGCTGACGGTGGTGGCGACCGGGTAGGCGCGCATCAGCCCGCCGGGCGGCGGATCGAGGAGCGCGCGCAGTTCGTCGAGGCCCGTGTGCGTGGGATCCAGCCAGGTGTCCCAGCGGTCGGGGGTGAGCATCAGCGGCATCCGGGGGTGGATGTCGGCGAGGGCGCCGGGCCCCTCGGCGGGGGCGACGGCCAGCGGGGTGGTCTCCGCCTCGGTGGTGATCACCGAGCAGGTCACCCACCAGGCGTTCCGGTGGTCGCCGGGCAACGTCGCGTCGCGCCAGAACTCGTACAGTCCGGCCATCGCGAAGACCGACCCGTCGGCCGGGGTCACGAAGTACGGCTGTTTCCGGGCCCGCTTCCTGCCCTTCTTCTCCTCCAGCTGCCGTTCCTCGGAGCCGGTGACCCACTCGTAATAGCCGTCGGCCGGCAGGATGCAGCGGCGCTGGGCGAAGGCACGGCGGAAGGAGGGCTTCTCGTGCACGGTCTCCGCCCGGGCGTTGATCATCCGGGCGGCACCCTCGGGGGTCTTCGACCAGGACGGCACGAGTCCCCACTTCAGGGCACGCAGCTGGCGAACCGGACGCTGGTCGTCGGCGTCCTTAACAGGACGCTCCAGAACCGCGTAGACCTCTTTGGTCGGCGCCACGTTCCAGTCCGGCCCCAGGGTCTCGGCGGGTTCCCGCTTCTCGACACCGAAGAGCTCGGTCAGGTCCTCGGGCGCCCGACTGGCTGCAAACCGTCCGCACATGGATGCCAGACTGCCACGACCACCCACCCCCACCGCAAGGAGTCGCCCGCCGATGAACAGCACCGAACTGGGCGATCTGTGGGATCGCGTCACCGGAACCCAGTCCGCTCCCGAGCAGTGGCTGGTGGTGGTGACGGCAGCCCTGGCGCTCGTCGCCGTCGTGCCGAACCCGATATGGCGGCTCGCGCGCAACACCATCACCATCGCGCACGAGGGCGGCCACGGACTGGTGGCCCTGCTCACCGGACGGCAGCTCTCCGGCATCCGGCTGCACTCGGACACCAGCGGGCTGACCGTGAGCCGCGGCAGGCCGACGGGGATCGGCATGATCCTCACGGCGGCGGCCGGCTACACGGCCCCCTCGCTGCTGGGCCTGGGCGGCGCCTGGCTGCTGAGAGACGGCAGGATCACCCTGCTGCTGTGGGTGGCGACGGCGCTGCTCGCGGTGATGCTGGTGATGATCCGCAATGTGTACGGGGCCCTCACCGTCATCCTGACCGGCACGGCCTTCCTGCTGGTGTCCTGGCTGGCCTCCTCGGACGTGCAGTCGGCGTTCGCGTACGCGGTGGTCTGGTTCCTGCTGCTGGGTGGGGTGCGGCCGCCGTTCGAGCTCCAGTCCAAGCGGCGCCACGGAGGCGCCCCGGACTCCGACGCGGACCAGCTGGCCCGGCTGACCCACGCCCCGGCGGTGCTGTGGCTGTTCCTCTTCCACGCGGTGTCGCTGTGCTCGCTGATCGGCGGCGGGCGGTGGCTGCTGGGGTGGTGAGGGCGCGTCTGACCCCGGCGCGCACTCCGGTCCGTACCACTCTCTCGTTACAGGCCAGTTTCCGCCCTTTTGGTCAGAATCAAGGTCGGCGTGGAACCACTAAAGTGATGGCCATGACCGAGAGTTCCGTGCACCCCGCCCTCTGGCCCGCCCCCCACGCGAGCGGAGCCGTCGACGCGACCGTCACCGTGCCCGGATCCAAATCGGTCACCAATCGTGCGCTCGTGCTGGCCTCGCTGGCCGCCGAGCCCGGCTGGCTGCGCCGCCCGCTGCGCTCCCGCGACACCCTGCTGATGGCCGACGCGCTGCGCGCGATGGGCGTCGGCATCGAGGAGACCGTCTCCTCCTCGTCCGCGACCAGCCCGTCCGCTGCGGCCTCCCCGGACAGCTCCGGCGAGGCCTGGCGGATCATCCCGGCGGGGCTCCACGGCCCGACCGCGGTCGACGTCGGCAACGCCGGCACGGTGATGCGCTTCCTGCCGCCCGTCGCCACGCTCGCCGACGGCCCGGTCCGCTTCGACGGCGACCCCCGCTCCTACGAGCGCCCGCTGACCGGCGTGATCGAGGGGCTGCGGGCGCTCGGCGCGCGGATCGACGACGACGGGCGCGGGGCGCTGCCGCTGACCGTGCACGGCGGCGGGGCGCTGGAGGGCGGCCCGGTGGCGATCGACGCCTCGTCCTCCTCCCAGTTCGTCTCGGCGCTGCTGCTGTCGGGGCCGCGCTTCAACCAGGGCGTGGAGGTCCGGCACACCGGATCCACGCTCCCCTCGATGCCGCACATCCGGATGACCGTCGACATGCTGCGGGCCGTCGGGGCCCAGGTCGACGAGCCGGAGACGGGCGGCGAGCCGAACGTGTGGCGGGTCTCCCCCTCCGCGCTGCTCGGCCGGGACCTGACGATCGAACCTGACCTGTCCAACGCCCAGCCGTTCCTGGCCGCGGCCCTGGTGACCGGCGGCCGGGTCACGATCCCCGACTGGCCCGAGCGGACCACCCAGCCGGGTGACGCGCTGCGGGAGATCTTCACCGCGATGGGCGGCAGCTGCGAGCTGACCGAGCGCGGACTGACCTTCACCGGCACGGGCCGGATCCACGGCATCGACGTGGACCTCGGCGAGGTCGGCGAGCTGACCCCGGGCATCGCGGCGGTCGCGGCGCTGGCCGACTCCCCCTCCACGCTCAGCGGCGTCGCCCATCTGCGGCTGCACGAGACGGACCGGCTGGCCGCGCTGACCAAGGAGATCAACGAGCTGGGCGGCGATGTCACCGAGACGGCCGACGGGCTGCACATCCGCCCGCGCCCGCTGCACGGCGGCGTCTTCCACACGTACGACGACCACCGCATGGCCACCGCCGGGGCGATCATCGGTCTGGCGGTGAAGGGCGTGGAGATCGAGAACGTGGGCACGACCGCCAAGACCCTGCCGGACTTCCCGGACATGTGGACCGGAATGCTCGGGGTCTAGAGGATGCGCCGCTACGGGAAGAACCCCGACGAGGACGACATCCGCGTCCGCCCCAACCGCAAGGGCAACCGGCCGCGTACGCACACCCGGCCCAAGCACGAGGACGCCGAGGACGGCATGGTCCTCACCGTCGACCGGGGCCGGCTCACCTGCCTCGTCGAGGGCCGGACCGTGGTGGCGATGAAGGCCCGTGAGCTGGGGCGCAAGGCCGCCGTGGTGGGCGACACCGTCTCCATCGTCGGCGATCTCTCCGGCGAGAAGGACACCCTGGCCCGGATCGTGCGCATCTCCCCGCGCCGTACGGTGCTGCGCCGCACGGCGGACGACGACGATCCGTACGAGCGCGTGGTCGTCGCCAACGCGGACCAGCTGGCGATCGTCACCGCGCTGGCCGACCCCGAACCCCGGCCGCGCATGATCGACCGCTGTCTGGTGGCAGCGTACGACGGCGGGCTCACCCCACTCCTGGTACTGACCAAGTCCGACCTGGCGTCGCCGGACAAGCTGCTGGAGGCGTACACCCCACTCGGCGTCCCGTACATCGTGACCAGCCGTGAGGAGCTGGAGAACGGGGACGCGGCGGACCAGGTGCGCACCTTCCTGAACGACCGGGTCACCGCCTTCGTCGGACACTCCGGCGTCGGCAAGACCACACTGGTCAACGCCCTGGTGCCGAAGGACAGACGGCGGACCACGGGCATCGTCAACGCGGTCACCGGCCGGGGTCGGCACACCACCACCTCGGCCCTCGCGCTGCCGTTGCCTGGCGACCGGGGCTGGGTGGTCGACACCCCGGGCGTGCGGTCCTTCGGGCTGCACCACGTCGACCCGTCACGGGTCATCAACGCCTTCCCCGACCTGCAGCCGGGCACCGAGAACTGCCCGCGCGGCTGCACCCACGACGAGAACCAGCCCGAGTGCGCGCTGGACGCCTGGGTGGGCGAGGGGCACGCCGACCCGGCGCGGCTGGACTCCCTGCGCAGGCTGCTCGCGACCCGGGAACGGCGCGAGGGCGACTGACGGCGAATCCGGCTTGAATCGGCCGCGGCGGCGCGGGCATGTTTGCGAGCTTCAACGACTGGTAAAGGCATAATCGCACCGAGCGGGACGATGCCGTCACCTACGCGGGAGGCAACTGACGATGCCCTGGCTGCTGGTCGTGGTCGCAGGACTGCTGGAGACCGGCTTCGCCGTGTGTCTGAAGCTCTCCCACGGATTCACCCGGCTCTGGCCGACGATCGCGTTCGCCGCGTTCGCGCTCGGCAGTTTCGGTCTGCTGACCCTGGCGCTGAAGAAGCTGGACGTCGGCCCCGCATACGCGGTGTGGACCGGGATCGGGGCGGCCGGGACGGCGATCTACGGCATGGTCTTCCTCGGTGACGTGGTCTCCACGCTGAAGCTGGTGTCGATCTCACTGGTGATCATCGGCGTGATCGGCCTCCAGCTGTCCGGCTCCGCCCACTGAGACCGGTCGCCGGCCCTTCGCCCGCCGTCCCTTCGCCCGCCGTCCGGGACGCCTCCCGGACGAGGCGGAGCGCCAGGCTGTCCGCGGCGTCGTCGCCCGGCACCGGGACGATCACACAGGACAGTGCGAGCCGTAACACGATCTCGCAGCGCGCGGCGGCGGCCCCCGGTGACGCGGCCGCCGTCCGGTCGCGTACCAGAGCGAGCAGTTCCTCGGGGGTCGGCGGCGGGCTCCCGCCCGTACGTCCCCGGGAACCCTGCCCGCGGTCCGGGCGGGGCAGCCCCTCGGCCCAGCGCCCCGTGAGCAGGGCTGTGACGAGTGCGTCCCGGCGGGCGGCCCGTACGGTCCAGAGCGCGACGGCCGCCGGACGGTCGGGCGCGGGGGCGGTCAGGGCGCGGTCCACCCCGGCGAGATAGCCGTCGGCGGCCCGGCGCAGCAGAGCCCCGGCCAGCCCGCCCTTGGTGCCGAACTCGTTGTGGAGGGTCTGCCGCGAGACGCCTGCCAGTGCAGCGACGTCGACCATGCGCACGGCGTTCCAGGGCCGTGCGTCCAGCGCCCGGAGGGCGGCGTCCAGCAGTGCCTGCCGCGCTGTCGGCATCATCGCCTCCCCCCGCCCCGGGACCCTGTGGTTCAGAGTTGACGTGCTCCCGGGGACTGTCAAGGGACCCGGGCGGCGGCGGGGGCGCTGTAGCCCGCGCCCGGCGGCGCTGGATACTGTGACGGCATGCCCGACTACCACGATGATCTGCGCCTCGCCCACGTGCTGGCGGACGCCGCCGACGCGGCGACGATGGACCGGTTCAAGGCTCTCGACCTGAAGGTGGAGACCAAGCCGGACATGACGCCGGTGAGCGAGGCCGACAAGGCCGCCGAGGAGCTGATCCGGGGCCACCTGCATCGAGCCCGCCCGAGGGACGCGATCCTGGGCGAGGAGTACGGGGTCGAGGGCACCGGTCCGCGGCGCTGGGTGATCGACCCGATCGACGGCACCAAGAACTACGTGCGCGGCGTGCCGGTGTGGGCAACGCTGATCTCGCTCATGGAGGCGGGCGAGGAGGGCTTCCAGCCGGTGGTGGGCGTGGTCTCCGCGCCCGCGCTGAACCGGCGCTGGTGGGCTGCGAAGGGCGCGGGCGCGTTCACCGGCCGCAGCCTCACCTCCGCGACCCGGATGCACGTGTCGAAGGTGGAGCGGATCGCCGACGCCTCGTTCGCGTTCTCCTCGCTGTCCGGCTGGGAGGAGCAGGGCCGCCTCGGTGGTCTGCTGGACCTCACCCGGGCCTGCTGGCGGACGCGGGGATACGGCGACTTCTGGCCGTACATGATGGTCGCGGAGGGTTCCGTGGACATCTGCGCGGAGCCGGAGCTGTCGCTGTGGGACATGGCGGCGACCGCGATCGTCGTCCAGGAGGCGGGCGGCCGGTTCACCTCGCTGGACGGGGTGGACGGTCCGGGCGGCGGAAACGCGGCGGCCTCGAACGGGCTGCTCCACGACGAGCTGCTGGGCTACCTCAACCAGCGCTACTGACCGACCCGGCTTCCCGACCCGGCTTCCCGGGCCTGCTTCGGAACCGTACGGTCCACGAGCCGGCCGAGGGGCGTGTTGTGTGCTGGTCGCACGCCCCTCGGCGCGCCTCGCCCACCCCTTGTCGACCCGCCCCAAGGGTGCAACTCTGAGAGTCCCCCCACTTGTGAACTTGTGAATCGACTCACAGAGTCGGCTCACCGAGGAGGTGCTCGTTTCATGCTCGTCCGTGACGCCATGAGCACGGTGGTCCTCACCATCGGCCCCGCCCATACGCTCCGCCAGGCGGCCCGGCTGATGTCGGCCCGTCGTATCGGAGCAGCTGTCGTCCACGACCCGGACACCTGCGGGTTCGGCATCATCACCGAGCGCGACATCCTCGACGCGGTCGGATCGGGGATGGACCCCGACCTGGAGACCGCGTCCGCCCACACCACCACCGACGTGGTGTTCGCCGCCCCGGCCTGGACCCTGGAAAAGGCCGCGGAAGCCATGACGCACGGCGGGTTCCGGCATCTGATCGTGCTGGACGGCGACGGTCCGGTGGGCATCGTGTCGGTGCGCGACATCATCCGCTGCTGGGCGCCCGTGCGCCGTACGGTCGCGGCCACCGGCTGACGCCGGCCGGGCACCGGAACGGCCGGTGGGCCGGACCCCCGTGAAGGGGTCCGGCCCACCGGTCGACGACAGGCGTCCGGTCAGCCGCGGAGGGCCTGGACCGCGGCCTCCAGCCGCTTGCCGAAGTCGCCGTCCGCCTGGCGGAAGTTGTTGATCGCGCGCTCGGCGATGTCGTCGCGCGAGACCTTGGCGATGAACCCGGCGAGGTTCTCGATCAGCCGGACCTTCTCGTCCTCGGAGAAGAGCCGGTAGAGGTCGCCCGCCTGCACGAAGTCGTTGTCCTCGGCGTGACCGGGGGCCTCGGTGCTGCCGGTGGCGCCGGTGACCGGGAGCGGCTGCCACAGCGGCCGGTCGGTCTGGAACGGGCCGCCGAAGCTGTTCGGTTCGTAGTTCTTGGCGCCCTTGTGACGGCCGTCGTAGAGGAAGCCGTCCCGGCTGTTGGTCCGCGCCTCGGTGGCGTGCGGGCGGTTCACCGGCAGGTGGTCGGCGTTGATGCCGACGCGGTAGCGGTGGGCGTCGCCGTACGCGAAGAGGCGGCCCTGGAGCATCTTGTCCGGGGACGGGCCGATGCCCGGCACGAAGTGCGCGGGGCTGAAGATCGACTGCTCGACCTCGGCGAAGATGTTCTCCGGGTTGCGGTTGAGCTCCAGCTTGCCGATCTCGATCGGCGGGTAGTCCGCGTGCGGCCACACCTTGGTGAGGTCGAAGGGGTTGAAGCGGTACGTGGCCGCGTCCGCCGCGGGCATGATCTGGACCTGCACCGTCCAGGACGGGAAGTCACCGCGCTCGATCGCCTCACGCAGATCGCGCTGGTGGCTGTCGGGGTCCTCACCGGCGAGCCTGTCGGCCTCGTCCTGGGTGAGGTTCTCGATGCCCTGGTCGGTCTTGAAGTGGTACTTGACCCAGAAGACCTCGCCGGCCTCGTTGTTCCACTGGTAGGTGTGCGAGCCGTACCCGTTCATGTGACGCAGCGTGGCCGGGATGCCGCGGTCACCGAAGAGCCAGGTCACCTGGTGCGTCGACTCGGGTGACAGACCCCAGAAGTCCCAGACGTTGTCCGCCTCCTGCGAGCCCGTGTACGGGTCGCGCTTCTGGGTGTGGATGAAGTCGGGGAACTTGATGGCGTCCTTGATGAAGAACACCGGGGTGTTGTTGCCGACGAGGTCGTAGTTGCCCTCTTCGGTGTAGAACTTCAGCGCGAAGCCGCGGGGGTCGCGCACGGCGTCGGCGGAGCCGAGGTTGCCCGCGACGGTGGAGAAGCGCAGGAAGGTCTCGGTCTGCTTGCCGACCTCGGAGAGGAACTTCGCCCTGGTCCACTGCGAGACGTCGCGGGTCAGCGTGAACGTGCCGTACGCACCGGCGCCGCGGGCGTGCACGATGCGCTCCGGGATGCGCTCACGGTTGAAGTGGGCGAGCTTCTCCAGCAGCGCCTGGTCCTGGACGAGAACGGGACCGCCGGCGCCCGCGGTCTCACTGTTCTGGTTGTCGGCGACCGGCGCGCCGGCCTCCGTGGTGAGCGGTCCCTGCGTCACGTGCGCCTCCTGCGTCATGTCCTGCACTTCTGTGATCGGCCGGCCTCGTTCGCCGGGCCGATGTTCCGCACAGCCTGTCCCTTGGCGTATGCCGGTCCCGATCCTACAATGGACAATGTCTAAGTCAAGTGAGCATCCAAAGTCACACTCGATCGGGACTCGATCCCTCCACTGTTAGGCTGGGCCCCATGAGCGACCTGCTGGAACGACTTCGCGGACGCGGCTGGCGCATGACGGCGCAGCGGCGTGTCGTGGCCGAGGTCCTCGACGGGGACCACGTACACCTGACGGCGGACGAGGTCCACGCGAGGGCCGTATCGAGGCTGCCCGAGATCTCACGCGCCACCGTCTACAACACCCTCGGCGAGATGGTGTCCCTCGGTGAGGTACTGGAGGTCTCCACGGACCGCCGGGCCAAGCGCTACGACCCGAACGCGCACCGCCCGCACCACCACCTGGTGTGCGCCCGGTGCGGAGCCATCCGGGACGTGCACCCCGCGGGCAACCCGCTGACGGCCCTGCCGACCGAGGAGCGCTACGGCTTCATGGTCTCCGGCGTCGAGGTGACGTACCGCGGCATCTGCCCGAACTGCGCCGCCACCGCCTGAGCCGACCACCGCGGGCCCGCCTTCGGGCGGGCCTCGGCCGTCACCTCTCCGGACATGACGAAGGCCCGGATCCCAAGGGATCCGGGCCTTCGTCTTTTCAGTAGCGGGGACAGGATTTGAACCTGCGACCTCTGGGTTATGAGCCCAGCGAGCTACCGAGCTGCTCCACCCCGCGTCGTTGAATGCAACATTACGTCAACGGGTCGGACGGCGCAAATTCATTCACACCGGCCCCCGGGGGGCCCGGCTTTCCGGCGGCAGGCGGTTCCGGTGTTACGCGGTCAGCTCCTGGTGCAGCGCCTCGCGCAGCCGTGCGGCCCGCTCGGCCACCTCGGCCGGGCCCAGCTCCACCGCCCGCGCACACCAGCGCTGCCCCTCGGTCAGCTCGCCCCGCCGGGCGGCGAGGAGCGCCAAGCGCAGCGCGGCACGGCCGTGTCCGGCGCCGGCCGCACGGCTCCACCACAGGGCGGCCTCCCGCTCACTGCCCTCACGGGCCAGCAGCAGCCCGAGGTTGAAGGCCCCGTTGCGGCTGCCCGCCTCGGCCGCCTCCCGGTACCAGTGGGCGGCGCTCTCCACGTCCCCCCGGGCGGCGGCGAGCATGCCGACCCGGACCTGGGCGCGGCGGTGGCCCTGCTGGGCGGCCCGCTCGTACCACTCCTCGCACTCGGTCTTCTCCGGCGTCGGCTCGCCCAGCGCGGGCGGTCCCGGTGGCGGCTGGCGCGCGTCCAGCACCCCGGCCAGCCGGAACGCGGCCTCGGCGCTGCCGCCGCCCGCGGCACAGCGCAGGTGCCGCTCGGCCTCCCGGTCGTCGCCGTCGCGCAGCAGGGCCATGCCGACCTGGAGCGCCGCGTCCGTGTGCCCGGCCGCCGCGGCGCGCTCGTACCAGCCCAGCGCCGTACGGTCCTCGTCGCGCCCGGCGTGCAGGATGCCGAGGTTGAAGGCCGCGTCGACGCTGCCCGCCTCGGCGGCCTTGGAGAACCAGGGCTCGGCCCCCGTGTGGTCGCCCGCCTGGAGAAGCAGCACCGCGAGCGCGTTGGCGGCCTCGCGGTGTCCGGCGTACGCGGCGCGGCGGTACCACTGCTCGGCCTGGGGGTTGCGGTCCTGGGCGGCGCAGAGCAGCCCGAGGTTGTACGCCCCGTTGACGTCACCGGCGTCCATCGCGGCCCGGTACCAGCGTTCGGCGGTCTGCTGCTCACCGCGTGCGGCGTGCAGCGCGCCGAGCGCGTTGGCGGCGTTGCCGTCGCCGTCCTGGGCAGCGCGCAGCCACCACACGGCGGCGCTCTCCTCGTCGCCGGCATCGCGCAGCAGGAAGCCCAGCGCGCAGGCGGCGCGCGGCTCGCCGTCCTTGGCGGAGGTGAGATACCAGCGTCCGGCCTCCTTGAGCTCGCCGCGCTGCTCCAGGATCGCGCCGAGGTGCAGGGCGGCACGCCGGTGACCCCTGGCGGCGGCCTGGCGGTACCACTGCTCGGCCTCGCCGACCCGGCCGGCGGCAGGGCCCGCCACGGGACTGTCACCATCGGCCGCGCTCTTGGCACCCGCGCTCCTGGCGCTCGCGCTCCTGGCCGCTGCGGAGTCCGTCGCCCGCGGGTCCGGGGCAGCGGGCACGGGCGGGTCGCCGGGCAGCCCCAGGCCCGTCCCGGTCCGCCCGGAGGCGGCGCCCCGGCCCAGGCCGAAGGCGTCGTGCGGGTCCTCGACAGCCTTCCGCTCCAGGGCGCGGGCCAGCCGGTAGGCGGCCTCGCGGTGCCCCTGCTCGGCAGCGGCGCGCAGCCAGCGCTCGGCGCCGACATCGCTGCGGTGCTCCAGGAGATCGGCCAGCGCGTACGCGCCCAGCGCGTGGCCCTGCTCGGCGGACTGGCGCAGCCAGTACTCCGCGCCGGGCTCGTCGCCGCGCTCGCGGAAGTGCCGGCCGAGCGCGTGCGCGGCGGCGGCGGATCCGGCCACGGCGGCGATGCGCCACCAGCCCGCGGCCTCGTCCGGGTAACCGCGCTGGTTCAGCAGGACGCCCAGGTTGTTCGCGGCGGCCCGGTTCCCGTCGGCGGTGGCGGCGCGCAGATACCGCTCGGCGCTGTCGAGTTCGCCCCGGCGCAGCAGCAGCGCGCCCAGGACGCTCATGGACGTGGTGTCCCCCGCGTCGGCGGCACGCCGGTGGCGCGCCTCGCTCTCGGCACTGTCCGCGGCGTCGACCGCGTCCGTGGTGTCCTCGTCGGGCGTGCTCGTGGTGGCGCCCGGGGCAGTGGCGCCGGTCCGCTGGACCGGTGCGCCCGCCCCGGCGATGGCGGCAGCGAAAGCCGCGTCTACCGCGCTTTCCGCATCTTGGCCGCGCTGCTGCACAAACCGCCCTGTCTCCAACAGAGTTGCCCTGTCCCCCATAAATACCATCGTCGCACCACCTGTAACCCACGCACACTTGATATACCGCGGCCAGTGAGGTCACTACAGCGTTTTGTCGACATGCCCACAGGGAGACAAGTCAAACACGCCCGGAGGCAACTGCTGCCCAGCGAACCGCACTTCACGCCGACAGCTTGGGACCGACACGGCCCGCACACCCACCGGGCACGACGAAGGCCCGGATCCCTTGGGATCCGGGCCTTCGTCTTTTCAGTAGCGGGGACAGGATTTGAACCTGCGACCTCTGGGTTATGAGCCCAGCGAGCTACCGAGCTGCTCCACCCCGCGCCGTTGTGTTCAAACCGTACCACGACGCGGGGTGGACTCTTCTCAGCTTCCCTGGTCGGAGCCCTTGTCCGCTCCGTCGGCCGCATCAGGCTTCCGCGCCGGATCCGCCTGGTCCGCGTCCGCCGGTGTCCTGGCGCTCGCGGGCTCGGCCGAGCTGTCCGGCTTGGCGTCACCCGCCGGCTTCTCGGCGTTGTCGGCCTTGTCCCCCTCACTGCCCGCCTTGGGCTGCGCGGCGGCGGCTCGTTCCAGGGCCTCCTGAAGAGCCTCCTGGGCCTTGCCGTAAGCCGGCCAGTCCTGCTCCTGCAGCGCCTTCTCGCCGTCGGAGTACGCCTTCTGGGCGTCCGCGATGGCCTTCTTGAGCGCGGCGCTGCCGGTGGCCGGGGGCTCGTCGGTCTCGCCCGGCGGCTCACTGGGGTCGGGCGGTGTCGTGGCTCCGTCGTCCTCGACCCCGAAGACGGCGTTGAGCGCGTCTCCGAGGTTGTTCTCGAAGACGATCTTCGAGCCGTACGAGGCGGCCACCTTGCGTAGCAGTGGGTAGTTCTGGTTGCCACCGCGCGTGTAGACGGGCTCGATGTAGAGGAAACCGCCCTCCAGCGGAACCGTCAGCAGGTTGCCGTACTCGATGTCCGAGTCGGTGCCCTTGAGGTTCCTCACGAACTCCGCGACGTCGTCGATGCCGTTGAGCTCACTCTGTACCTGGCCGGGGCCCTTCACCGTGGAGGTGACTCTCAGCAGCCGCATCTGCCCGTAGTCCTTGCTGGCCGCGTCCGCGTTCACCGCCATGAAGGCCCCCAGGTTGGGGCGCCCTCTGGGAGTGAACGTGGTGGTCAGCGAGAACTCCTGGTCGTCCTGCCCAGGCATCTTCATGCTCAGGTAGTACGGCGGGACGGAGCCCGGCTCCTTGTTGGTCGGATCGTCCGGCACCTGCCAGGCGTCGGAGCCGCTGTAGAACTGCGCGGGGTCCTCGACGTGGTAGCGGGTGAGCAGCTCGCGCTGGACCTTGAAGAGGTCCTGCGGATACCGCAGGTGCTCCATGAGGTCCTGCGGGATGTCCGTACGGGACTCGACCGTGCCCGGGAACGCCTTGCGCCAGGTCTTGAGGACCGGGTCCTCGGTGTCCCACTCGTAGAGCTTGACCTTGCCGTCGTACGCGTCGACGGTGGCCTTCACCGAGTTGCGGATGTAGTTGACCTGGTTCTCCTGGGCGACAACCGCGCGCTGGTTGGTGGTCAGCGAGTCGGCCGTGGTGTCGCCGAGCGTCGTCCGGGACGCGTACGGGTAACCGTTGCTCGTGGTGTACGCGTCGACGATCCACTGGATCCGGCCGTCGACGACCGCCGGGTAGGCGTCGCCGTCGATGGTCAGCCACGGGGCGACCGCTTCGACGCGCTCCTTGGGCGTGCGGTTGTACAGGATCCGCGAGCCATCACCGATGGCTCCCGAATACATGATCTGCGGCTCGCTGAGTGAGACCGCGTACGCGGCACGGTTGAAGGCGTTGGAGAGACTGACCCCACTGTCACCCTTGTAGCTGGTGGTCTTCTCGCCGTCCTCCTCGTAGTCGAGCTCCTTCTGGGGCCCGCCGACGATGGAGTACTGCTCGGTCTTCTCGCCGTAGTAGATCCGCTGCTCGTACTTCCCGAACTCACCGGTGGAGGGCAGGCCCGACTCGGTGAAGTCCGGAGACCCCGTCGGGTTGGTGCCGGTGGTGGTGCCGCGGGCCGCGATGGCGCCGTAGCCGTGGGTGTACGTGAAGTGGTCGTTGATCCAGTTCCGCTTGGGCAGGCCCTGAATGTTCAGCTCACGCAGACCGATGACGGTGTCCTGCTCGTTGCCCTCGTCGTCCTTGTAGCGGTCGACGTCCAGCGTCTTGGGGAACTGGTAGTAGTTCCTCTTCTGCTGAAGCTGCTGGAAGGCCGGGGAGACGACGTTGGGGTCCATCACGCGGTAGCTGGCGGCGGCGTTGGCCGCGGCCCGCAACTTGGTGTCGTCCTTCGTGGTCGCCTGACCGTCGTAGTCGTCCACCTTGGCGTCATCGATGTCGTACGCGTCGCGTGTGGCATTGATGTTCTTCTTGATGAACGGCGCTTCCTTGGCCTGCTCGTTCGGCTGGACCTGGAACTTCTGCACGATCGCCGGGTAGAGCCCGCCGATCAGGATCGCCGAGAGCACCATCAGACCGAAGCCGATGACCGGGAGCTGCCAGGTGCGACGCCACAGCGTCGCGAAGAACAGCACCGCGCAGATCGCTGCGATGCAGAACAGGATGGTCTTCGCCGGAAGATAGGCGTTGGCGTCGACGTACCGCAGGCCCGTCCAGTTGTCGGTGGCCTTGAAGTCACTGGACTTCACGGCCAGCCCGTACCGGTCGAGCCAGTACGCCACGGCCTTCAGGGAGACGAAGACGCCGAGCAGCACCGAGAGGTGACCGGTGGCCGCCCCGGTGGCGCGGGCGCCGGGGCTGGTGATGCGCAGCCCGCCGTACAGATAGTGGGTCAGCGCCGCGGCGATCAGCGAGAGTACGGTCGCCGCGAAGCCGAAGCCCAGCAGGAAGCGGTACCACGGCAGGTCGAAGGCGAAGAAGGCGACGTCCAGCTGGAACTGGGGGTCCTTCTGCCCGAACGGCACGCCGTTGACGTACAGCAGCCATGTGCGCCACTGGCCGGAGGCGGAAGCTCCGGCGATCAGTCCGACGAGCGCCGTGACGGCGAGCAGCACCCACTTCTTGTGGGGGGCGATGCTCATGCGGTAGCGGTCCAGGCTCTGCTGTTCCAGCGACATCGCGCTCAGCGGCGGCCTGAGCCGGTGCGCGAGCCAGATGTTCACACCGATGGCGATCGCCATCAGCAGTCCGAAGACGAGGAACAGTCCGATCTTGGTCCACAGAGTGGTGGTGAAGACGGATGAATACGCGACCGACCTGTACCAGAGCCAGTCCGTCCAGAACCCGGCGAACATGACGAAGGCCATGGCGAGAACCGCCAGGACACCCAAAGTCATGAGCAGGGTACGGGCGCGCCGGGACGGGCGGCCGACTCTGATCCGTGGCCCGGTCGGGCCTCCGCCGCGGTCCGGCATCTGGAAAGCCAACGTGCGCACCTCGAAGTTCGCGGTCGTGTGGACAGGCCCAGCGATCCTAGAGCCCACCTATGCAACTTACTGAAGCTTTACCTAGTTCCCGTTCCGGGGTCGGAAGGAGGCAGGATATTGACCATGCCCAACGTTTCCCCCGCAGGACCCCCGATGGCCGCGAGTCCGCTCACCGTCGCCGTCCTCGAAATCGACGCCTATGCATCCAACCTCGGCTGGGACCAGCCCGCCCGGCTGTTCGCCCTGGTCGACACCGCCCGACTGCGGGTCCAGGAGCCCGGTCTCGCCGCTCAGCTAGGCCTTGAGGACCCCAGTTCCTCCGTCGCCGCGCTCACCCCGATCGAGCAGGACGAACTTCCCCCGGGCACCGCGCTCGACGACTTCCTCGGCACGATCGCCTGGCCCGACGCCGTGGTCGGCTGCGCCATGACGGTGGAACGGCTGATGCTGCCGCCGTCCGCCGAGGCCTCCGTACCGGAAGGTCTCAGCGACAAGCAGCTGACCCAGTGGGTGGCCAAGCACCCCGACCGGCAGGAGGTGCGGATGACCGTGGCCGTCCTGCGGGACGGGGCCCGCGAGTCCGCCGTACGGCTGCGCGAGAAGGACTCCCCCACCGAGGTGCTGACCGGCGCCGGTCTGGTGCCCGGCCTCGCCGAGGCGCTCGCGGCGACGTTCGAGTCCTGATCCGGCCGCCGCCCGGGGCCGTACGGTTCCCGGGCGGCGCGGCCGTCAGCCGGTCGCGCAGCTCGGCAGGCCTGCGGTCTTCCCCGTGCGGATCTGCTCCAGCGACTTCGTGGCGTCCTCGATGGTCTTGACCCGCACCAGGGTGAGGCCGCTGGGGGTGTCGGCCGCGGCCGACGCGCAGTTGTCGTCGGGCGTCAGGAAGTAGCGGGCGCCGGCGTCGCGGGCGCCGACCAGCTTCATGTTGATGCCGCCGATCGGGCCGACCTCGCCCGCGTCGTCGATGGTGCCGGTGCCCGCGACGAACGAGCCGCCGGTCAGATCGCCCGGGGTGAGCTTGTCGATGATGCCCAGGGAGAACATCAGCCCGGCGCTCGGCCCGCCGACGTCCGCGAGCTTGATGTCGATCTCGAACGGGAACGTGTGGTCCGTCCCGGCCCTGATCCCGACGATCGCCCGGTCCTTCCCGCCCTCCTCCGCGGCGGGAGCCTTCGCGGTCCTGATGGTGATCTTCTCGCCGCCCTCGGGTTCCCGGCCGGCCTTCTCCGCCGCAGCGGCCTCCTTGGCCGGAACGATGGTGAAGGTGACGTCCTCGCCCGGCTGGTGCTTGGTGACGAGCTCCGCCACGTCGCCGGGCTCCTTCACCGCGGTGCCGTCGACGGCCTTGATCACGTCGCCCGCGTGCAGCTTGTCCTCGGAGGGACTGTCCTTGACCACCGTGGAGACCACGACCCGCGTGGCGACCGGGATCTTCAGCTCGTTCAGGGCGGCCACCTTGGCGCTCTCCTGGGACTGGCTGAACTCCTCGGCGTTCTCCTGGGTGGACTCCTCCTCGGTCTTGCCGTCCGGGTAGAGCGTGTCGTGCGGCACCACGACGCTGTCATGGGCCAGCCAGCCGTAGACGGACTCGAAGATGTTCATCCGGTAGTCCGCTCCGGTGACGCGGACCGTCGTCATGTTGAGATGGCCGGAGGCCGGGTACGTCTTGCGACCGGAGATCTGCAGTACGGGCTCGCCACGCGCTTCACCGAGGGTGTTGACCGTCGGTCCGGGAGACATCTCCGCGTACGGCACTTTGATCAGCACGCCTGCGCAGAGCAGCGCGATGAGGACGAGGGTGGAGGCGAGCATCGTCGCGGTGCGGCGTGGCATGGAACGACAGTACGGGAAGGGCCTGTCAGTGCACCGCCGGGGCCGGTCCGTACGAGGCGACCGGAACGCGGCGGAAGGTGGTCACGCGGCGTGCGGCGGTCTCAGAGAGCCTCGGAACCGGAGTGCGATTTCTCCATCGCGTCACGGAACCTTGCGTAGCCGGCGAGTTCCGTGACATCGCCGGTCGTGCGATTACGGGCAGCCCAACTCGCCCATATCGCACCGCCGACAGCAGCGAAAAGTGGAATCAACAGCCAAGCGAGTGCCGCCATCACTACCTCCCTACCCCATGAGCGACCGGATACCCGATCAGCAGATTAACGATCCGGAAGACCAACGCTCGTGGCGGGGGTGCGGTTACGCAAATCGGGGCTGATGCGCCCCGGGGCGGTTTGCGCTCAGCAGGCTCCGACCCACTCCTCCGTGCCGTCCGAGAACCGCTGGTGCTTCCAGATCGGAACCTCGTGCTTGAGGTCGTCGATGAGCTTGCGGCAGGCCTCGAAGGCCTCGGCGCGGTGCGGGCAGGCTACGGCGACGACCACGGCCAGATCGCCCACCTCCAGTTCACCCACTCGGTGGACGGCCGCCAGGGCACGGACCGGGTGGTCGGCGACGACCTTCTCCGCCACTCGGCGCAGCTCGTCCCCGGCCGAGGGATGACAGGAGTAGCCGAGCGCGCCGACGTCCTGTCCGGAGTCGTGGTTGCGCACGGTGCCGACGAAGAGCGCGATGCCGCCCGCCGCGTCGTCGCCGACGGCCCGGAAGACCTCGTCGACGGAGAGCGGGGCGTCCCGGATCGCCAGCAGCCGGATGGGGTCCGCTGCCGCGTGCTCGCCGGGGTGGTCGTGAGTGCGTGCCATGCTCCCATCGTGCCGTACGGCACCGACATCCCGGAATTGCCTGTTCTACCGGCGGTCGGCCGGCCGGTTTGGAGCCTCCTACAGGCCCGCGGGCACGGTGACGGTCAGATGCGGCGGCGGGCCTTGCGTGCACGGCGGACCACGGCGGCCGCGCCGAGCAGGGCGACCGTGGCTCCGGCGGCTCCGGCGGCGGTGGCGTCCTTACGGCCGAGGCGGCGTCCGGCGAGCGTGTGGCGGCCCTCGACCTCTTCGAGGAGGGCGCCGAGCACCTCCTCGTTCGTCCACTTCGGCCGCCATCCCACGTCGTGCAGCCTGCTGACGCTGACCACCCAGGGGTGCATCGTGTACGCCAGGTCGCCCGCCGGGGACGGGGTGAGGCCGATCCGGTGCAGCCGTGCGGCGGCCCCGAGCGCGACGGCGGAAGGCAGCTCCATCCGGCGTACGCCGCTGAGCTCCTCGACCTCCTCCTGCTCCAGCCAGCCGTCGCAGCCGACCGCGAACTCGCCGTCGATCTTCTCCAGGGCGGCGTACTCCAGAGCCGTCACCAGGTCCTCCACGTGGCAGAACTGCCAGGTGGGGCGCGATCCGGCGACGACCAGGAGGCGCGGGGACTCGAAGTAGCGGGTCAGGGCCGTGTCGGTGCCGCCGACCAGGACGGTGGGGCGCACGACGGTGACGTTGAGCCCGGGGTGGGCGCGCGGGGCCCGGCGGCCGAGCCGCTCGATCTCCAGGAGGTCGCCGACGCCGGTGGCCTCGGCGGTGGCGCGCAGCTCGGCGTCCTCGGAGAGCGGCACGTCGTTGTCCTCAAGCGCCCCGTACACCATCGCCGAGGTGCACAGCACGACCCGGTGGACCCCGACGGCGGCCGCGGCGGTGAGCACGGTCTGGGTGCCGCGTACATTGTACGCGGTGCGGGCGGCGGGGTCGGTCTCCAGGTCGAGATCGAGGGCCAGGTGCACGACGACGTCCGCGCCGCGCAGCTTGTCGGCAATGGCCGGGTCCCGTACGTCCAGGATGTGCCAGGTCGCCTCGGAGACCTCGCCGCGGCGCTCGTCGATCGCGATGACCTGCTTGATCGCGTCGGATGCGGCGAGGTGGGCGGTCAGCAGTTCGCCGATGCCGGTGGCGGCGCCGGTGACCGCGACGACGGGGCCCCGGTTCCTGGGGGTTCTGGGGCGCTTCTCTTCAGATGTGTTCTCGGGCGAGGGGTCGGTCAGGTTTCGCGCTGCGCAAACCTGCGGATCTGGGGAACTCACCGGGCGTCTCCAGCGGTTGTCTTCAGTACGTACCCGAATGACGCGTACGTACCAGGTGGCGTCCATCCTGCCGCAGGCCGGGAGTCGGCGGAGCACTGAGGCCCGAAGCGGGCGTGGTGTCTACGCTGGATGGTGATGTCGGGCAGTCGCCGTCGGTTCGAGCCGGCGGCCCTACGAGCCGAGGAAACCCGTGAGTGACACCCCATTCGGATTCGGCCTTCCGCCGGAGGAGCCGGAGAACGGCGACGAGGGCAAGAAGAAGGATCCCACCGAAGGTGGGCAGAGCGCGGGCGGGCCCGGAGGCCCGTTCGGATTCGGGCCGGGGGCGGGCGGGGACAACCCGTTCGCCGCGATGTTCGGCTCGATGAATCCGAACGATCTCGGCGCGGCCTTCCAGCAGCTCGGCCAGATGCTGAGCTACGAGGGCGGTCCCGTGAACTGGGACATGGCCAAGCAGATCGCCCGCCAGACGGTCTCGCAGGGCGCCCCGGACGGCACCCAGGACGCCAGCGTCGGCCCGTCCGAGCGCACGGCGGTCGACGAGGCGCTGCGGCTGGCGGACCTCTGGCTGGACGGCGTCACGTCGATGCCCTCCGGTTCGGTCTCCACCGTGGCGTGGAGCCGCGCGGAGTGGGTCGAGGCCTCGCTGCCGGCCTGGCAGCAGCTGGTCGACCCGGTGGCCGAGCGGGTGGGCCTGG
Organism: Streptomyces sp. SM11; assembly: GCF_002910905.1. Classification (GTDB taxonomy): domain Bacteria; phylum Actinomycetota; class Actinomycetes; order Streptomycetales; family Streptomycetaceae; genus Streptomyces. The sequence continues at coordinate 3,822 of NZ_NEUE01000218.1, read as the reverse complement.
CGATGGGCGATGTGCTGCCCGAGGAGATGCAGGCCATGGCGGGCCCGCTGATCGGCATGATGCGCTCCATGGGCGGCGCCATGTTCGGCCAGCAGATCGGGCAGGCCGTGGGCGTGCTGGCCGGTGAGGTGGTGGGTTCCACCGACATCGGGCTGCCGCTGGGGCCGGCGGGCAAGGCCGCACTGCTCCCGCTGAACGTGGAGAAGTTCGGCAAGGACCTCAGCGTCCCGCAGGACGAGGTCCGGCTGTATCTGGCCCTGCGCGAGGCCGCTCACCAGCGGCTCTTCGCTCATGTGCCGTGGTTGCGGTCGCATCTGTTCGGTGCCGTCGAGGCGTACGCCCGCGGCATCAAGGTCGACACCAGCAAGCTGGAGGACGTCGTCGGCCAGTTCGATCCCTCGCAGCCGGAGCAGTTGCAGGATGCCCTTCAGCAGGGCATGTTCCAGCCCGAGGACACACCCGGGCAGAAGGCGTCGCTGGCCCGTCTGGAGACGGCTCTCGCGCTGGTGGAGGGCTGGGTGGACGCGGTGGTCCACGAGGCCGCGAAGTCCCGGCTGACCTCGGCCGACGCGCTGCGCGAGACGATGCGCAGGCGCCGTGCCACCGGCGGACCGGCCGAGCAGACGTTCGCCACGCTCATCGGTCTCCAGCTGCGCCCGCGCCGCCTGCGGGACGCCTCGCGCCTGTGGGCCTCGCTCACGGACGCCCGGGGTCTGGAGGGCCGGGACGCGCTCTGGTCCCACCCGGACATGCTGCCGACGGCCCACGACCTGGATGACCCGGACGGCTTCGTCCATCACGAGCAAGCGGACTTCTCCGAGCTGGACAAGATGCTCGGCGAGGCGGCGAAGGGGCGCTCGGGCAAGCCGGCGCCGGAGGGCGAGCCGAAGCCGAAGCCCGTCGAGGACAAGGGTGACGGCGAGGACGAGGGCAAGGACGGCCGCGACCAGTGACCCTGCACGACGACGCCACCCTCGTACTGAAGGGTTACGCCCCCAAGGACGGGGCCGGCGACCAGGCGGAGCTGCGCCAGGTCTACCTGGATCACCTGGCGCAGCACGACGACGGCATGTGGAAGGCGTGCGGTGCCGGGCACGTGACGGCCAGCGCCCTGGTGATCGATCCGGAGCGGGAGAAGGTGTTGCTGACCCTGCACCGGAAGCTCCGGATGTGGCTCCAGATGGGCGGCCACTGCGAGCCGCGGGACGCCGGCCTTGAGGCGGCGGCGCTCCGTGAGGCGACGGAGGAGTCCGGCATCACGGGGCTCACCTTGTTGCCCGGCGGACCGGCCCGGCTGGACCGGCACCCGATTCCGTCTCCCTGCAACTGGCATCTCGATGTGCAGTACGCGGCCCTGGCTCCGGCCGGAGCGGCGGAGCGGATCAGCGAGGAGTCCCTGGAGCTGCGCTGGTTCGGCTACGAGGACGTGCCCAAGGTGGCCGACGCGTCCGTCGTACGGCTGCTGGAGGCGACGCGGGTCCGGCTGTAGCGGCAGGCTGAGCAGCTGTGCGTAAGGGGCGGCCTCAAGGGAGGCCGCCCCTTACCGCTGTGCTCCGCGAGTACGGGTCAGTTCCAGGCGTTGTTCTGGTTCTGGCCGTGCGCGCCCTGCTGGCCCATGCCGAACTGGGCGGCGGCGCCCTGGCCGATCTGAGCGTTCTGGGGAGGCATGACCTCACTCGGCTGGACCAGGGCGAAGCCCTGGCCGAGGAAGCTCAGCTCCCAGCCCTCACCGGTGTTGCCGCGACGCCGGAAGACACCGGCGGAGTGCGTCTGGGCCTGCATCTGCACGCGCAGGGAGCTGGACCAGGCGACGATCGCGTCGGCGTCGGCGTTGACGTACTTGTCGGGCGTGACCTGCATCATCAGCGGCTGGCCCGAGGTCATGAGGGCGACCTTGCCGGTGCCGGAGATATTGAGCTGGTACTTGCCGCTGCCGGAGATCCCGTACTGGCTGTCCACCGCGATGACCTCGGTGTGCAGCGAGGAGTCGAGCGCGAGGACGTACGAGCTGTCCACGGTCATCCCGTCGCCGTCGACGTCCACGACATGGATGTACTGCGCGAGGTTGGCGAGGTACACGGTGCCCTGGCCGGACACACGCATCAGGTCGAGACCCTCGCCGGTACGTGCGCGGGCGCTCCGCTGGCCCTGGGACTGGTATTCCCCGTCGAAGTCCATCAGGCCCTGGTAGGCGACCATCGCGCCCTTGCGGGCGAGGACGTCGTCCTGACCGGTCAGCGAGACCCGCAGGAGCTGCGGGTTCTGGATCGCGTACCGGTCCTGGGTCTGCTGCTCGGTGTGGCTGAAAAGCGGACTCTGCATGATGTGTTCTCCCTCCCCGTCAGTTCCGGACCCGCAGGCGGTCCGTGCTGTCCTCGCTCGGCTGGACGACGACGATGCCCTGGCCGGAGAAGCCCATCTGGTACGCCTCGCCGCTGCCGCGGCCGATCAGCGAGCCGGCCTTGAAGCTGCGCTTGCCCTTCACCTTGAGGTTCGGGGACCAGGCGACGAGCGCGTCCGGGTCGACATACGTCTCGTCCTCGCCGCGTCCGCAGTCGACGACGATCGGGGTGCCCCGGGAGGTGATGGCGACCCATCCGGTGCCCTGGACGACGACGTTCCACAGACCTTGTCCGGCGAACTTGGCCATCCCCTTGACCTTCTCGACGCCCCAGGTGAGGTGGGCGTCGAAGGCAAGGAGGTTGGTGCCGTTGACCGAGAGGGAGTCGTTGTTGAGGTTGATGACGACCACGTCGGCGCCGTAGTCGGCGAGGTAGAGCAGCCCGTCGCCGGAGCACTTCATGACGGGTGCGCCCTCGCCGGTGATCCACTGGGAGGCGATCTGCCGGGCGGCGGGCGGGTTGGGCTCGTACTGGATGAAGCCCTCGTACGCCACCATGGAGCCGGTGCGCGCGAAGAGGTCCTGCCCGGAGGCCATGGCGACCTTGAGCATGGTCTTGCCGTGGTTCTCCATACGGGCCGTGACAGGGGTCGGGGCGAAGCCCGCGAGTTGCTGGTTCATGACGGGCTCCCTCAGACCTCGTAGGGCTGGACGACGATGAAGTTGCCGGGGGCACCCCGGAACTGGAGGTTCACGGTCTCCCCGCTGTGTCCGGGGTACGCGTTGCGGCGCAGGCGGACCTGGCTGGAGACGATCACCTGGGAGGCGGCCGACCAGGCGACGACGGCGTTGCAGTCGGCGAACGTGGTGGGCGTGACCGGCAGGACGACCGGGGTGCCGTGGGTCTTCACGATCACGGTTCCGGTGCCCTGGAACAGCATGGTGAACAGCGCGCCGCCGGGGATGCCATGCCCCTCGACCCTGCGGACCTCGTACTGGAGGGACTCGTCGAAGGCGAGGACGCTCTCGGCGGAGACGCAGATGCCATCGCCCTGCAGCTCGATCGGGTGCAGATGCACGCCTTCCTCGGCGAGGAAGACCTGGCCGCGGCCGGTACAGCGCATCAGCTGCATTTCCTGGCCGGTGGCGTTGCCCACGGCGCGGCCGACGAATCCGGCACTCTTGTAGCCGAAGTCCACCTTGCCCTGATACATCACCATGCTGCCCTGGCGGGCCAGGACTCCGGATCCGCCCATGGTCAGGTCAACCCGCATGAGCTGCTGGTTCTGCGGGGTCCAGCGCTGCCCGGTCGCGGTCTCCTTGTACGGCTGCAGGGCCGCCTGGAGGCCCGAGCCCCCGGCCGGCACACCCTGCGGGACGCCCGGAGGCATGCCACCGGGGGGCTGCTGACCGTACGGGGCCGGCGCGGGCTGACCGTAGGGCGCGGGGGCCTGCTGACCGAAGGGAGCGGCGGGCGGGGC
>NZ_NEUE01000217.1 GCF_002910905.1 Streptomyces sp. SM11 | reverse complement strand
AGCTTCTCCAGGATCTTCTTCTCGATCTCGTTGGCGAGGTCGGGGTTGTCCTTGAGGAAGTTGCGGGCGTTCTCCTTGCCCTGGCCGAGCTGGTCGCCCTCGTACGTGTACCAGGCGCCGGCCTTGCGGACGAAGCCGTGCTCCACGCCCATGTCGATCAGTCCGCCCTCGCGGCTGATGCCCTGGCCGTAGAGGATGTCGAACTCCGCCTGCTTGAACGGCGGCGCGACCTTGTTCTTGACGACCTTGACGCGGGTACGGTTGCCGACCGCGTCGGTCCCGTCCTTCAGCGTCTCGATCCGCCGGATGTCCAGACGCACCGAGGCGTAGAACTTCAGCGCCCGGCCACCGGTCGTGGTCTCCGGCGAACCGAACATCACGCCGATCTTCTCGCGGAGCTGGTTGATGAAGATCGCGGTGGTCTTGGACTGGTTGAGCGCACTGGTGATCTTGCGGAGCGCCTGGCTCATCAGGCGGGCCTGGAGACCCACGTGCGAGTCGCCCATCTCGCCCTCGATCTCGGCGCGTGGCACCAGGGCCGCCACGGAGTCGATGACGATCAGGTCCAGGGCGCCGGAGCGCACCAGCATGTCGACGATCTCCAGCGCCTGCTCACCGTTGTCCGGCTGGGACAGGATGAGGCTGTCGATGTCGACGCCGAGCTTCTTCGCGTACTCCGGGTCCAGCGCGTGCTCGGCGTCGATGAACGCCACCGAACCACCGAGCTTCTGCGCGTTCGCCACGGCGTGCAGCGTGAGCGTCGTCTTACCGGAGGACTCCGGCCCGTACACCTCCACCACACGGCCGCGCGGCAGACCGCCGACCCCGAGGGCGACGTCGAGGGCGGTCGATCCCGTGGGGATGACCTCGATGGGCTCGTTCGGCCGCTCACCGAGGCGCATCACCGCACCCTTGCCGAACTGTCGTTCAATCTGCGCGAGCGCGGCGTCCAGCGCCTTCTCGCGGTCGTTTCCTGCCATGGGTTCCACCCGATTTGCTTGAGTCGATCGCTTCACGTCACAGACGCTAACCCCTGCCACTGACAATGGGCCTCGACGTCCTCCCGGCCTGTGGACAACTCCACGGTCGGGCCCGGGAAAACCCGGCCGGAATCCCATCAGAATGGATGCTCGATTTCGGTGTCAAGCGCACCACGCGGGCCCCGCGCCTGTTACCGAGCGCCCCTCAGAACACGATCGAGGGCTGCCCGGCCCGCGGGTCCCCAGGTCGGCTTGCCGCCGGGAAGGCCCTGGTCCCCGTTCCGGCCCACGAGCATGAGGACCAGGCCCTTCAGAGCGGCCAGCCCGCGGGCGCGGCGGATCGCCGCCTCGTCCGCCTGCGCGTACACGTCGAAGAACCGCGATGCGGCGCCCGCCGGAAGGACCACCCATGCGGCCGCCAGATCCCACGCCGGGTCACCGGCGAACATGTCACCGAAGTCGATCACGCCCGAGAGCGTTCCTCCCGAGACGACGACATTCGCGGGGTGGAGGTCACCGTGCACCCATACCGGCGGGCCCTTCCACTCGGGGGCCGCGACGGCGTCGGCCCAGACGGCCCGGATCTCGTCGGCGATGTCGCCGGGTGCGACGGCCTCGAAGAAGTGGTCGAAGCCGTCCGTGCACATCCTGGGGTGAGCGCCGCGGTCCGCACTGGTCGGCGCCCCGGCGGGCGCCTCCACGTGGAGGCGCCCGGAGGAAGCGCGCCAAAGCGTCGGCCGCGTCGTCGCCGCGGACGATCGAGGTGTGGTCCAGGGGCTCACCGGGAACCCACGTCATGATGGTCCAGGGCTTCGGGAAGAGTGCGGACGGTTCACCGGTCCGCACCGGGTTCGGGACCGGGAGAGGGAGGCGCGGGGCCAGGACGGGCAGCCACCGCCGCTCCTTGCGCTGGAGACCGGGGGCACGTTCGGTGCGCGGCATGCGTACGGCCAACACGTCCCCGACGCGCCACTGCTGGTTGTCCCAGCCGCCTGCCACTTCGCGGACGGCCAGCCCCGCAAGGTCCGGATGCTGCTCCCGCAACAGGTCGCGAACCAACTCTGCGGTGATCTCGATCTCGGCATCGGTCATGCGAAGCCACGGTACTGGAGCGGGCAGGGCGCCTCCCGCCCCTTCCGCAGGCACACGGCCGAGCCTGCGCACTGGAACATGTCGCCCTATATTCGATCAGTATGGGAGCGACTGCGGAAGCCGGAAAGCCCCGCGGAGGGCAGGCCCCCGGATCCGACCTGGCCGGCCGTGTGGCGCTCGTCGCCGGAGGCACCCGCGGGGCCGGCCGCGGGATCGCCGTCCAGCTCGGCACCGCCGGGGCGACCGTGTACGTGACCGGTCGTACGAGCGGGTCCGAGCGCTCCGAGATGGACCGGCCCGAAACGATCGAGGAGACCGCGGCCCTGGTCGACGCGGCGGGCGGACGGGGGATCGCCGTCCAGGTCGACCATCTGGTTCCCGACCGGGTCAGGGCGCTCGTGGCCCGCGTCGCGAGCGAGCAGGGGGCCCTGCACATCCTGGTGAACGACATCTGGGGCGCCGAGATCGAGTGGGACAAGCCGGTGTGGGAGTCGTCGCTCGACACCGGGCTGCACACCCTGCGGCTGGCCGTCGACACCCACGCCATCACCAGTCACTTCGCGCTGCCGCTGCTGATCGAGACACCGGGCGGACTGGTCGTCGAGATGACCGACGGGACGGACGAGTACAACGCGTCCAACTACCGTGTCTCGTTCTTCTACGACCTGGCCAAGGCCGCGGTGAACCGGATGGCCTTCGCCCTCGGCCATGAACTCGCACCGCACCGTGCGACGGCCGTGGCGCTCACCCCGGGCTGGCTCCGGTCCGAGGCCATGCTCCAGGCCCACGGGGTGACCGAGGCCGCCTGGCGCGACGCCGTCGCGCACTCGCCCCACTTCGCGATCTCCGAGTCCCCCGCGTACGTCGGCCGTGCCGTGACCGCCCTCGCCGGCGATCCCGAGGTGGCCCGCTGGAACGGCAGGTCGCTCTCCAGCGGGCAGCTCGCCCAGGTGTACGGCTTCACCGATATGGACGGCAGCCGGCCCGACGCCTGGCGGTATCTGACCGAGGTCCAGGACCCGGGCCTGCCGGCCGATGTGACCGGCTACCGCTGACGCCCCCCGGTGTGACCGGCTACCGCTGACGCCGCCCGGTGTGACGGGCTGCCGCCGAGACCACCCGCTGTGACCGGCTACCGCTGAGGCGACCCGCCCGACGTGCCCTCCGGTCCACCGCGGCCGGCGGTCCGGGGGCCGTTCACCAGGCGGCGTATCCGTGACGGCAACGGCCTCCGGGGAACGCGGCTGCTCCCCCCGTGCACCCGTGGGTCGTCGGTGACGTCGTACCGCTTCACATAGGCGCCGAGGAACGCCTGGAGCGTGGCGACGGCGGGGATGGCGACCAGCGCGCCGACCGCGCCGAGCAGGGCGGTGCCGGCGATGACCGATCCGAAGGCGACCGCGGGGTGGATGTCGACGGTCTTCGCGGTCAGCTTGGGCTGGAGCACATAGTTCTCGAACTGCTGGTAGACCACGACGAACCCGAGCACCCACAGCGCGTACCAGGGGTCGACCGTGAAGGCGATCAGCATGGGCAGAGCGCCCGCGAGATACGTGCCGATGGTGGGGATGAACTGCGAGACGAGTCCGACCCACACTGCGAGCGCCGGGGCGTAGGGCACCCCCAGGATCACCAGCAGGATGTAGTGCGCGACGCCGGAGATCAACGCCATCAGACCGCGCGAGTAGATGTACCCGCCGGTCTTGTCGACCGCGATCTCCCAGGCCCGCAGCACCTCGGTCTGCCGGGCCGGCGGCAGGACGGAGCACAGGGTGCGGCGGAGCCGGGGGCCGTCGGCCGCGAAGTAGAAGGAGAACAGGAAGATCGTCAGCAGCCGGAACAGCCCGCCGAGGACCGTGGTGGAGACGTCGAGCACTCCGGTGGCGCTGTTCTGGACGTACTTCTGCAACCAGTCGGAGTGCAGCAGGCTGTCCTGGACCTCGACCCTGGAGAGTTCGGTGCGGAAAGTCTGGTTGACCCAGTTGATCACCGAGTCGATGTACTTGGGGAACTCGTCGACCATGTCGACGATCTGGCCCGCGAGCATCGACCCCAGCAGCACCACGAATCCGACGCCGAAGATCATCAGGCCGAGGAAGACGAGGAACGTGGCCAGCCCGCGGCGTATGCCGTGACTCGCCATCCGGCCGACCGCGGGCTCGACGGCGAGCGCGAGGAAGAACGCGATCAGCACGTTCGTCAGCAACCCGATGAGCTGGTCGAACGCCCAGCTGCTGAGCTGGAAGCAGGCGTAGAGCGCCAGGGCCAGCACCATCGCACGCGGCAGCCAGCCGGGCATACGGACCCCGCCGCCGCCGGACGGCGGCACGGGTGGTGCGGCCGGCGGGGCGGGTGGGGAGGCGGACGGCTGGACCGGGACGGTCTCGTCTGTCGATGGCACGCGACAAGTCTGGCCCATGCCTCCGGCCACCGGTCCGCCGCCCCGGGTCGACCGTCCCGGCTCCGCTCCCGCCAGGAACGGGTCGCCGCGGGGTTCAGCGCATGTGCACCAGGACCCGCACGACGTTCAGCGCATGTCCGCCGGGACGTCCATGGCCGCGCAGACCCCGCGCCAGACGTCCTTGGCGTCCCAGCCCGCGTCCAGGGCCTGGTGCACCGTGCGGCCGCCGAGTTCGGCCATCACATGGTCACGGGCGAAGGAGTCCGCGTACGCCGCACCGAAGTGGTCGGCCATCCGCTCCCAGAAAATCGTCAACCGCATGCCACCAGTATCCCGCTCCTGAGAGTGCAGCCGGTCCGCCGGGCAGGTGCCCGGCTCCTTTCCCCTCTACGGTCGGTCCATGGCTGGAACCGGAGCAAACACCCTCGCCCGCGCCGAGCAGTTCATCTGGCTCACGGCCCGTGTCCTCGAACAGCGGAGGTTCGCCCATGGCTTCCTCGGCGGAGATCCCGACGCCGTCGAGACAGCCCTCTCCGCCTATCTGAACGAGGACGGCGGTTACGGCCACGCGCTGGAACCCGATCTCCGGGGTCCGGTCAGCCAGCCGCTGCACACCGCCCATGCGCTGAGCGTTCTTGATTCGATCGACCGCTGCGACGGACACCGCGTGGAACGGATCTGTCGCTTTCTGACCGATGTATCAACCAAAGAAGGCGCGTTGCCCGCTCTGCTCCCCACGCAGCGCGGCTATCCCGCGGCGCCGTTCATCCCGATCGTGGACGACCCGCCGGCGGAGCTGCTCACGACCGGACCGGTCGTCGGTCTGCTGCACGGCAATCAGGTGTGGCACGCCTGGCTGTTCCGCGCGACGGACTTCTGCTGGAGCGCCGTCGAGGCTCTGGAACAGTCCCATCCGTACGAGGTCGAGGCCGCGGTCGCCTTCCTGGACTGCGCCCCGGACCGGGCCCGCGCCGAGGCGGCGGCCGACCGGCTCGGCCGTCTGGTGCGCGAACAACGGCTCGCCGTGCTCGAACCCTCCCGGCGGGCGGAGTACCCGGTGGCGACGGGCTACGCGCCGGGCGAGCATCACTTCCCGCACGACTACGCCCGTACGCCCGGGTCCCTGGCCCGCCACTGGTTCACGGACGAGGAGCTGGAACGCTCGCTCGACCACCTGGCCGCCGAGCAGCAGGAGGACGGCGGATGGCCCGTGACCTGGCGTCAGTGGGCCCCGGGAACCGCGCTGGAAGGGCGCCCCCTGGTGACGCTCAGGGCCCTGGGGACGCTCCGCGCGTACGGTCGCCCGCTCGGCTGACCGCGTGTCCGGTGTGACGGGCGGGCTCCTCTGCGGCTTCGCTCCCCAGGCGCTCGACGTGCTCAGGCCAGCGCGCGTACGCCCGCCGTGACCAGGACGCCCGCACCGACGACGACCAGGAAGGGAGCACGAAGGACCAGGGCGAGCGCGGCCGCCCCGAGACCGGCGGCACGGGCGTCGAGAAGGAGTTGCTGGCCGTCGCCGAAGGTCTGCTGCGCGGTGAGAGCTGCCAGCAGCGCCACGGGCAGCAGGGCGGCCATCCGCTGGACCAGCGGTCGCTCCAGCACGCCTGCGGGCACCAGCAGGCCCAGGAGCTTGGCGAGGTAGCAGCCCGCCACGGTCAGTCCGATGGCAATCCAGACGTTCATGAGTGCCGCTCCCCCTTCTTCCGCTGTGCAGCCGCGTCGTCCTTGGCGTCCGCTCCCCGCTTCGTCCGTCCCATCAGGAAGAGGACGATCGGCGCCGCGAACGCCGACAGCAGGACGGGCACGCCCGCCGGCAGCACGGGCAGCAACGTCAGGGCCAGCAGGACGGCCAGGCCCGCCGTGACGCGTTCGGTGGTGCTCTTGAGCATCGGCGCGAGCAGCGCGAGGAACACCGCGGGACTCGCCGCGTCCAGGCCCCACACGTCGGTGTCGCCCAGTGCCTCGGCGCCCAGAGCGCCCACCAGGGTGGTGAGGTTCCACAGCACGTACAGGGTGAGCCCGGTGACAGTGAAGCCGATACGCGCCGCCCGCCGGGTGGGCTGGGGCAGGGTGACCGCGGTCGTCTCGTCGATGACCCAGTGGGCGGCGAAGGGCCGTACCGCACGGGGAAGGGCGAGCAGCTGGGAGAGCCGCAGACCGTAGAACGCGTTCCGGACGCCCAGGAAGAACGCCCCGGCCGCCGCGGTGTACGGGTTGCCGCCCGCGGCCAGCGCGCCGACCAGGGCGAACTGCGAGGCGCCGGTGAAGACGAGAAGACTCAGGACGCAGGTCTGGAGCAGGCTGAGGCCGGAGCCGGCAGAGGTGACGCCGAAAGCGAAGCCGGAGAGCCCGACGGCGATGCCGACGCCGAGCGCGTCCCGGACGACGGCCGCGTCCGGCTTGTCCGGTCG
>NZ_NEUE01000216.1 GCF_002910905.1 Streptomyces sp. SM11 | reverse complement strand
CCCGCCGGAGCCACCGCTGCCGCAGGACGTGCCGGAGCCGGTGCCGCCCGCCCACCAGCCACCACCACCGGCCGTAACTCCGCTCGCGGAGCGCCGGCGTCCGGCGCGCGCATTCGACGAGTCGCTCCCGCCGCCGGTCACCCGCAGGACGACCAGCAGCCCTCCGCCGACGACCACGGCGACCAGCACCGCGATGAAGACGCCCATGCTCCCCACCCGCCTTTCTTCCCCCGAAGCGAGGTTCCCCGCCGCTTCCCCGTTGTTGTGTGACAAGGGGATTCCCCGGGCCTCCGCGCGCCAAAGCGGACTTGAGCAACTCCAGAGCTTCGGCCCAGGATCGCGCCCATGACACAAGGACGAGCGACACAGGGACGACCGCTGCTCAACCGCCGCCTCGCCACGTTCGGCACGACGATCTTCGCGGAGATGTCCGCGCTGGCCGTGCGGACCAACTCCATCAACCTCGGCCAGGGCTTCCCCGACACCGACGGCCCCGAGGAGATCCGGGAGGCGGCGGTCCGCGCACTGCGCGCCGGCCACGGCAACCAGTACCCGCCGGGCCCCGGCGTCCCGGACTGCGCAACGCCGTCGCCGCCCGTCAGGAGCGCTTCCACGGCCTGACCTGGCCGCCGGAGACCGAGTTCCTCGTGGCGACCGGCGGCACCGAGGCGATCGCCGCCTCCCTGCTCGCCCTCCTCGAACCGGGCGACGAGGTCATCGCGTTCGAGCCGTATCCGGCCTCCACTCTGCGAGTTCACTCGAAATGCGCGACTTCGTGTCGCACCGACCAGGGCCCACTGTCCGTCGGAGACGTCACTGGAGTAGAGCCCTCCGAGCGGTCCTCGCCCACCGTCGCTTGTTGCTGCTCCTGGGCATCGTGCATCTACGGTCAAGATCGCTCAGCGGATTCACCGGCACAACGCCTGTGCGATGTTCAGGCACGCTGACAACCCGTTCGAGGGGGCGGTCACAGGCTGCTGCCGCCGGCCGGCGTGGGCCTCAAACGCGCTCTTGGCGTCTCCGTGCTCCGCTGACCTGGGGCGACAGGGGACGGGCTCTCATGGGTCCCGGCAGTATCCGGATTCTTGGGGCCGAGTGTTCGATCGCGGGGTGTGCTGCCGGAGGCGCCGGTCGTTCCGGGTCCTCCTCGCTACTGTCGGCCGCTCCGAGCGCCTTCCCTGCCGCAGCGCACGAGCACGGGACAGCCGGGCGGGGTGCGCCGATACCGATCTCGTATGGCGGAACCGTGGGACTCTCCGGACGTAGGGCTGTCGCCGTGGCTGCGGTCGTGCTGACATCGCTCGGCGCTGGCAGCGCGGCCGGCGCCGCCGCAGCTTCCCCAGGCGCATCCGGATGCGCCTGGGGACAACGACTGCCGTCCGGAGCTGCGCCCAGTGCTGTTCTCCGTCAGCCAGGCGTCCATCAACATCCTGCAGATGCAACTGGAGAACTTGCACGCGACCGCCCTCGATGCCTACACGGGTGAGCCGCTCGCCGGCAGGCGGGTGCAGTTCCACACCAACGCCGGGCGCTACCTCGGCAGCGCCTGCACCAACGCCGACGGCGTCGCCGCGATCACCGCGTCGGAGAACTTCGAGCCCGGGACGTGGTCCGTGGATGGCGCCCGGCGACGGCGAGATCCCACCTCCCGCCCCGTGGGTGTACCGGTAGCAGGTCTCCGCCTCTTGGTCACAGCTCCGTCACCACCGGAACATGCGGCATCACGCGGCGTACGCGGGCCGTTACATTCGCATCTTCACGAACCGCACAAGGGGAACGCATGTCATACCAGCAGCCTCAGCCCGGCCAGCCGCAGCAACCGGGCTGGGGTCAGCAGCCGCCTCAGCCGCCGAAGAAGGGCAAGACCGGAAAGATCATCGGCTTCGGGTGCCTCGGCATCGTTGGCCTGTTCGTCCTCATCGCCGCAGTCGCCAGCGGCGGAGACGACAGCCCGGAATCCTCCACCGCCCCGCCGGCCGCCACCCAGGGCGACACCAAGAAGGACGAGCCGAAGGGAGGAGAACCCGCGAAGAAGGCCCCGGTGACAGTCACCGCCAAGCAGGTCGACTTCAGGAAGTCGGTCCTCGCCCAGGGCGACGACTACACCAGCGTCCAGGTCACCATCACGAACAACAGCAAGAACGACATCGACACCAACCCGCTGTACGTCACGATCACCGACACCGACGGCAGCAAGCACACCGCCGAACTCGGCGTTGATGAGGACCAGCTCGACACCGTCACCCTCGCTCCCGGAGAGAACGTCACCGGCACCATCACCGGCAAGGGCATCTTCGACGCCAAGTACGTCACGTACACCGACGGGCTCCTCGGTGACAGCGTCCGCGGCGACGTCACCTGATCGAGTGAACTGAGTCCCACCACAAAGCATCGGCCCCCTCGACCGCGCACCCAACGCCCACCTGCCGTTCGGGGCGGGCCGCCACTTGTGCCCTGCTTCGGCGATCTCGCGCGTCCATGCCGCCGAAGCCCTCACCGAACTCGTCGGCCTCGCGGTCAGGCAGCACGTCGACGCGCTCGCCTGTTGTCGGCGTCGACGATGATCGTGGCGCACCGGTGCCGGCTGCGCAGGGCGAAGTCGTCGACCCCGACCACGCGCGGAACTGGCACCGCCGGTGGGGGAATGCGCCGCAGCAGCCACAGGGCCGTGGCGAATGAAACGGTCACGGTCGGCGACCAGGTGAGCCGGGCTATGACCCGGATCGCCTCACCGTCGTCCACCACCTCCTCGACAGCCAACGGCGACAGCACCGAAAAAACGCTCCCAACAAGGGAGTTGACATCACGCATGCCATGCCAACGAGGCCCGTCGCGTGGCGTCACCACCGACTACGGGTCAGAGCTGAACGTTGTACGGACCCGGGCCCGGCCGTTGGTGAGGGCCGGGCCCGTCAGGAGCCGGTAGGCGTGCCGGCGATGAGCGTGAGTGCGGTGCGGGAGATCAGAGCATCCGTTGCGGGCGAGGGCTTACCCGCGATGCCGGAACGCATGAGTGCGCTTCCCTCAAGCAGCGCGATGAACACCTCGGCCCGTGCGCGGTGTTCATCGTCCGGCAGGTCGGGACGGGCGCGGCGAATCTGTTCGGTGACCAGGTCCGCGTACTGGCGGTAGAAGGCGCGCACGGCTGTGGCGATCGCCTCGTCCCGTGCCGCGAGGGCCCACAGTTCGGCGAATACCCGCACGAGGTCCGGGTCGTTCTGCTCGGCGAGCAGCAGGTCGATCAACCGCTCCGGGGGGCTGGCTGCTCCACCGCCGTCCGGCCCCAGGCCGGGGACCGATGCGGTCAGGCGGTCCAGAGAGCGACGCAGAAGGCGGTCGAGGAGCGCTTCGAGGAGGCTGTCGCGGTTGGGGAAGTAGTACTGGAGGTGGCCGAGGCTTACTCCGGCCGTATCTGCGACGGCACGCAGGGACAGTGCGGCGTGTCCGCTGCCGGTCAGCGTGACTTCGGCGGCATCCAGGAGCGCGGCTCGCCGGGCCGACCCCTTGGCGGTGCTCATGCGGCCGCCGGGCCTGCGTGGAGGGCGGAGACATCGACCTGTACGCCTGCCTCCGCCAGGGCCGGCAGGATCGTCTGGGGCAGGGGGTGAGACTCGGGGAACGCCAGACCCGGCCGGGCGGGTGCGCCGTCGGCACCGAGGACGCGGCGCAGGCCCATCAGGGCTCCGACGGCGGTCAGGCGGGCCTGGCCGCCCGGGTCGGTGACCGTGGCCGACAGTACGCCGCGCGGACCTTCGACCTCGACGCGCAGGGCAGCGGTACCGCCTTCGCCGGGCGCGTAGAGCAGCCGCTGCCGGACCGGCCGCCAGCGCTCGCCACGGGCGTGGCGGAAGAAGCCGACACGGCCCAGAGCGACCAGGACGGAGGTCGAGGCGGTGCTGCTGAAACCGATGCGGGCGGTCACGGTACGCGCCCCGAGGGTCAGCGGCAGGGTGAACTGCTCAGGTGTGTCGATCCTGGCGACCTTGGTGCGGTGCTCGCCGATCGTCAGCGTCCGCGTGCTGGTCAGCGGCGCGACCGCCGCCGCCCGGCCGCCCTCGCGTACCTCGAAGTCGATACCCAGCCGGTCCATGAACTCCACCGAGTCCACCCCGGCGCGGTCGGCCAGGTCGTAGCGGATCGCAGTCTCCACACGGTCGGCCCCGCCCAGACGCTCCGCGAGCGCGGCGGCGACGAGCGGCACCACCCCGCCCATCCACCCCGAGGAGAGCAGGACCGGTGCAGACGCCCGTGCCCCGTCCGGGCCGAGCGAGGCCAGCGCCGCCGCGCGCTGCACCCGGGAGGTCCAGCGCGTCACATCGACGTACGGGACACCTCCGTCGAGAGTCGCCCGCAGCACCCGGTCGTCCGGATCGTTGACCACGCCCACCACGGCCCGCACCGAAGCACGGAAGGGAACCGGATCGCCGAGATCCCACCGGCGCGCCTCCGCGCCGAGCTCGCCGCACAGCTCCCTGGCCTTCTCCGGAGAGCGGCCCACCAGCAGCAGCGGCCACCGCCCGGCCACCACCCTCGCCAGTTCCGCCCCCACCGTTCCATATCCACCGACGAGGAGAACCGGTCCGTCGGGGTCATGCACCAGCTGATCGTTGTCCATACCCACACTATAGGTCATCTGACCTAGAAGGGTGTGGGGCGGGGTCCGGCATGCGACTTCAGCGGCGATGAAGACGGGCCGCGGTCCATGGGGACCGGTTCGGAAGCCGGACATCGCACACCAGGCCCAGGCCGCCGCCTCGACCCGAAGCGCCGCACGGGCCGCCGAGCGCCACCCCCTCTCCTGGCGGCAACACGACCGCATGGTTGAATGCTAAATATTCACTGGCTGAAAAGAGCCGGTGCACCTGTGCGGCGGCGAATGTCTCGAAGCCACTTCCGCCAGTCCGAAGACACCAGCCCCGTGCTGCCTCGGACGACAGTTCCGCAGCCACCACCGGCCGTCTGCAAAGGATTCCTGTTGTGGAAACCACCGTCTCCAACTTCCACTACGGGGCAGTGACCCCGGTCGCTGCTTTCCTGATGGCCTGCCTGGGCGCGGCTCTGGGGCTGCGGTGTACGACCCGCGCGATCCGGCGCGATACGAACCGGGTCGGCTGGCTCGCCCTGGGTTCGGTGTCGATCGGCTGCGGTATCTGGACCATGCACTTCATCGCCATGGCCGGATTCACCATCGACGGCATGTCGATGAAGTACGACTCCGTCATGACCCTGCTCAGCCTTCTGGTCGCGATAGCCGTGGTTGCCGTAGGCGTTTTCCTCGTCGGGTTCCGCGGACCGGGGACCGTGGTGCTGACTACGGCCGGGGTGTTCACGGGGCTGGGCGTCGCGGCGATGCACTATCTCGGCATGGCCGCCATGCACACTCCCGACGACCTGCGGTACTCGTACGCGACGGTGGCCCTGTCGATCCTCATCGCGGTCGTGGCCGCGACCGCCGCACTCTGGGCGGCGGTTTCCGTACATGGGCTCTGGGCAAGCCTCGGTGCCAGCCTGATCATGGGCGTGGCCGTGACCGGCATGCACTACACCGGAATGGCGGCGCTCGACGTCCCCTCCGGCAGCCACGGAGCCGGCACGCAGTCCTCGGTGAGCCTGCTGTCGTTCCTGCTCGTCATGCTCACCGGCCCCCTGGCAGCCCTCATCGTCTCCGCCGTGATCGTCATCTTCGACGGGGACGTCATCATGGGATCCGATGAACGCGGCACACACTCGCGACTGCGACACACATCCCCACCGCCCTGGCAGGCAGAAACGGTCCCGCCTCCCATCGCGACCCACGCAACTGACACCACCGCGGGCATGGGGAGTGTTCAATGAACGGCGGATCCGATGATCAGGGAGACGCCAGATGTGCGACATCTCGGCAAAGGCCGGCATCCTCCGGGAGCCGACCACGAAGCCGGCGGAGCAGGGAACCGGGGCTCCTCACCCTGCCGAGGTCCCCGCGCCCGGAGTGAGCGGGACCGGTCATGCGCCAGGATGGCCCCCGGAGTATCGACGAGGACACGAGTGAGGACGGTGGAGACGTGCGTACCAGGCCACTGATGAACCGAAGGCTGGACGGGCTCGGGACAACGATCTTCGCGGAGATGTCGGCACTGGCCACCGCGACGGGCGCGATCAACCTGGGTCAGGGCTTCCCCGACACCGACGGCCCCGAGGAGATCCGCGAGGCCGCCGTCCGCGCCTTGCGGGACGGGAAGGGAAACCAGTACCCACCCGGCCCGGGGGTTCCGGAACTGCGCGCTGCGATCTCCGAGCACCAGCAGCGCTTCTACGGTCTCCCCTTCGACCCCGACACCGAGGTCCTGGTCACTGCCGGCGCCACCGAGGCCATTGCCGCCACCATGCTGGCACTCCTGGAACCTGGCGACGAGGTGATCGCCTTCGAACCCTTCTACGACTCCTACGCCGCCTGTATCGCCATGGCCGGCGCGAAGCGCGTGCCGCTCACTCTGCGCGCCCCGTCCTTCCGCCCGGACCTGGACGAGCTCCGGGCCAAGATCACTCCGCAGACCCGCCTCCTGCTCATCAACACCCCGCACAACCCGACCGGGATGGTCCTCTCCGCCGAAGAGCAGGACGCCATTGCCGCACTCGCCGTCGAGCACGACCTGCTCGTTGTTACCGACGAGGTGTACGAGCACCTGGTCTATGAGGGCGCGCATCGCCCCATCGCGGCCCTTCCCGGCATGCGTGAGCGCACCGTCTCCATCTCATCCGCCGGCAAGACCTTCTCGTTCACCGGATGGAAGGTCGGCTGGGTCACCGGAGAAGCGCCGCTGGTGGCGGCCGTGCGCGCGGCGAAGCAGTATCTGACCTTCGTGAGCGGGGGCCCGTTCCAGTACGCGATCGCCGAGGCGCTGGCCCTGCCCGACGCCTTCTTCACCGACTTCCGGGAGGGCATGCGCCGCAAGCGGGACCTGCTGGCGAAGGGACTGCGCGCCGCGGGCTTCCGGGTGTACGAGCCGGCGGGGACGTACTTCATCACCACCGACATCTCCCCGTTCGGCGACGAGGACGCGGGCGCCTTCTGCCGCGCGCTTCCCGAACGCTGCGGGGTGGCGGCGGTGCCGAACTCGGCCTTCTACGACGACTCGGAGGCGGGCCGCAGCCAGGTCCGCTTCACCTTCTGCAAGAAGGACGACGTCCTGGAGGAGGCGGTGGAGCGGCTGGCGCGGCTGTGACGGCCACCGGCCTGGCGGCCCTTCCCTCTTCCGGTCCGTGAGCGGTCCGAGCAGGATCACCGGCGGATGCGAAGGGGGCCGGTACCAGCGGAATCCCGTCTCCCGGAACGGTGCCGCAACGGCGGACGGCCCGGGAGACGGTCGTGATGACCGTCTCCCGGGCCGCTGCCGTGGGCCGGGGGCGTCAGGCGCCCGCGGGCTCCTCGCCGTCCTTCTCGCCCTCGGCGGGCTGGATGCCGAGGCGCTCGACGAGCCACTTGTCGAACTCGATCGAGGCGCGCACCCAGCTCACCGTCGAGGAGACGAAGTGCTCCAGGCTGACGCCGGTGCCGATGAGCATCTGCGCCTCACCGATCAGCCGGACAGTACCCGCCTCGCCCTCCTCGCCCTCGTGGGCGTGGGTGTAGACCTTGGGCCACAGGGTGCGGCGGTTCCAGTCGTCGATGGCGTCCAGCAGGACCGGACGCTGGTCGAGCGCGTGGGGGCGGTCGTAGAACGTACGGACCGAGAAGACCTGCTGCTCGTCCTCGCCCCGGAACATGAAGTACGTCCGGAACTCCTCCCACGGAGCCGCGAGGTCGCCCTCGTCGTCGACGACGTACTTCAGCTCCATCTGGTCGAGGAGCTGCTTGACGAGGTCCTGGTCAGGGACGACGGGGCCCTCCGGTCCTGCCGCCTGCGGTTCGGGCTGGCCCCCGAAATTAGGAATCGAGGACGGATCGATGCTCACCGTTATTTCCCTTCGTGACGATTGCGGCCATCCTCTCCCATGGCGGGCGGGGCATGGCAAGCCCTGGCGGCCCCGATCCGCCACAAGCTGACAGACAGCGCGTGGGGACGGGGCCCGCCGGGCGGTCACTCACCGTGTGTGTGACCGCCACTGGCCTGCGGTGACGAAGCGGGGCCGACGATCAGCCCGCCCTCGGCCCGGTCCACCCGTACGGTGTCGCCGTCGCGGACCTCGCCGGACAGGATCTCCTTGGCGAGCCGGTCGCCGATCGCCGTCTGGATGAGCCGGCGCAGCGGCCGCGCCCCGTACGCCGGGTCGTTGCCCTCCTCGGCGAGCCAGGTCAGCGCCTCGGGCGAGACCTCCAGGGTGAGCCGCCGCTCGGCCAGCCGGGCTGCCAGCCGGTCGATCTGCAGGCCGGCGATGTGCGCGAGTTCGTCGCCGGACAGGGCGGAGAAGACCACCAGGTCGTCGAGCCGGTTGATGAACTCCGGCTTGAAGGAGGCCCGCACCACGTCCAGCACCTGCTGCTTCTTGGCCTCGGGCTTGACCAGGGGGTCCATCAGGAACTGGGAGCCGAGGTTGGAGGTGAGGACGAGGATGGTGTTGCGGAAGTCGACCGTGCGGCCCTGCCCGTCGGTGAGCCGGCCGTCGTCGAGGACCTGGAGCAGGATGTCGAAGACCTCGGGATGGGCCTTCTCCACCTCGTCCAGGAGCACGACGCTGTACGGGCGGCGGCGGACGGCCTCGGTGAGCTGACCGCCCTCCTCGTAACCGACGTAACCGGGCGGGGCCCCGACCAGGCGGGCGACGCTGTGCTTCTCGCCGTACTCGCTCATGTCGATACGGATCATGGCCCGCTCGTCGTCGAACAGGAAGTCCGCGAGCGCCTTGGCCAGCTCGGTCTTGCCGACGCCGGTGGGCCCGAGGAAGAGAAACGATCCGGTGGGCCGGTCGGGGTCCGCGATCCCGGCCCTGGTCCGGCGTACGGCGTCGGAGACGGCCTGCACGGCCTGACTCTGCCCGATCAGCCGCTTGCCCAGCTCGGACTCCATCCGCAGCAGCTTCTGCGTCTCACCTTCCAGCAGCCGGCCGGCCGGGATGCCGGTCCAGGCGCCGACGACGTCCGCGATGTCGTCCGGGCCGACCTCCTCCTTGACCATGGTGTCCTTGGAGGCCTCCTGCTCCGCCTCGGCGGCCTCCTCCAGCTCCCGTTCCAGGCCGGGGATCTCCCCGTACAGCAGCTTGGAGGCGGCGTCGAAGTCGCCTTCGCGCTGGGCGCGTTCGGCCAGTCCCCGCAGGTCGTCGAGGCGCTCCTTGAGCTCACCGACCCGGTTGAGCCCCTGCTTCTCCTTCTCCCAGCGGGCGTTGAGGCCGCGCAGCTCCTCCTCCTTGTCGGCTAGGTCGCGGCGCAGCTTCTCCAGGCGCTGCCTGGAGGCGGGGTCGGACTCGTTCTTGAGCGCCAGCTCCTCCATGCGCAACCGGTCGACGGAGCGCTGGAGTTCGTCGATCTCCAGGGGCGAGGAGTCGATCTCCATACGGAGCCGGGAGGCGGCCTCGTCGACGAGGTCGATGGCCTTGTCGGGGAGGAAGCGGGAGGTGATGTAACGGTCGGAGAGGGTGGCGGCGGCCACCAGCGCCGAGTCCGCGATCTGGACCTTGTGGTGGGCCTCGTACCGGCCCTTGAGCCCGCGCAGGATGGCGATGGTGTCCTCGACGGAGGGCTCGGCGACCAGCACCTGCTGGAAACGCCGCTCCAGGGCGGGGTCCTTCTCGATGCGCTCGCGGTACTCGTCGAGCGTCGTCGCGCCGACCATCCGCAGCTCACCGCGGGCCAGCATCGGCTTGAGCATGTTGCCCGCGTCCATGGCGGAGTCGCCGCCCGCGCCCGCGCCGACGACGGTGTGCAGCTCGTCGATGAACGTGATGACGCGGCCGTCGCTCTCCTTGATCTCGGAGAGGACGGCCTTCAGACGCTCCTCGAACTCACCGCGGTACTTCGCACCCGCGACCATGGCGCCGAGGTCCAGCGAGACGAGCCGCTTGTTCTTCAGGCTCTCGGGAACGTCACCCTTGACGATGCGCTGGGCGAGCCCCTCGACGACGGCGGTCTTGCCGACACCGGGCTCACCGATGAGGACGGGGTTGTTCTTCGTCCGGCGGGACAGCACCTGCACGACGCGGCGGATCTCCTGGTCCCGGCCGATAACCGGGTCCAGCTTGCCCTCGCGCGCGGCGGCCGTGAAGTCGGTGCCGAACTTCTCCAGGGCCTTGTACTGACCCTCCGGGTCGGGTGTGGTCACCCGGCGCCCTCCCCTGCTCGTCTCGAATGCGGCCAGCAGCTTCTTGGCACCGGCGCCCTGCCCGTCGAGGATCTCACCGGCACGGCCGCCCTTGGCGGCGATGCCGATCAGCAGGTGCTCGGTGGAGATGTAGTCGTCGCCCAGTTCCTTCGCCCGCTGGGCGGCGTCCTGGATGACGGCGAGCAGCTCACGGTTGGGCTGCGGCGGGGCCACGGTGGAACCGGTGACACTCGGCAGGGTCCCGAGCAGCCGCTCGGTCTCGCCCCGCACGGCGGCCTGATCGGCCTCGACGGCGGCGAGCAGGTCGACGATGTTCGCGCTTGCCTGTCGGCCCTCACCCTCCAGCAGCGCGAGCAGCAGATGCCCCGGGGTGAGGTCGGGGTGCCCGTCCTTCACGGCCCTGCCGGTCGCCGCGTTGATGGCGTCCCGGCTCTTGTTGGTCAGCTCGGCGTCCACGTGTGGATACTCCTCCTCGCAGCTGGTGAGTCATGCGTCAGCCCTGTGTTGGCCCAATAGCCATGTGTTGACTTAATCAACCTGCACAAAGTTGAGTCTATTCCACTCAAGGCGATACGCGCACGCGCTGCGGGCCCTCGGCGACGGCGCTCGTACGCGTGACGCGGTGCGCGCCCTCCGCGACGGTGCTCGTACGCTGCCCCCATGGCAGACGTACACGATCCCGCTCCCGCATACGTCGCGTTCTGGCGCGAGAGCCACCTGTCCACCCTGACGACCCCCCGCCCCGACGGCACGCCACACGTGGTGCCGGTGTGCGTGACGTACGACCCGGAGGCCGGGGTGGCGCGCGTGATCACCGACGGGGGCAGCCGCAAGGTCGCCCACATCCGCGCCGCCGGCCCCGGCGGGGCACGCGTGGCCGTCTGCCAGACCGACCGGGCCCGCTGGGCGACCCTGGAGGGCCGCGCGGTCATCCGCACCGAACCGGAGGCCGTCGCGGACGCGGAGGCCCGCCACGAGGAGCGCTACGGCCGCGCCCCACGGATCAACCCGACCCGGGTCGTCATCGAGATCACCCTCGACCGGGCGCTCGGCAAGGCCTGACCACCCCTGGACACCCGCCCCTCCGGACGGGAACAGCACAACGGCACCACCGTGTTCAGGTCACGGTGGCGCCGCTGTGTGGGGGAAGCGCCGGAGCGATGGGTGACGACGGGGGAATCGCTCAGGCACTGCGGGGGGTGGCGGAAAGGGGTTCTGCGTCGAACAGCTCGTGGTCCCGCTGATCGAGATTGACGAAGATCATGCCGTACCTGACGGCACAGCGGACCGGCTGCGGCGCACCGCGGGGCCGGCGCAGACAGCGATAGGCGCGGACATCCTCGTCCTCTTCCATCACCACGACGATCGGCTCTCCGAACAGGGTGACCATCAACGAGTCGCCACGGCGGGGGAGGGCCGTGAGCAGATCGATGAAATGCCACCCTGAGCGATAGGCGGTTGCCATCTCGCGCCGGAAGGTGCGGTCGTCCGGCGGGGTACTCATGCGACCGTACGGGCCGAACCGACGCCCCAGGTGATATCGCCGGGCACAGCCGCCTGCGCCGTCGGCGCCGATTCGGCCGCCGGGGCGCCCCAAGTAATGTCCTCGGCCCCCTGTCCGGACAGGACCCCGAAGGCCAAGGTCGCTACGAACGCAGTGGCAAGCACCGAGCGAAGCATTCGCTTATACATTTCGGCTTCGTCCTCACTTGATGGATTCATCTCCCCCGCACCAAGACGATGTCCCACCTGGGCACGCGAACACCACTGGGTCGATGCATCATGTTCCTGTAGGTTCAGGAACATGGGGGGTGGAGATATGGCCACAAGCGAGTCAAAAGCGGCACATCCTCACGGCATCACCGAACTATGCGATGCGGGACAGCGCCTCTACGCCCATGCCTTGCGATCCGGCCGCATACCTCGCGCCGACGCCGAACCAGCCCCGTGCCTGATGGACTTCGCCCTGCTCCACCCGGATCCCGACGACCCCGCCTGGCTCCGCCCGGTGCCGCCCTCCGCCGCCCTCGCGCAGCGACTGCATCCCATAGAGCGCGAAATCCAGGAGCGCAGACGGCATTCCCTGGACCTGACCGAGTCCTTCGAACCCTTCATGGATATCAGCGCCCAGGATCCCCCCACCACCCACGCCATCACCGTGCTGGAGGGCAGCACACGCATCAACGCCGCCATCGACGTGGCCACCGCCGAATGCCACTACGAGGTACTCACCGTCCAGCCCGGGGGCGGCCGCAGTGAGGACATCCTCAGCAAGGGGCTCGAACGTGGCAAGGCCGTGGTCGACCGGGGCGTCGGGATCCGTACCCTCTACCAGCACACCGTGCGACACCACCAGGGCACGTTCGCCTACGCGGAGCGTCTCGCCGAAGGGGTCGAGATCCGCACCCTCGAGGAACTGGTCGAGCGCATGCTCATCTTCGACCGCACCGTCGCGTTCATACCCGCCCAGGACGACCGGACCGTCGCTCTGGAGCTTCGGCACCCGGGGCTCGTCTCCTACCTCATCAGGGTCTTCGAGCAGCTCTGGCAGCGCGCTACCCCACTCCTGGAGGAGGTCCTCTACGACCCCACTCCAGCAGGAATAAGCGGCGTCCAGCGATCCATCGCCCAGCTCCTCGTAGCGGGTCACGTCGATGACTCGATCGCCCGTCGCCTCGGCATGAACGTCCGGACCTGCCGGGCACACATCGCCAAGATGAACACCACGCTCGGCAGCACCAGCCGAGCCCAACTCGGATACCTGATCGCGCGGTCGGGAATCCTGGAAGCGGATTCCTGACCGCGCCACGAAGTTCTGCGGGCACCAGCCGTCCCGCCGACCAGGAACCGGCACCGGGCCGCACCGGACTCCCCCGTCACCGCCGTCCGAGTCGGCATCGCCCGCCTCCTCACCGTCGCGTCCCTGCGAGAATGGCGTACGTCAGTCCTGACCGACCTGACGGCCTCCCTCCGCGCAACAGAACGACCACTAAGCCCAGATGACCGACACCGCCCCCATACCCACCGCCGTCGAGGACGACCACCACGGGGACATTCTGGTCGAACTCACGGGCGAGTAAGGCGAGATGCTCGTCGTGAGCGGCGAGAGAATCCCTCGCGTCGTCCTCACCCGCGCCCCCGGCGCGGAGATCGACGACCACATCGTCACCGGCACCCGCGACCCCCGCCGGCTCACGCTCACGGTGGACGGCCGGGAGACGACGATCGCACCCGGCAAGGGGAAACTCCGCCGCCGCTCCTACCAGGTCGACGTCCGCTGTGCGGGTACGTCCTACCGACTCGTCCCCGACTCGATCCCGAGCAGCCGGCTGACCCGCGACGGAAAGCACATCGGGGACTTCTCCTCGGACGGCGACCGGCGGGTCATCGCCGCGTGGCGGGACGGGGTCGTCGTCGAGCCGGCCGACGCGGCGGTCGGCTGCGCGCTGGCCGCCGCGTTCGGCACCGGCGGCCAGCCGATGTGGATGATGGCGGTCGACGCGATCAGCACCGCCCTGCCGTAGACCCGGGGTGCGCGCGAAGGGGCCGGGAGAGCGGACGAACGCTCTCCCGGCCCCGTAACGCGAGGACAGGCCCTTAAGGCCGCTTCGGCTTCGGCCGCCAGACCACCAGCGCGCTGGTCTGCTGCACGTCCTGGTACGGCACCAGGTCCCGGCGGTACGAGGCGTGCACCTGGGCCTCGCGCTGCTGCATGGCGACCGCCGCGCCGTCCACCGCCGCCGAGAGCTCGGCGACGCGCTGCTGGAGCGCGGCCACCTGGTTCTCCAGCTCGATGATCCGCTTGATGCCCGCGAGGTTGATGCCCTCGTCCTGCGACAGCTGCTGCACGGTGCGCAGCAGCTCGATGTCGCGGGCCGAGTAGCGTCGGCCGCGCCCGGCCGTACGGTCCGGGGAGACCAGGCCGAGACGGTCGTACTGGCGCAAGGTCTGCGGATGGAGACCGGAGAGCTGGGCCGCGATCGAGATCACGTACACCGGGGTCTCATCGGTCAGCTGGTACGGATTGCGTCGACGGCCATCCATCTCAAGCTCCCTTCGCAGCCTGGAACAGTTCCGCCCGCGGGTCCTCGTCCGCGGTCGCCTTCCGGTAGGCCTCCAGGGCGTCCCTGGCCTCCTGGCCCAGGTCCCTGGGGACCGCGACCTCCACGGTGACCAACAGGTCGCCGCGGGTGCCGTCCTTACGCACCGCGCCCTTGCCCCGGGCGCGCATCGTACGCCCGTTGGAGGTGCCGGGGGGGAGCTTCAGGGTGACCGGGGGGCCGCCGAGGGTGGGGACCTTGACCTCGCCGCCGAGCGTCGCCTCCGGATAGGTGACGGGCACGGTGACCGTGAGGTTGTCGCCCTTGCGGCCGAAGACCGGGTGGGCGTCGACGTGGACGACGACGTAGAGGTCGCCGGCCGGACCGCCGCGTTCGCCCGCACCGCCCTTCCCGCGCAGCCGGATCCGCTGGCCGTCGGAGACGCCCGCCGGGATCCTCACCTGCATGGTGCGCGCCGACTTCGCCCGGCCGCTGCCCTTGCAGACGTCGCAGGGGTCCTGGGCGATGAGGCCCCGGCCCTTGCAGTCCACACAGGGGTCGGTGAGCGAGAAGCCGCCGCCGCTGCCGCGCGAGACCTGGCCGGTGCCGACACAGGTCGGGCAGACCCTGGGGGTGCCGTTCTTGTCGCCGGTGCCGGAACACGCCTTGCAGGGCGCCTGGCTGGACATCCGCAGCGGGACCGTGGCCCCGTCGACCGCCTCGGTGAAGCTGAGCGTCACCTCGGACTCGATGTCCTGGCCGCGCTTCGGCTGGACGCGGGTGCCCGCGCCGCCTCGGTTGAACAGCCCGCCGAAGACGTCGCCGAGACCGCCCCCGCCGCCGCCGAAGCCGCCGCCCGCACCGCCCTGTCCGCCGCCCGGGGCGCCCCCGCCGAAGAGGTCGCCCAGGTCGAAGTTGAAGTTGCCGCCCGCACCACCGGGGCCGGGCCGGAAGCCGCCGTTGCCGAAGAGGGCGCGCGCCTCGTCGTACTCCTTGCGCTTCTTGGGGTCACCGAGGATGTCGTTCGCCTCGGAGATCTCCTTGAAGCGCTCCTCCGCCTTGGCGTCACCCTTGTTGGCGTCCGGGTGGAACTCGCGGGCGAGCTTCCGGTACGCCTTCTTGACCTCGGCGTCGGTGGCGTCCTTGGGGACGCCGAGGACCTTGTAGTAGTCCTTCTCGACGAAGTCCTTCGTGCTCATCGACGTCCCTCCTTCCGGACGATCGGCCGAGCGGCCGGCCCGTGGGCCGGCCGCCGGGCCGGTCGGTGTGCACCGTGGTGATCAGACGCGTTGCCGTCAGACCTCCTCGGTGCCACCGCTCTCCTCGTCGTCAGTCTTCTCTTCCTTGGCCGCGGCGGGCGTGGCGCCCGGCTGCGGCTCGGCGACAGCCACCCGCGCGGGGCGGATGGTGCGCTCGCCGATGCGATACCCCGGCTGCAGGATCGCCACGCAGGTCGTCTCGGTGACGTCCGGCGCGTAGCTGTGCATCAGGGCCTCGTGGATCGTCGGGTCGAAGGGCTCGCCCTCCTTGCCGAACTGCTGGAGGCCCAGCTTCGCGACGATGGTCTCCATCGATTCGGCCACCGACTTGAAGCCACCGACCAGCTCGCCGTGTTCCCGCGCGCGGCCGACGTCGTCGAGCACGGGCAGGAGCTCGGACAGGAGGTTCGCGACAGCGATCTCCTTGACCGTGACCCGGTCCCGCTCGACGCGGCGACGGTAGTTCTGGTATTCGGCCTGGAGCCGCTGGAGGTCCGCAGTGCGCTCGCCGAGCGCGGTGCGTACCTGGTCCAGCTGTGCGGTCAGACCGACGGTCGGGTCGGTGTCCCCGGCCGGGGCCGCCGCCTCCTCCTCGGAGGGGTCGGCGGCCTTCGGCTCGGCGTCATCAGGGGTGGCGCCGGAGGGGACATCGGGCTTCTCCTCGAAGCCCGGAGTCTCCTCGGTCACGCCGCACCGCCCTTGGTGTCCTTCTCGTCGTCCACGATCTCGGCGTCGACGACATCGTCATCGGCCTTGGCCTGAGCGCCGCCCGGGGCCTCGGCGCCGGGGGTCGCGCCCTCGGCCTGGGCGTTGGCGTACATCGCCTGGCCCAGCTTCTGGGAGACGGCCGCGACCTTCTCGGTGGCCGTGCGGATCTCGGCGGAGTCCTCGCCCTTGAGCTTCTCCTTCAGCTCGCCGACAGCGGTCTCCACCTCCGTCTTCACGTCAGCGGGAACCTTGTCCTCGTTGTCCTTGAGGAACTTCTCCGTCTGGTAGACGAGCTGCTCGCCCTGGTTGCGCGACTCGGCGGCCTCGCGGCGGGCGTGGTCCTCGTCGGCGTACTTCTCGGCCTCTTCGCGCATCCGGTTGACCTCGTCCTTCGGCAGCGAGGAGCCGCCGGTGACGGTCATCTTCTGCTCCTTGCCGGTGCCGAGGTCCTTGGCGGCGACGTGCATGATGCCGTTGGCGTCGATGTCGAAGGCGACCTCGATCTGCGGCACACCGCGCGGGGCCGGCGGCAGACCGGTCAGCTCGAACATTCCGAGCTTCTTGTTGTACGCGGCGATCTCGCGCTCGCCCTGGTAGACCTGGATCTGCACGGAGGGCTGGTTGTCCTCGGCCGTCGTGAAGATCTCGGAGCGCTTGGTCGGGATCGTGGTGTTCCGCTCGATGAGCTTGGTCATGATCCCTCCCTTGGTCTCGATACCGAGGGACAGCGGGGTGACGTCGAGGAGCAGGACGTCCTTGACCTCACCCTTGAGGACACCGGCCTGGAGCGAGGCGCCGATGGCGACGACCTCGTCCGGGTTCACACCCTTGTTGGCGTCCTGGCCACCGGTCAGCTCCTTGACGAGCTCGGCGACGGCCGGCATACGGGTGGAGCCACCGACGAGAACGACGTGGTCGATCTCGGAGAGCTGGATGCCCGCGTCCTTGATGACGTTGTGGAACGGGGTCTTGCAGCGGTCCAGGAGGTCCGCGGTCAGCTGCTGGAACTGCGAGCGCGTGAGCTTCTCGTCCAGGTGCAGCGGGCCCTCGGCGGACGCCGTGATGTAGGGCAGGTTGATCGTGGTCTCGGTCGAGGACGACAGCTCGATCTTCGCCTTCTCCGCCGCCTCGCGGAGACGCTGGAGAGCCATCTTGTCCTTGGACAGGTCCACGCCGTTCCCGTTGGCGAACTGCTTCACCAGGTAGTCGACGACACGCTGGTCCCAGTCGTCACCACCGAGGTGGTTGTCACCGTTGGTGGCCTTCACCTCGACGACGCCGTCACCGATCTCCAGGAGCGACACGTCGAAGGTGCCGCCACCGAGGTCGAAGACGAGGATCGTCTGGTCGTCCTTGTCCAGGCCGTACGCCAGGGCGGCGGCGGTCGGCTCGTTGACGATGCGCAGGACGTTCAGACCCGCGATCTCACCGGCCTCCTTGGTCGCCTGACGCTCGGAGTCGTTGAAGTACGCCGGGACGGTGATGACCGCGTCGGCCACCTTCTCGCCCAGGTAGGACTCGGCGTCGCGCTTCAGCTTCTGCAGGATGAACGCGCTCATCTGCTGCGGGTTGAAGCTCTTGCCGTCCAGGTCGATCTTCCAGTCAGTGCCCATGTGGCGCTTGACGGAGCGGATGGTCCTGTCGACGTTGGTGACCGCCTGGCGCTTCGCGACCTCGCCGACGAGCACCTCGCCGTTCTTGGCGAAGGCGACGACGGACGGCGTGGTCCTGGCGCCTTCGGCGTTGGTGATGACGGTGGGCTCGCCGCCTTCGAGAACGCTGACGACGGAGTTAGTCGTGCCCAGGTCGATGCCGACCGCACGTGCCATTTCAATTCCTCCAACTGACTACTTGAGTGGATCTGACTCAAGAATGCACGACGCCGGCCCCGGAGTCAACAGACCTGAGTCGCTTACGCTCAACTTAAGTGCCACATAGAGCACACTCGGCCCTCGTCGGACCCGCCTGCGCCGCCCCACGACCACACCCACGCACGCCACACCCCTCGCGACCCCTCGTACACCGCCCGCCCCAGCACCCCACCATGGGATCGTTCTGTCACAAAATGCCGCGAGACGGTCACAATCACCCTCGACCGGCAGGTTTCACCGTGGATCGTCACACCATCGAACCTCGAACCCCGGGCGGGCGCGATGCAGAACGCGAGGAAGCCGCGCGTACGGCAGAAGAACCAGAAGAGCCAGAAGAGTCTGAAGGGCCGGAAGGATCGGAAGGATCGGCAGAACCAGAGAAGCCAGAAGAACCAGAGGAATCACCGGAAGAACCGCGGAGACCAGCAGGCTCCGCAAGCCCCGCAGACCCAGCAGGCCCTGCAGACCCAGCAGGCCCGGCCGGACCGACCGCCCCGGCCCCGTCCGGAGCCGCGCAGCCCGGAGGCGTACGGGAGGGAGGCGTACGGGACGGAGACGCCCAGCCCATCTCCACACGAGCACCCGCACGGGGATCCGCACAGGAATCCGCACGAGGAGGAGCCGCGCCACCCGCGCCCCCACCCGGCAGTGACAGGGACGGCAAGGAGCCACTTCCCCTCGCGCCCCGCGGCACGCCTGGCCGGCCTCACCGACCGGGCCGGGCGACTGGCGGACCGCTTCACCCCGCGCACGAGGGCCGAACGGACCCTGGACCTGGCCCTCGGCACCGCCCTGCTGGTCCTGACCGCCCCCGCCGTCGCCGTGGCGGCCCTCGCCTTGGCCGCGCGGCGCACCCCGGGCGGTGCCTGGGACCGCCGGCCCAGGACCGGCCTGGGCGGCCGGGTCTTCGAACTGCGGACCCTGCGCACCCGGAGGCTCCGGCTGGACCTGTTCTCCCGGCTGCACCATGTCGTCCGCGGCGATCTGTCCCTGGTCGGACCCGTCCCCCTGGCCCCGGGCGACCCGCGGGCCGGGGGGCCGGGCGCCCGGCAGTGGCGGCAGGAACTACGGCCGGGCCTGACCGGTCTCGCGCAGGTACGCGCCCGCTCCGACATGCCGTGGGACGACCCCGCCCTGCTGGACCAGCACTACGCAGAGCACCATGGAGTGGTGCTCGACCTGGCGATCCTCGCCGAAGCCGCGGGCAATCCCCTGCGGACGCGGCTCCGGAAGGCCCGTCGAACCAAGGCGCACCTGAGCGACGCAGATCACCGACGCCCCGGCTACAGCACGGTGGAATAAGTGGATAGTGTCAGCACAGACTAATTAAGTTACTGCTTAGTAGTAGTGGGCAGTAGTAACTGGATCCCGCTCTCGCAGGCCCGAGGAGCCCCGAAATGCAACTCGCCGCGATCATTGTGTCGCTGGTGCTGACGGTCGTCGGCGTTGCGCTCATCACCCGAGCCGTCGCGCAGATCTACCGCTTCGTCCGTCTCGGACAGTCGGTACCCGCAGGCAGCCGCACCGACGACCCCAAGCAGCGGACGATCACCTTGATCAAGGAGTTCGTCGGCCATACCCGCATGAACCGCTGGGGAATCGTGGGCGTCGCCCACTGGTTCGTCGCGGTCGGCTTCCTGACCCTGGGCCTGACGATCGTCACGGCGTACGGCCAGCTGTTCAAGGCCGACTGGGTACTGCCGTACATCGGCACCTTCCTGCCGTACGAGGTCTACATCGAGTTCATCGCACTCGGCACGACCCTCGGCATCCTCGTCCTGATCGCGATCCGCCAGCTGAACCTGCCCTCGCGGGCGGGCCGCAAGTCGCGCTTCACCGGTTCGAAGATGGGCCAGGCGTACTTCGTCGAGGCGATCATCCTGATCATCGGCGCCGCGATCATGCTGCTCCGCGGCCTTGAAGGCGCGCTGCACCACGTGGACAGCTACGGGCCCGCGTACTTCGCCTCGTACCCCCTGGTGCTGGCCTTCAAGGGGCTGAGCGTCGAAACGCTGCAGAACCTGGTCTACCTCTTCGCGATGATCAAGCTCGGTACGACGATGGTCTGGGCGATCACGGTCGGGCTGAACACCAACATGGGTGTCGCCTGGCACCGCTTCCTCGGCTTCCCGAACATCTGGTTCAAGCGGAACGCCGACGGCGACGTCGCGCTCGGCGCGCTCCAGCCGATGACGTCGGGCGGCAAGGAGATCGACTGGGAGGACCCGGCCGAGGATGCCGTCTTCGGCGTCTCCCAGGTCGAGCAGTTCTCCTGGAAGGGCATCCTCGACTTCTCCACCTGCACCGAGTGCGGCCGCTGCCAGTCCCAGTGCCCCGCCTGGAACACCGGCAAGCCGCTCTCCCCCAAGCTCCTGATCATGTCGCTGCGCGACCACGCGCACGCCAAGGCCCCGTACCTCCTGGCTGGCGGCGGCAAGGACATGGAGGGCAACGAGAAGGCCACAGAGGAGCAGCTCAAGGACGTCCCCGCGGCCGCACTCGCCGAGGCCGAGCGCCCCCTCATCGGTACCGCCGAGGAGAACGGCGTCATCGACCCGGACGTCCTGTGGTCCTGCACCACCTGCGGTGCCTGCGTCGAGCAGTGCCCGGTCGACATCGAGCACATCGACCACATCGTCGACATGCGCCGCTACCAGGTGATGATCGAGTCCTCGTTCCCGTCCGAGGCGGGCACGATGCTCAAGAACCTGGAGAAGAAGGGCAACCCCTGGGGGCTGGCCAAGAAGGCGCGCGTGGAGTGGACCAAGGAGGTCGACTTCGAGGTCCCGATCGTCGGGAAGGACGTCGAGGACCTCACCGAGGTCGACTACCTGTACTGGGTCGGCTGCGCGGGCGCCCTGGAGGACCGGGCCAAGAAGACCACGAAGGCCTTCGCGGAACTGCTGCACATCGCGGGCGTCAAGTTCGCGATCATGGGCGGCGACGAGAAGTGCACCGGTGACTCCGCCCGCCGCCTGGGCAACGAGCCGCTGTTCCAGCAGCTCGGCCAGGAGAACGTCGCGATGCTGAACATGGCGTACGGCGAGGACGATGACGACACGACGACGAAGAAGCCCAAGTCGTCGAAGAAGATCGTCGCGACCTGCCCGCACTGCTTCAACACGATCGCGAACGAGTACCCGCAGCTCGGCGGCGAGTACGAGGTCATCCACCACACGCAGCTGCTCCAGCACCTCATCGACGAGGGCAAGCTGATCCCGGTGACCCCGGTCGAGGGCCTGATCACGTACCACGACCCCTGCTACCTGGGCCGGCACAACAAGATCTACACCCCGCCGCGCGAGATCATCGCGAAGGTCCCGGGGCTGCGGAACGAGGAGATGCACCGCCACAAGGAGCGCGGCTTCTGCTGCGGCGCCGGTGGTGCCCGGATGTGGATGGAGGAGCGGATCGGCAAGCGCGTCAACAACGAGCGCGTCGACGAGGCCCTCGCCCTCAACCCGGACATCGTCTCCACCGCCTGCCCGTTCTGCCTCGTCATGCTGACCGACTCGGTCAACGGCAAGAAGAACGACGGCCAGGCCAAGGAGTCCATCCAGGTCGTGGACGTCTCGCAGCTCCTCCTGGAGTCGGTGAAGACCCCGGCCGATCCGGCGGGCGAGGCGGAGCAGGTGGACGCGCCGGAGCCCGAACCGGCAAAGTGACGTAACGCGTCAGCGCGATGAGCGGCCGGACCTGCCTCGGGGGCAGGTCCGGCCGCTTTTCCGTGCGCGGCCCACGCCGAGCTCCCCGGCCCGGGAGTGACGGCGGCCGCATGTGAGCCGGGGCATGTACGCGACGCCGTATCTGGAGCATTATGTGCCCCGGAGAAACCCGGTACGGGTCGGAAACCGCTCGCCGGCAGACGGCGGACAGCACACGACGAACACGAACGAGCGACGAACGAGGCCCCGTGCGCCCACGCATCACGCACCCGAAGGCAGCGGTCACCACCAGGGCGACGGCTGCCCTCGCCGCGGGCTGCGCGGGCCTGCTGCTCGCACTCGCGGGCTGTGGAAGCCCCTCGGCCGCCGACGGACCGTCGTCCCCGTCCTCGCCCCCGTCCTCCTCCACGTCCGACGGCAAGAACGGCGACACCCCGCCGAAGGCGCAGGCCCGGTCCTGGGCGGGCACGGCGCGCATCCCCGTCCCGCGCGGCACCGGCAGCCGTGTCCCGTACGACTTCAACGGCGACGGCCACCGCGACCTGGTCATCGACGACCTGGTGAAGGCCCCCGAGAACAGCCACGGCGACGACGCGGGCATCGGCATCGTGTACGGCTCCGCCGACCGCCCCCTGGACCCGGCCGCCCGGCAGCTGCTGAGTGCCCGGGCGAACGCGGCGAAGTCCGGGGACACCCTGCCCGTCGCGTTCGACGCCGAGACGGCCTGCGACCTGGACCGGGACGGCTTCACCGACCTGGTCGTCTCCACCGATCCCCCGTACAACGGCATCGGCGCCCCGCCCGTGCCCCTCCAGATCCTCTTCGGCTCCCCGGCCGGCCTCACCGGCAAGGCGGCCACCGTACGCATCCCGCAGCAGGCCCGGTTCGGCAACGAGTGGCCCGAGCAGCCGGTCTGCGGCGACTTCGACGGCGACGGCAGGACCGACCTCGCGGTCACCGCCAGCGCGGGCCAGGTCACCTTCCTGCACGGCCCCTTCAGCCGCACCGGAGCCCCGCGCAGTGCGGAACTGCTGCCCGACGGCGGCCCGTACCTCTACGCCCCCGAGCCCAAGGCCGACACCGACGGGGACGGTTACGACGACCTCGTCGCCGCCACCCGCCCGCACGCCCCCGGGCAGGCGGCCGAGGGAACGCTGCTGCTCGGCTCCGCGAAGGGCCCGGCGCGGCCGGGCGGCACCTACGCGTTCAGGGCGGAGCACCTCCCCGAGGCCCCGCTCACCACCACCGCCCGCACCCGCACCCTCCTCCTGGACCACGGCGACTACGACGGCGACAAGAAGCCGGACACGGTGGTGCGGACGTACCGGGGCGAGCGGCAGGACCTGATCGCCCTCTATGCGGCGGGTAACACGGGCGAGCCGGTACTCACCTTCTCCACGGCGCTGTTCCTTCCCTGAACTCCCCCTGAGCTCCCTCTCCCCGGGGCCCCGGGGAGCCCTTAGGGGATGTCACAGGTCGGCCGCAATGGCCGACGGGTTCCCCCGGCCCCCACTTCCCACCCCCGGAGACCAGGTACGTTCGACGGGTGGCTGGATTCAGGATCGGACGCGGCCGGGACAACCGCACCCCGCAACAACCGCAGCAGCAGCGGCAACAGCAGCAGCCGTACGGAGGGCAGGCACCACAGCCGCCGTACGGTGCTCAGCCGTGGCCGACGGCGGGAGGCCCCGGCAACGGCGCGGCGCCACCGCCGTACGGAGCCCCGCAGGGCGCCCCGTACAACACCGGCGGTTATGCGGGACACGGCGGTCAGGGCGGACACCATGGACGCAGCGGCCAGGGCCACGGCGAACCGGAGTACTTCGGCGACCCGTACTCGGACCCCGCGCCCCACGACCCGTACGCCAACAACCCGGGGCACACGCAGGCGTTCCGCGTCGACGAGGACCCCTACGGCGACGGCAACACCTACCGCGCCGGTGCCGCCCCCGCCCAGCCGGCGGGCCCGCGACTGCGCTGGAAGGAACTGCTGACCGGCATCGTGACGCGCCCGGGGCCGACGTTCTGGCAGATGCGGGACTACCCGGTCTGGGGCCCGGCGCTGGTCGTCACCTTCGTCTACGGCCTGCTCGCGCTGTTCGGCTTCGACCAGGCGCGCGAAGAAGCGATCAACGCGACGATCTCGACGGCCATCCCGTACGTCCTGTTCACCGGCGTCGGCTTCGTCGTCGGCGGCCTGGTCCTCGGCGCGGTGACCCACACCCTGGCCCGCCAGCTCGGCGGCACGGGCTCGTGGCAGCCGACGGTGGGCCTGTCGATGCTGATCATGTCGATGACCGACGCCCCGCGGCTGCTCTTCGCCCTCTTCCTGGGCGGCGAGAACTCCCTGGTCCAGATCGTGGGCTGGCTGACCTGGCTGGCGGCCGGGGCGCTGTTCACGTCGATGGTCAGCAAGTCGCACGACCTGCCGTGGCCGAAGGCGCTGGGGGCATCGGCGATCCAGCTGATCGCGCTGCTGTCGATCATCAAGCTGGGCACGATCTGAAAGCCCCGTACGCACGAAAAGGCCCCCGAAGCGCAGAACGCACCTTGAGTTCCGGGGGCCTTCTCAACGTACAAGGGCACGTGGGCACGTGGGCACATGGGCACATGGGCAACATGGGCCACTTGGGCAACGGGGCCCCTACGCGTCGAGAACCTGCCCGTCCCGCCGCACCACGGGCTTCTCCACGCTCCACGGGAAGTTGATCCACTGATCGGTCTTCTTCCACACGTACTCGCACTTCACGAGGGAGTGGGACTTCTCGTAGATGACGGCGCTGCGCACCTCGGCGACATGGTCGACGCAGAAGTCGTGGACGAGTTTGAGCGTCTTGCCGGTGTCGGCGACGTCGTCGGCGATCAGGACCTTCTTCTGAGAGAAGTCGATCGCGTTGGGCACGGGCGCCAGCATGACGGGCATCTCCAGGGTGGTCCCGACGCCCGTGTAGAACTCCACATTGACCAGATGGATGTTCTTGCAGTCCAGTGCGTAGGCGAGCCCGCCCGCGACGAACACGCCACCGCGCGCGATGCTCAGCACGACATCGGGCTCGTACCCGTCGTCGGCGACGGCCTGCGCCAGCTCGCGCACCGCCCGCCCGAAGCCCTCGTACGTAAGGTTCTCCCGCACGTCACCAGCCATGGTTGATCACACCTGGGTCCGATGGAAGTTCTGGAACGACCGCGAGGCCGTCGGCCCCCGCTGCCCCTGGTACCGCGACTCGTACCGCTCGGATCCGTACGGGAACTCGGAGGACGAGGTCAGCTTGAACAGGCACAGCTGCCCGATCTTCATGCCTGGCCAGAGCTTTATCGGCAGGGTCGCGAGATTCGACAGCTCCAGGGTCACGTGCCCGGAGAACCCGGGGTCGATGAACCCGGCCGTCGAGTGCGTCACCAGACCGAGCCGCCCGAGCGAGCTCTTGCCCTCCAGCCGAGAGGCCAGATCGTCGGGGAGCGAGATCACCTCGTACGTGGACGCCAGAACGAACTCCCCGGGGTGCAGGATGAACGCCTCGTCGCCCTCCGGCTCGACCGTGCGGGTCAGATCGGGCTGTTCGACGGCCGGATCGATATGCGGGTACCGGTGGTTCTCGAACACCCGGAAGTAGCGGTCCAGCCGCACGTCGATGCTCGACGGCTGCACCATCGAAGGGTCGTACGGATCAATACGGACTCGGCCGGTGTCGATCTCGGCCCGGATGTCCTTGTCTGAGAGAAGCACGTCCCGAGGATACGCAGAACGCGCGAGCCCGCCCCAACCGGACCACCCGCGCGCCTGCCGAACACCCTCCGCCCCGACTGCCTACGACCTCACCCTGCCGCCTGCCGCTGCTTCCTACCGCTGCCCGAACGCCACCGGCACGGCCTGCCGCAACCGGGCACACCGAGGACACCGGATCAACCGCCCCGGCCCGATCCGGCCGGCCCCGAGCTGCTGCATCGGGAACGACGAGGTAGCGAAAACGTGCCCTTCGGCACAACGGACGACGGTGCGCTCCATCGACTCCATCAAGTCCCTTCCCCAACCACATATGGACGAGAAAGCCACATTAGGGGATGAACAGGACGCCGCTCCACGCGGCGCTCCGATCGCCCACGCTACGCCCCCAACTCCCGGCCATCACACCCCCGTACACCCTCCCCATCCCACCAGGCACACGACACGGAGGACCCACGGCTCATCCGCCGGGGGCCTGACATGAGGTAGAGTGTGGAACGATGCAGCGCCGGTGATCGGCACGCTTCGCGGGTGTAGTTTAATGGTAGAACATGAGCTTCCCAAGCTCAGAGCGCGAGTTCGATTCTCGTCACCCGCTCTTCCACGAACCCCCAGGTCATCGGCCTGGGGTTTCGTCGTTGTCTAAACCTTCCTAAGCGCCTTGCACCACCTCCGCACCACCTGACCCCTTTTCGCGGCACTCGCGGTCGCTCTTTGTCCGCCCTCAGGATCGCCGCACCTGCCCGCAGCTCTATCGTTATGCGCGTCGGATGGGCACGCCTGGCCACATGCTGAGGTGGCGCGCGTTCGGGAGTGGGGGGGAGCAACATGGGTGACAAGGCGCGGGCGACAGTGCTGGAACTTGATGCGTACCGAGGCGAGTTGGTTCGCTACTGCTATCGCATGCTGGGGTCGTACGCAGAAGCCGAGGATGCCGCTCAGCAGACCCTCGTCCGAGCCTGGCAGAACGCCGGGCAGTTCGCGGGCAGGTCGTCCCTGCGCTCATGGGTGTACCGCATCGCCACCAACGTGTGTCTGGACGCCCTGGCTGCCGGGAGGCGGCGGGCGCTGCCGATGGACCTGTCCGGGCCGTCGGACGGTGCCGCATCCCCAGGCGTACCGGCGGACAGTGCGCTGTGGATCGACCCCCTGCCCGGTGGCGATCCGGCGGCCTCCGCGATGACAGGCGAGTCGGTGCGGCTGGCGTTCGTCGCCGCGCTCCAGCACCTGCCGCCCAAGCAGCGAGCCACGTTGCTCCTGCGGGATGTCCTCGGCTTCTCGGCCCGCGAGGTCGCCGACCTGCACGGCTGCACCCTCGCCTCCGCCAACAGCGCTCTCCAGCGGGCCCGCGCCACTCTGGCCGACCGCCGCGGCAGGGCCGACGAACTCGGCCTCCCGGCGTCCGGTGGCACCCAGCAGGTCCTGGCCGAGCGGTACGCCACGGCGTTCTCCCGGTACGACATGGAGGAGCTGGGATTGCTGCTCCACGTCGACGCCACACTGTCCCTTCCGCCGTACGCGAAGTGGATGCAGGGAGTGGCCGACATCGAATCCTGGCTGACCGGACCAGCCATCGGCTGCCGCGGATCACGACTTCTCCCGACCGTGGCGAACGGCTCCCCCGCCTTCGGCCAGTACCGGCCCCGTACGGACGGGACCGGCTACGAGCCCTGGGCTCTCCAAGTCCTCGATTCCTCCGGCGACCGCATCGAGAGCATCACGGCATTCCGTGACACCGCGCTCCTCTTCCCTCTGTTCGGCCTGCCGGGATACCTGAGCGGTGAAGCATGCCTCGACGTCCCGACCTGATCACTTGGCGCTGTCCTCGGCGAGAGTGTGGGCGACGAGGGCATTCGCATGGCCGTGGCCGAGTCCGTGCTCGGACTTGAGCCAGCCGACCAGATCCATGTGCTTCGTCAGCGAGGAGGAACGAATGAGGCCCTTCCACTCGGCGATCGGACGGCCATACTTCTTCTCGATAGACGGGAAATAGCTGGCAGGGCCCTTCACGGCGTTGTCGGTCATGGATGCTCCGTTTCGGATTGTGATCGTCTTGGTGGAGTCGGTGAGAACAGCGTTTGGCTAGTGGTCGCCCGGAGCGTCGGCCAGCCGTGCCATCACCGCGCTCAGCCACAACAGACCGAGGCCGGCACTGGCGGTAAACGCCAGAACCGACGCGGCAGAGGCCATGAACCCGGCGAAGACAGCCACAGGCATGACACGCGACGCCACGCCCCAGCCCCGGAGGCCCCGGGTGGCGAGCGGGCGAGCCAGAACAACGAACGCGGCGCACAGAGCGACGTAGCCGATCATCCCGGCGACCATGTGGGCTACACCGTGCCCGCTCATCACCGTCGCGTTCGGGGAGCCTGCGGGGAAACCCGCTCCGGCGTCGGCCGGGAAGGCGGCTGCGGCCCAGAATGAGAGGCCGAACACGCCGACCAGGGCCGGTGCCCACCTCCCGGCGGGGCCTCTGCGCAGAGTCCACCGTAGCCCGGTCGCGCCGGCGATCAGCAGCGCTCCGGTGAACACGAAACTCAGCGTCTGAACCCAGCCGGCCCCACCCAGAGCGAGTTGGCTGATCGCGTTTCGGGTGAAGTCAAAGCCGTCGCGCGTGAGTCCCTGGGCGAGTCCGGCCGCGAGGAACAGTGGACCTGCCACCACACCACCGGTCGTGAGCCACCGCGCCGTGGATCGCTGAATGGTGGCTACCGAGTGGATGGGGCCAGGTGTGGTGAACGTGCCGGTCATGGCGTGCCTTCCTCGTTGCGACGGTGTCACCCATATGACCGACAGCGAGCGGCAAGATGATCGCCCTCCAGTGTGTGCCCTAGCTCACACCGTGAAGAGGTGAGGCCCCTCAGGGGCAAGCCCACCACCCTGCGCATACTCCAACATGCTGGACTCATGTCATCCACGACTCGCATCACCATCACCCTCCCCAGCGATCAGGTCGCGGCTCTCCGCAAGCTCACGGACAACGTCTCCGGCTACATGGCGGAAGCCGTGGCCCGCCAGATCCGGCACCAGCTCCTGGGCGACGCCCTCCACCGCCACGAGGGGGAGCACGGATCTTTCAGTGACGAAGAGCGCGCCGAGGCCCGCGCGAAGATCTCCAGCTTCGAGAGCGGCGTAGAAGTCGTCGGTGGAGCCGTCCTCGCGGCGGCCGGCCGCCACCAGCCACGGAAGATCGGCGTCCACCCAGACCGCTCCGCGCCAGCGTTGGACCTTCACCTTGAACAACACCTGGTCATCGACAGCGCGGATGCGCTCATGCTTGGCATCGTCCGCCGCGAACTGCTCGGCGGTCTTCGCCAGGATCGGGTGCTCAATCTCGTCCAGGGGGTCGGTCACCGCTGGCAGGGGGAGTCCGAGGTCATCGCGTAGGCATCGCAAGGTGGGCCTGGCGGGCCGCATCGCAGCGGGACCGGTCATTCGTCGATCCCGCCGACCGTGTCGATCTCCTCCGATGTCAGACCGGTCAGGAGCATGACGTCCGACTTCAGGGAGCCGTCCAGGACGCTGAGTGCCTCCACCATGCCCTCGCGAAGATCCTCACGCCGCTGGTCCAGGTATACCCGTACCGCCTCCGCGACTAGGTCCTTCTTCGTCAGGCCCAGGAAATGCGCGCCCTGGCTGATCAACTTGTCCGTCGCCGGGTCCACCTTGAGCGGCGACTGCCGAGACGGCTTCGAAGCCGTGGTCATGAATCCCACCTCCTCCTCCACGGTACCTTAGTACCTCACGTTGAGGTTCTGAGCTGGTGACCGCGATGAGACGCAGTCCGCCGACCGCCGGTACTACGGCTCCGAAGCGAGGACAGCCGACTGGTTTACCCTGGGCCAGATCGCCAGGAATGAAATCGCACGACGGCGAGCGCCTGATCCAGCGCGGTGAATCTTCCCCCACCCACGGCTCGGCGGCATCGATCACCCTCGTGCCCCATCCGTGCCCTTCCGAGCGGACAACAGCGGTCAAACACGGCGGCCAGAGACCACGCCAGCCTCGACCGCTCCAGTCAGGCATGCAGGTCAGGGCCCATACAACCGTTCAAGAACCGCTGATTCCCAAGCTCAGAGCGCGAGTTCGATTCTCGTCACCCGCTCCACGACGAAGGCCCTGGTCAATGACTGGGGCCTTTTGCCTGCCGTCCAACGGAACCGGCCCGGAGCGTCACTCGCCAGGGACGGCCGGTGAGTGATCGCCCCCACGCCTTCACCCGGAGCATGCGACCGCGGGCGTCAAGGCTGGGGACCAGAGACCCGAGCCAGTGTGTGCATACTCCAGTATGCTTGGACTCGTGTCCTCAACGACTCGCATCACCGTCACCCTCCCCAGCGACCAGGTGGCGGAACTCCGCAAGCTCACGGACAACGTCTCCGGCTACGTGGCGGAAGCCGTAGCCCGCCAGATCCGGCACCAGCTCCTGGGCGACGCCCTCCGCCGTCACGAGGAGGAGCACGGACCCTTCAGCGACGATGAGCTCGCCGAGGCCCGCGCAAAGATCTTCGGCTCCGCCGGCACATCCACGGGCGCGGATGCCGCGTGAGCGAACGCATCGAAACCGTCGTCCTGGACTCGGAAGGGCTCTCCGCCTGGATCGCGCAGGATCGCAAGCTGCTCGCGATGCTTCAGGTCTTCCATGACATGGGAGCCGACCTGGTCATCGGGGCCAACACCATCGTGGAAGTCAGCCACTCCCGCACCAACATGCCTCGCCTGAACTGGGCCCTGTCCCGCGTCAAGGTGGAACCCGTCACCGAGCAGGCGGCGAAAACAGCGGCGGAACTCCTCAAAGGTGCCGGACTGCACGGGCACAAGTACGCCATCGACGCCACCGTCGCCGAGGTCGCCCTGCGCCAGCCGAAACCCGTCGCCCTCCTGACCTCCGACAGCGACGACATGACCCAGCTCTGCGGCAACCGAGTCCGCATCATCCCCCTCTGACGCGCCGGCCCATCCCGAGCTCGCCCCCCTGGCAGGGTCCCCTGTATCGCCTTCCCGTGCCCCATCCGTGCCCAGCAGAGCGGACGACAACGGTCAGGTACAGCCTCCAGAGACCATGGCGACCCCAGCTTCCTCGCAGGAAAGCACAGGTCAGACCCCTTCCGGAGGCTCAAGCACCGCTGATTCCCAAGCTCAGAGCGCAAGTTCGATTCTCGTCACCCGCTCCACGAAAGAGCCCCAAGCCACTGGCCGGGGGCTTCTTTGTATGCGGCACATCGTCGCCGTCCGGTCGGCTTCGGTGGCCTCTCCCTGGATAATCGACATATGGCATCACAGCCCAGTATTTCCGATCTCCGCCGCGCCAAGTTCGCCCGGCGCCTGCCCGCAGCACTCTCCGGGCTTGCCGGCCCCGAGCACGGCACGGTGGGCCTGCCACTTCACCTGGCGTGGTCGGGACTGACCAGGTTCGACCTCGATCAGCCCCGGCTGCGGATGAGCTACTACCGCATCGTGCTGGCCGAGGGCCAGCACGATGATCTGGTCCGGTATCTCGATCGCGGCCTCCTCGTCAGCTTGTGGCCCACACTGCGCACACTGATCAGCCGTGATGCCCGTGAAGTCTGGGAACGCTCCTTCGACGAACTCGCCCACAGCACCCGGGCCGCTGCGTGAACCTCACCGACCTTCACCGTCGCCTGCTTGCAGACGTGCTCGCCGTAGGCGGCTCTTACCCTCTGGCGCTAACCGGCGGCTACGCGGTCCAGGCACAGCCTGGTCGATCGGCTCAGCCAGGACCTCGATGTCGCGACC
This sequence comes from Streptomyces sp. SM11, assembly GCF_002910905.1. Taxonomy (GTDB): domain Bacteria; phylum Actinomycetota; class Actinomycetes; order Streptomycetales; family Streptomycetaceae; genus Streptomyces. Next base: position 66,717 of record NZ_NEUE01000216.1, on the reverse strand, counting down.
GAGAACCCCGATCGCATGGAGGACATTGCCACTTCCGTGCGAACGGGCCTGGAACAACGGGGGTGGCAGGTCAGCGCGCTGGAAACGGACCCTCTATTCCTCCCGCCTGATCGTCACCGACCCTGCCAGCCGTGAAGAGTGCGAGGTCGACATCCTCAAAGAAGCACTCTGGCGGCCACCCGTACACACCGAACACGGCTTGGTCCTGTCCCTCGAGGATGTCGTCGGGGCCAAAGTCCACGCGCTGTCAGACCGCGGACTCGCCAGAGACTTGATCGACGTACAGGCCGCCTCGAATCGCTGGAGCCATGTCGAACTCGAGGAACTCGGACGTCGCCATGCCCGCGACTCCTTCGATCTGAGCGAGCTCCAAGCGCGACTGGGTGGAGCCGACTGGATCGACGACACAGCATTCGCGGCCTACGGACTCGACGAGCATTTCATCGCACATGAGAAGGGCCGTCCCGTAGGCGTCGACGTCAGCTGCCACGTGCGGACCGGCCCGGTCCATCCACTGCATGATCTCCACGTCCATGACGCCCTCTCGCCAACCCCCCTCGGGCGCTTGGTCGGACGCAGTTCCCGGAGCCCGACGGCCAATCGGTAGTCCCGAACGGGACAGTCCATCGATCGCTACGTCCGAGGGCCGTCTTGCCGCCTGCTACGGGGCCCTGATGAGATGGCTGCGGGAAGACTCATCTGGACGGCGGGAACGCGGAGCGTCGGCTATGCGTGAGTGGTGGCAGAAACCGCTCCGTGGCCGCTGGAGGAGGAAGCGTGATGGGCGACGAGGCCGCAGAGCCACACAGAGTGCAGTTCCGCATTCTGGGCTCGTTCGAATGCTGGGACGGGAGCGACCGAATCCGGGTCGGCGGACCCGTACATGAGAAGGTCCTCGTCACGCTCCTGCTGGAACCTCAGCGCGTGCTCCCGGTCTTCCGCCTGGTGGGGGCCGCCTGGGACGAGAACGCGCCCGCCACCGCCGCCCATCAAGTGCGCAAGGCCGTCGCGGAACTACGTCAGCGCATCCCCGGCGGGCGGGACCTGATCGTCACCGAGGGGCCAGGTTACCGGGTTCTCGCGACGCCTGCCCAGGTGGACCTCAGCAGATTCACCGAGGGATTAAAACAGGCCAGAGCGGCTGCTGTCGCCGGCCAAAGCGCGTACGCCATGACGATACTTCGCGAGGCACTGGCTCTGTGGCGGGGGCCTTTGCTCGCAGGCGCCGGTGGGTCCGTACTGTCCGCGGCCTCCGCCGCCCTGGAGGAACGTCGCCTGACAGCCGTGGAGCAGCTTTTCGATCTGCGGCTCGCCGGTGGCGAGAGCAGTGAACTCATCGGTGAATTACGCGAGTTCATCGACGCGCACCCGCTGCGCGAAACTCTGCGTGGCCAGCTCATGCTCGCCCTCTTCCGTTCCGGACGGCAGGCCGACGCGCTGGAGGAGTTCACCAAGGTCCGGGACTTCTTGATCGACGAGCTCGGCATCGGCCCCGGCGACGCGCTCTCGGAGCTGCACAACGCGGTGCTGCGCAACAGCCCGGAACTCGCGGCCCCGCAGCTGCCCGACACCGCCCCCTTGACCCTGGAGGACACCCCCTCCACCCTCCCCTACGACCTGCGTGACTTCACGGGCCGGGAGGAGGAGGTAAGGGAACTGCTGGGCTTCGTGGAGGAGGCCCCGGGCTCCGGGCCACTGATCGTCGCGATCGACGGCATGGGCGGCAGCGGCAAGACCTCCCTGGCCGTGCGCGCCGCACACCAACTCGCGGGGAACTACCCCGACGCCCAGCTCTACATCGACCTGCGCGGGTTCACCCCCAACGGCCGTCCCCTGAGCGCTAGTGCGGCGGCTGAGGCTCTCCTGCGCATGCTCGGTGTTCCCGGCGACCGCATCCCAGACGACGTGGAGGGCCGAATCGGCCTGTGGCGGCGCACGATGAGCACGCACCGGATGCTCCTGCTACTCGACAATGCCGTGGATGACTCCCAGGTCAGACCCCTTCTCGCCTCCCCCACCGAGACGCTCGTCCTCGTCACGAGCCGTGCGCTGCTCGTGGACCTCGACGCCACCCACACCGTGTCCCTGGGCGTCATGCCGCCGAGGGACAGCGTCGCCCTCGTCGAGGGCGTACTCGGCCGGACTCGCACGGAGAACGAGCCGGAGGCGGTCGCTCAGCTCACGGAGCTCTGCGGTCATCTTCCGCTCGCCCTGCGTATCGCCACGGCCCGGTTGCGCAAGCGGCCGCGCTGGACCGTCCGTTACCTGGTCGACCGGCTCCGGGACGACGCCCACCGGCTGGCCGAGCTCAACTCCGGGGAGCGCAGCGTCGAAGTGACGCTACGGCTTTCCTACGAGGGCCTGACCGCCGAGACCCGAGAGGCGTTCCGGCTCCTCGGCCAGTACCCGGGCACCGAGATCAACACCTATGCCGCCGGCGCCCTGCTGGGGGCGGGCACCCGGGATGCGGAGGAAGTCCTGGAGAACCTCCTCGACATGCACTTGCTCCAGCAGCACGAGACGGGTCGGTACGCCTTCCACGACCTCGTCCGCAGCTTCGCGCAGAATCTCTCGCGCGGCGGTGACCGTCGGCTACCGGAGGCCGACGGGGAGAGGCGTGGCGAGGTCGGCGGCGACGAGCTCATGCGCGCTGTGCGTCGGCTTCTCGACTTCGCGCTGGCCGCGACCGACGCCGCCTGCGACCTGCTGTTTCCCGGGCGGGCCGGGATAGATCACTCCGAGCACCCGCCGTCAGCCGCCGAACTCCCCCCGCTGGAAACGGTCGAGCAGGCCCGCGACTGGCTCGAGCGTGAGCAGGACTCGCTGCTGGCTGCCGTATCCCTGGCCTACCGCTGGGAGATGGACCGGCATGTGGGACTGCTGGCCGCCAACGTTGTCTTCCCCCTTGACCTGCGCGGCCGCCTGGAGGAGTTCAGAGAGTTGAGCCGTGTCGCGGTCGCCGCCTCCCGCCGCCTGGGCGACGCCGCCCTGCTGCGGCTCAGTCTGTCCAACCTCGCGGTGGCCTGCTGGAAACTCGGGCGCCTCACGGAGGGCATCGAGGTGTCGGAAGAGGCATTGGCCCTGGCCATCAGTCTTGACGACCGGCGTGGCGAAGCGAAGGACACTGGTGTCCTCGGGCTCCTGCTCAGCACCCTGGGCCGCTATGACGAGGCGCTGCCACGACTACGGCAGTCCATCGAGATCAAGCGGCAGCTGGGGGCGGAGCGGGCCGAGGCGGAGTCCCTGACCAACCTCAGCAGCCTGTACACCGAGCGAGGGCGGTATCCGGAGGCGGTGGAGGCAGCCACCCGCTCCGTCACCCTCTCCCGCTCCATCGGTTCGGTCGACAAGGAGGTGGAGGGGCTGACCGATCTGGCGGCGGCCCGGATCGGTCTGGGCGAGCTCGCCGAAGCCGCAGAGCTTCTGGGCCGGGCCCGCAAACTGGCGGGAGATGTCATTTCGCCCGCCGACCTGTCGCTGGTCCTCGCACTGTCGGCCGAGGTCGCTGACCGGCTCGGCGAGAGCGCCCAGGCCGCCGAGTGGGGGGAGTCGGCCCTTCACCTGGGTGATCTCAGCGGCGTACCTATGCGCGAGGCTGCTGTCGGCAACATCATCGGCCGGTTCCACACCCGCAACGGGCGTTACTCACCGGCCCTCGAACTCCATGCGCGGGCCCACGACGCGGCCTCGCGCATCGGCTACCGCGTCGAAGAGGCGCGGGCGCTGACGGGTATGGCAGACGCTCTGGACCACATGGGCGAGCAGGGAGCGGCCTCGGCCCACCGGGAGTCGGCCCGCGAGGCTTTCGCCGCCATGGGGGCCCCGATGCCGCCGGGCGCGTGACGAGGTCGTCTCGCCGACAGGAGAGCTCCCGCCGACGAGGGGCGGCCCCAGCGGGCAGGCAACAGCTCAGACCGTGACGCGCGGAGAAGCGTCACGGATGCCGGAGGCCAGGTTGGGCCCCTCACCGACCGAGGCACGGAACACGTTCGGTCCCTCACCCGTGCCGGACTGAACCGGCACGATGTTCGGCCCCTCACCGACCGAAGCACGGAACACGTTCGGTCCCTCACCCGTGTCCGATCCACCGTGGGACGCGGAGCGCGTGGTGGCCGGCAGGGCGGAAAGGCCGTCGTCCGCCACCGCCGCCGAAGCGGCGGCACCTCCGGTCAGGAGAACGGCGGCCGTTAGAATTCCCACCATCGTCGACACCGAGTTCCGCATGGTCTACCGCCTTCTGGAGTGGTCTTGCCGGGGCGTTTCTGCTGACGTGAACGACTTTCGCGGACCCCGCTCCCAAGGCGTTCCACATCCGCTACCCGCACTCACCCGGCAGCCGGGAACGCGACGGGAAAACCCCGCGATCGGGTGAGAAAGGCGTACGCCGGCCCCGCGGCGGCGGAACGGCACGTACGCGAAAGGGCCCGCCGATGGCGGGCCCTTCTTGGCGCGGAGTCGGGTCAGACGGGGCAGCCGAGTACGGCGGCCGTGCGGGCGGTGAGTTCGGCGGGGGTGAGCGCGGTGAGCAGGTGGTATCCGTCCCGTGTCTCCCGCACGTCCGCGGGTGCCGTGATCCGCCCAGGCGCTCCGGGCGGATCGGGCAGGGGAACGGCGGCCGCGTATCCCACCGGCATCGCTGCCTTCAAGGGCTTCCCCGACAGGGCGTGGACCAGTTCCCGCTCCGCGACCAGTCCCGTGGTCAGTTCGATCAGCCGAGAGGCGGGCCAGCCCGCCTGCCGTGGCACCGCGTCGAGGACGCGGGGTCCCTGTTCGGTGGGCACGATGCGGGTGAACGCGTACCCGAACTCGTAACCGACCAGGTCGAGGAGGCCCGTGGCCAAGGCTCTGATCTCCGCTTCCTCCGGCCCGGTGATCGGGGCGGGGAAGGTGTGCAGAGCGAGACCGATGCCCTGCGACATCGTGGCGTCGGCTCCCGCTGCCCGCTCCGCGCCGGGCCCGTTCCCGGTGTCGGGCTCCCTCCGATCGCTGACGCGTCGGTCGCCGAACCGGTACTCCAGGATGCCGGTGACCCGGTGCATCCCCTCGACCGTCAGGGTTTCCAGCCCGTACACGACATCGCACAGCGGCGGCCTGCTCCCCGGCTCCTCCTGCAGCGCCAACGCCTGCCAGGGGGGACCGCTGCGGTTCAGCAGGTTTCTGACCTCTGTGGCGTCCGCGAGCAACCGGGCGGCGGAGGCGGGATTCGGTGACACCCCCAGTTCCTCGGCTGTCTCCAGAACGACGGGGTGGGTGCTCGCGTCTCCGCAGGCGATCAGCCTGCCCACCCGGTGGGTGAGCACGGTGTCCCTGAGGTGTGCGCGTAGTTCCTCGTCGGTGAATACGGCCGTGTCGGCGACCGTGACGAAAGGGAAGCCGGCCTCCGTCACCGCAGCCACCAGCAGAGGTGTCGGTGCGACGAGGAGGAGACGCCGGGGATCGGCGGTACCGGATCCGGCTGGTGCCGTCATGGCTGCTGTCCTCCGGTGTCCTGCGGACCGGGCCGGGAAGCGGCGCCCGCGAGGAGCGCGTCGGCGAGCACGCCGCCCTTCCCCCAGTGGTCGGGCTCCACATCCCGCACGATGACAGTGACGGCCTCCTCAGGACATCCGGCTATCCGGGACACACAGGCGGTCAATTCCTCGACCAGCTCCTGGCGGTGTGCACGGTCGTTCCCTTTCCACCAGTCGACGGAAATCACAGGCACGGGAGAACTCCTTCTGCTCGGGTGGGGGGAGAGAACGGGGCCGCGGCGTCCGTCGACGCGGCAACGGGCCGGCTGTCCGACGGACGGTCGCGCGGCGTTCAGGCGAGTGTGGGCCGTGTCGTTCCCGAAAGTTTCCCGCGCTGTTCCCTTCGCCTTCCATGCGGCCTCGGACGCGCTCCCGCCTGGTGGGAACGCGGTGGGACTCCAGCGGGAAGCCCGCCGGGCACGCTCTGCTCCAGTCATGAGGCCGACACCGCCCCTGGAGCCACGATGAGCCTGCTCAGTCCGACGAAACCGGAATCGAATCCGGCCCTCGGTCCCGCACTCGGCACCGCCTCCGCGTCCGCCGGCGCGTCCGAGGGACCGATCGCCACTCCCGCGTCCCCCACTCCCCGCCTGCTCGCGGCGCTGCGCGAGGACCTCGCTGTCGTCGTGGCCCGTGACCCCTCCGTGCGGGGCAGGAAGGAGGCGATCCTCCACCCCGCGCTCACCGCACTGTGGGCCCACCGCGTCGCTCACCGTCTGCACGGTCGCGGCCGGCGCATCCCGGCCAGGCTGCTGGCCCGGTGGGCACGCCGGGTGACGGCCGTCGAGATCCACCCCGGGGCCGTGCTGGGCCGCAGAGTCTTCATCGACCACGGCGCCGGAGTCGTGATCGGGGAGACGGCCGTCGTCGGTGACGACGTGACGATGTACCACCAGGTCACGCTGGGCGCGGTCGGCTGGTGGAGCGACAACAAGCGGCCCGAGGGCGACCGCCGTCATCCCGTCGTCGGCAGCGGCGTCGTCCTCGGGGCCAACGCCACCGTCCTCGGGCCCGTGACCGTCGGGGACCGGGCGGTCATCGGTGCCCAGGCCCTGGTCAACAAGGGCGTCCCGGGCGGTGCCCGGGTGCTCGCGCCCACCGCCGTCATCAAGGAGCCCGGTCGGCGGCCGGAGCTCATGGAGGACGTCTTCACCGTCATCGCCTCCGCCGGTTCCTGGTGACACCCAGGACCTCCTCTCCCCGACTGCCCCGACTGCCCCGATTGCGAGAGATGCAGCCATGACCACCACCGCTCACGCTCCGCTCACCCCCGTCACTCCCGCCCGCCCCGTCGTCGCGTCACGCATCGAGGACCTCGTCGGCTCCACGCCGCTGCTGGAACTGCGGTTGCACGACCTGGCGCCGGGCGCCCGGGTGCTGGCGAAGCTGGAGTCCGCCAACCCGATGTCCTCCAGCAAGGACCGCGCCGCCCTCTACATGCTGCGTGCCGCCGAGGAACGCGGCGCGCTCCGGCCCGGCGGCACCGTCATCGAGGCAACCTCCGGGAACACCGGAATCTCCCTGGCCGCGTTCGCCGCCTCCCGTGGCTACCGCTGCGTGATCGTACTTCCGGACAACGCCACGGCCGAGCGGGTCAGGCTGCTGCGCGCCTTCGGGGCCCGGATCGTCCAGACGCCGAGCTCGCTCGGCTACCCGGGGGCGATCGCCGAGGCCGAGCGACTGCACGCGGCCACTCCGGGCTCCTGGTTCCCGTGCCAGCACGAGAACCTCGACAATGTACGAGCCCATTACGAGACGACCGGGCCGGAGATCCAAGCGGCCATGTCCGGTCTCGGGCGGCGCATCGCTGCCTTCGTGTGCGGGGTGGGCACCGGCGGCACCCTCACCGGCGTCGCACGCAGCCTCAAGGAGCACGACCCGGACGTACGCGTGATAGCCGTCGAGCCGGAGAAGTCGCCGATTCTGTCCCAGGGGTACGCGGGCCAGCACCGCATCCCCGGGCTCAACGGCGGATTCGTCGCCCTGACGACCGACGTCTCCCTCATCGACGAGGTCGTGACGGTCTCCGACGAGGACGCCCTTCTCACCGCGCGCCGGCTGGCGGCAGGCCAGGGACTCTTCACCGGAGTCTCGTCCGGCGCGGCCGCGTTCGCCAGTGAGCGCGTCGCCCGCAGGCCGGAGTCGGCCGACGGCATCGTGGTAACCCTCCTGGCGGACACCGGCGAGCGCTACCTGAGCATGTGGGAGGACCAGGCATGAGCCACGCGATGTTCCGTGCCTACGCGGACGCGGTGAAGGCGGAGATCGGGACCGCGACGACCACCCGCTTCATAGCTCTCGCCGAAACCACCGACGGGCGGTTCGGACTCTTCCACCACTCGATGCTGCCGGGGGCCGGAGGGGCGGACCCGCACTACCACTCCCGGATCTCCGAGTCCTTCTACGTACTGACGGGCGAAGTCCGGCTGCACGACGGCACCGGCTGGCGCACCGCACGTGCCGGGGACTTCCTGCACGTGCCGGAGAACGCGGTGCACGGCTTCCGCAACGAAAGCGGCTCGCTCGCCGAAATGCTGATCATCTTCACGCCGGCCGAACACCGCGAGGGCTACTTCGAGGGCCTGGCCGCCCTGCTCGCCGACGGCAACCGTCCCTCCCGCGAGGAGATGGTCGCCCTGATGGAGAAGTACGACCAGTTCGAGGTCGACGCCCCTGACACCGATCACGACCACCCGCACCGGCACACGCACGACGACGGCCACCATCACCACCACGGCCCCGCCGGCGCACCCGCCGCGTAACGCCACCACTGACCGGCGGGGCTCACCGGCCACGCCCCCCCATCACTCTCGAGGAGATCACCGCATGAACGTCGCCAACTGGGGCCGCTTCGGTCTGCTGGCCGCCCTGTGGGGCTGCAGCTTCGCCTTCATCAAGATGTCACTGGAGGCGTTCGCACCCCTCCAGCTCGCCTCCGGCCGACTGGTCGTCGGCGCGTTCGTCGTCCTCGCCATGCTCGCCGTGAAGCACCTCCCCCTGCCGTCGCGCCCGCTCTGGGGACACATCGTCGTCGCCTCCGTCTTCGGCAACGTCATCCCCTTCACCCTCTTCGCCATCGGCGAGCAGCACACCACCGCGACCATCGCCGGTGTGATCCAGGGGGCCACCCCGCTCATCACCATGGGCGTCGCCGCTCTCGCGCTCTCCGAGGAGAAGCCGACGCGCCGCAAGGTGACCGGCCTGGTCGGCGGGTTCTTCGGGCTGATCATCGTGGTGGGGCCGTGGAACACCGACGGCTTCGGCTCGATCGGCGGCCAGCTCGCCTGCGTCGGGGCGGCCGCGAGCTACGCCGTCAGCTTCGTGTACATCCGCCGCTTCATCGGCCCCCACAAGCTGCCCGCGCTCTCCGTGACCGCGGCCCAGCTCAGCGCGGCCTCCATCATCACGGTGGTGCTCACCACGTTCGTGACCGGCTGGAGCCTGCACGGCGACCTCACTGCCAAGCCGCTGCTCGCCCTTCTGGTCCTCGGCGCGGCCTCCACCGGTGTCGCTTTCGCGCTGCTCAACCGCCTGATCGCGGACGCCGGCCCGACCACGGCCTCCGGCGTGAACTACCTCGTACCGGTGTTCTCCGTGATCGTCGGGGTGCTTGCCCTGAGCGAACCGCTGTCCTGGAACGTACCGGTGGGCGGGGTCCTCGTCATTGCGGCGCTCGCCCTCGCGGAAGGCCGGATCTCCGCCCTGTCGCGGACCGGGAAGCCCAAGCCGACGTCACCGGTCGCCCCCGATCGCGTGCCGCAGAAGAGCCGCCCGTAGCAACGCCGTACGACACGGAACGACACGGAGCAGCTCAGAAGCAGCACGCACAGCCACGCCTGAACGAGCCGGGGCCGGCGCAGACACCCTTCCCGGGGTGCGCGCCGGCCCCGGCTCGTTGCGTCATGACGCCCCGTCCCGCCCGGCCGTGGAGCGTGCCCGGGCGTTCCGGGGCGGGCCGGATTACGGATCGGTTCCCGGCCACCTCCCCGGGCCCGGTAGCGATGCGGGAGGGCGACGGGACCGGTTGACGCGAGCCTTTCATCACAGGACGCCATCAGGTCCCGCCCACCCTCCATCCCGGCGTTGCCCCTCCTCCCTCGCCAAGGAGCACTTCGCATGACGCGCACCTCCACCTCGCCGTCTCCCACCACTCCCTCTCTCGGGGACGCCCGGATCATCTCCGCCGCGGACTTCGTCTTCGCCCCCCTGCCCGGCCGGCTCACCGAACTCGCCACCCCGGTCAGCCCTGCCGTCGGCTCCACGCACGTGACGCTGCACGTCGTCCGGATCGCCCCGGGCGAGTCCTTCGGCCCCGAGTCGAGCGTCGAGGAGGAGAACACCGCGGTCGTCCTCGACGGCCTGGGGACGGCCACGGTCGGCTCCCGCAGCCGGAGCGTCGAACGGTCCCACGCCGTCTACGCCCCCACGGGCCATGCCCTGAGCCTCACGGCAGGCGCTGACGGACTGACCGTCTACATCTGGCGTACGCCCCTCACGGCGGGACGCCGGCCCGGCACCGACCCCGAGCCGTTCTCCACGCTCTGGGACGAGACCACCCAGCTGCGCGGGTTCGGCGGCACCGGCCAGATAACCCCCGACGCCGACCGCGCCACCATGAACTTCGTCTTCTGGCCGGGCAACGGCAGCAGCCAGCTCTGCCTGCACTGCGGCATCCAGCAGCCGGGCCAGACCTTCAACGTCCACCTGCACCCCGACAGCGACGAGGCGTTCATCGCCTTCGAGGGCATCGGCCAGATGTACCTGCGCGACCGCTGGATCGACGTCGCCGCCGGGGACGTCCTGTACGCCGCGCCGGGTGTTCTGCACGGCGCCCGCAACCCGCACACGGGGCCCGACGCCCGGCGCTTCGTGACCTGTGGGGGCCCCAGTCCCTTTGACCCGGCGCTCTATTCCGCCGCCGGCCTCTCCTCCGACGTCAGGTGATCTGAGCCATGTGCCGAATCCACGGATCCCTCCACGCCCGTACCACCGATGACGAGCTGCGCCGGGTCGCCGCCCTCCAGCACCACGGCGGCCCCGATGCCCAGTCCTTCGCCCGGCAGTCCGGCTGGGCCCTCGGCAACAACCGACTCTCGATCATGGACCCCGAAGGCGGGGCTCAGCCCTACCGATCGGGCGACGTCACCGTCGTCTTCAACGGCGAGCTCTACAACCACGACCGGCTGCGCACCGAACTCATGCGCCAGGGCTTCCACTTCGAGGACCGCTGCGACGGATCGATTCTCCCCGCGCTGTACCTGACGTACGGGGACGGCTTCGCCGAGCACCTCGACGGCATGTTCTCCGTCGCCGTGATGGACCTGCGCAGAGCACCGCGCCTGGTGATCGCCACTGACGCCTCCGGCATGAAGCCGCTGTACTACCACTGGGAGGAGCGCAGCGGCCGGTTCCACTTCGCCTCCGAGCTGCCCGCCCTGCTCGGTTTCGACGGGGTTCGCCCCTACGAGGACGAACTGGGTCTGCACACCTACCTGTCGGCCAAGACACCCTTCGGCCAGCGGACCATGTTCGAGGGCATCGACGTCCTGCCGCCCGCGACCACCGCGGTGGTCACCCGCGAGGACGGCCTGTGCCTCACCTCCCGGCGTATGGGTTACGAGTCCGCTCCGCCGGTCGACGAGGAGCGGAGCCTGTCCCGGGCGGGCGAGTCGCTGCGAGAGTTGCTGTCCCGCGAGGTCTCCCGGCTGCTGATCGCCGACGCGCCGGTCGCGGCCATCACCTCCGGGGGTCTCGACTCCAGCCTGGTCACCGCGCTCGCGGCCCGTATCCTGTTCAACCGCGGTTCGAGCGAGGCGCTGCACACGTTCAACATCGCCTACGCCGGCAGCTGGCCCGGCGACGAGCGGGCCTTCGCCTCGGAGGTGTCACGGCACACCGGCACGGTGCACCACCAGGTGGAAATCGACCCGGCCACCTTCCCCGACCTGATGGGTGACGTCGTACGCCACCTCGGCCAGCCCAACGCCGACCCGATCACGCTCTCCACCTTCTCGCTGTTCCGGGCGGTACGCGACGCCGGGTTCAAGGTGGCCCTCACCGGGGACGCGGCCGACGAACTCTTCGGCGGGTACAGCCGCATGACCCAGGCGCTCGCCGCACCCGAGGGGGCCGACTGGGCGGGGCCCTACCTCGACCACCTGGCCGCGGTGCCGGAGTCCCTGCGCCGACAGCTGTACACCTCCGAGTACGCCGCCCGGGTCCACACGCCCGGCGCGTCCCCGCTGCCGCCCGGCCTCATGGACATCCTCGCCCACGGCGAGGGCAGCCGGCTCGAGCGGATCACCCGGATCGAACAGCGCTACAGGCTGCCCGCGTACCATCTGCGCCGCGTCGACCACCTCTCGATGGCCAGCTCGGTGGAGGCCCGGCTTCCGTTCTGCCAGCCCAGCGTGGTGCGCTTCGCGGCGTCCCTGCCCGACCAGCATCGCACCGTTCCCGGCGTCGGCGTCAAGCGCGCGCTGTACCGGGCGGCCGAAGGGCTGCTGCCGGACAGCGTCCTGAACCGGCCCAAGCAGCCCTTCACCTTGCCGATCACGGCCATGCTGAGCCCGGGGCAGCGGCTGTGGGCGATGGCCCGCGACGTACTGTCCCCGCAGGCGCTGCGGGCCGACGGGCGGCTGCGGTACGAGGTGGTCGACGCCCTGTTCGCCGAGCAGGAGGCCCGGCCGTCCGACGGCACGTCGCTGGCGCTGTGGGCCCTGATGTCGCATCAGATGTGGCGCGGCGAGTTCTTCGGTACGTCGGCCGGCGCGCACCGGCCGACCCGTGAACTGGCGGTGGTGGCCGGATGAATGTCTCCTTGGTCAAGGCGGCCGGCGCGCCCTGTCCCACCGCGGTGCTGGACGGCCGCGACCTCCCGGAGTCCGATCCGCAGTTGCTGAGCGCGCTGGCCGACCTGCGGGCCGACCTGACCCGGCAGGGCTCGGCCGATGTGCTCAAGAACGCCATCGTGCGCCCCTCCCGGCACCCGCTCTTCGACCTGGACTACCGGTTCGTCCAGTCTCTGCCGCAGAGCCACGACAGCTTCGACCTCCGGGGCTCCTGCGGCCACTCGATTCTGGCCGCCGTCGAGGCGGCTGCCCGCACCGGCATGATCCAGCCGCTGGTGCCGGGGTGCCGGGTCCGGGTCAACGTGCTCAACAACGGTGACAACGTGGTGTGCGAGACCGAGGAGACCTTCGGGGGCGGCACCCGGTTCACGGCGCATTTCCTGTGCTCACCACCGCTGGAGCTGCCTGAACTCCTGATGACGGGGGAGCCGGTGACCCACGTTCCCTTCGAGGGCCGATCCGTGCCCGTGTCCCTGGTGTCGATGGGCAATCCGTACGCCTTCGTCGACGCCTCGCACCTCGGCGTCGACGGGCCGGATGCCCTTTTCGGCGACGCTCCCGGCCTGTTCGACACCATGACCCGGCTGCGGATCGCGGTCTGCGCGTCGCAGGGCTGGGACACGTTCGGCGCCTTCCCCAAGATCGCGGCTGTGCTCCCGCAGGACGGCGGCGGCCTGTACGTACGCGCCGTGTCGGTACCCTCCTGGCACCCCACGGTCGCGCTGACCGGCGCCATCTGCCTGGGCGCCGCCGCCGGCATCACCGGCACCGTGCCCTGGTCGCTGGCGGGACACACGGCCTCGGGCCCCGACGCGCTACTGCAGGTCCGCACCCCGGACGGCTGTGTCCGGGTGGCCGCCCACTCGACGTCTCGCCCGGACGGACGGCGCGAGCTCGCCTGGGTGTCGGTCGCCGAGAAGCAGGTCGAGTACCGGGGGCTGCTGGCACGCCCCCGGTCCGGGAACGCCCAGGCGCCCGCCGCCATCGCTCACCTCTCCCCGTCCGCAGCCGTATCCGAGGAGAACCCATGGGTTCCGCTGACAGCCTGACCGCCGTACGCGACGACATCGGCCCCGGGGCGTTGTCCGACCCCTTCGCCATCGATCCGTTCCCCGGTGCCCCCCGTCGATCCGGCCGCGACGATACCGCGCGCACCGTCCCCGTGCTCCCCGCACCTCCGGTCCTGGAACGGCTGGCGGCCTGCGCCGAGGCGGCCGACCTCACTGGGGAGCCGGACCGCGAAGCCGTCGCGGTGCTCCGCGAGAGCGGGCTGACGGCCTTGGTCGTACCGAAGTGCTATGGCGGTGCGGGCGCCGACGCGGTGGCTCTCAACACCTGTGTGGAGCAGGTCGCCTCGGTGAACGCCTCCGCGGCGATCATGCTGTTCCAGCACTGCGCCGTGACCAGCCGGATCGTGGAGAACGGCTCACCCGCCCAGCACCGCGAGGTGCTGCCCAAGCTGGCCGACGGCCGGTGGCTGGCGGCCTCCGCCTGGTCGGAGAGCGGGGCCGGCGCCGACAAGAAGAACCTTGCGACCCGGGCGCACCGCACGCCCGAGGGGGACTGGCTCCTGGACGGCGCCAAGTCCTTCACCACCAGCGCCGGCCTCGCGGACGTCTACCTCGTGCTGGCGCAGACGGTGGACGAGGCCCCGGCCGCCGCCTCCCGGGACACCGGGTACGGGTCGGCCGGGCAGACGTTCTTCCTGGTCCCGGGCGAACACCCGGGGCTGGTGCCCGACACCACGATGCGGCTGACCGGGATGCGGGGCTCCGCCACCGGGTTCGTGTCGGTACGGGAGTGCGTCGTGCCGGACTCCGCACGCCTCGGCGCGACGGGCGTCGCGGCGTCCATCATCGCCCGGGTCCGCGACAGCGGCGCCTCGCTCGGCGCCGTCGCCGTGGGCATCGCTCAGGCCGCGCTGGACGCGGCCCACGCACACGCCGGCCGCCGGGGGCTCTACGCCCACCAGGCGGTACGCCACCGCCTGGTGGACCTGGCCACGCAGGTCGAGGCCGCCCGCGCGGTGGTGGAGCGGGCCGGCCGGCGCAGCTCCGCCGCCCCCGGCATGACCACGCTCCACTCCAAGCTGGCCGCCTCGGAAGCGGCGGAGCGGGTGGTGGCGGACGTGGCCCGGTTCCTGGGATCGGCGGGCTACGTGGAGACGCATCCGATCAACCGGTTCGGGCGCGACGCCCGGGCCGTAGCCCTGATGGGACCGACCAACGACCTCTGCAAGGAACTGGTGAGCCTGCCGTGGAACCGATGAACTCCCCCTCCCCCATACCCCCCACCTCCTCCCCGGCCGACCTGGTGGTGGAAGGAGGCCGGCTGGTCACCCCCGAGGGGGTGAGCGAAGGCAGCGTCGTCGTCCGTGACGGCCGCGTCGCGGCGATCCTCGCCCCCGGCGCTCCGCTGCCTCCCGGGCCTCGTCTGAGCGCCGCGGGCCGGTACGTCCTGCCTGGGCTCATCGACTCCCATGTGCACTTCCGCACCCCGGGTCTGGAGCACAAGGAGACCTGGGAGAACGGCAGCCGGGCCGCGCTCGCCGGGGGCGTCACGACGGTGATGGACATGCCCAACACGCGCCCGCCGTCGCTCGACGCGTCGACCCTGCGGGCGAAGGCGGCGCTGATCGCGGGCCGCTCGTACGTAGACCACCGGTTCCACATGGGAGCCGACCCCGATCACCCCGAGGTCCTCGCCGACCTCGCCCCGGAGGTGGCGACCTCCGCCAAGGCGTTCATGGCGGGCCATCACACGGCACCGGTGGTGTTCCGTGAGGCTCACCAGTTGGAGGCGGCGTTCGCCGCCGCCGCGCGGGGCGGGGTGCGCCTCGTGCTGCACGCCGAGGACCAGCACGTCTTCGACCTGCTCGACTCCCGCGGCGGCGACCCTGAGTCGTACGACGCCTACGAGCCCCACCGGCCGCGCTCCGGTGCGATCGTCGCGGTCGCCAAGGTCGTCCAGTTGGTCCGCGCGTACGGCACCAGGACGCACATCCTGCACGTGTCGTCCGCCGAGGAGACCGATCTGCTCGTCGCCGCCGCGGCCGAAGGGCTGCCGATCAGCTTCGAGGTCACTGGACACCACCTCGCGTTCACCGACCATGACACCGCGCTGCGCGGCCCTCGTACCCGGCTCTCCCCGGCGATCCGCGCCCCTCGGGACCGTGATCGGCTCTGGCAGGCCGTGCTCAGCGGCGAGGCGACCACCATCGGCAGTGATCACGCTCCGCACACCGTCGAGGAGAAGAACCGGCCCCCGGCCGAGGCACCTCCCGGGCTCCCCGGGGTCCAGGAGCTGGCCGTCTCCGTGTGGACGGGCATGCTCGCGCGCGGCATCGCCCCTGACGCCGCCGCCGTCCACCTTGCCCGGCTGATGGGAACGGGTCCCGCGGACCTGTTCGACCTGGCGGGGAAGGGCCGCCTGGCGGTCGGCTCCGACGCCGATCTGGCCCTCCTGGACCCGACCGCCCGCTGGCAGCTCTCGGCGGCCCACGTCGAGTCGCTGTGCGGCTGGTCGGCGTACGAGGGCTGGATGTTCACCGGCCGGTTCACCACCGTGGTGCGGGGCGGACACGTGGCCTGGGACCTGGAGCGGGGCACGCTGGGCGAGCCCTCGGGCCGCTGGCTGGCCGGTCCGGCCCCGTCCGCGCCCTGCCTCCCCGCGGGGGAGACCTCAGCCACCAAGCCGGTCCGGGAGCTGGAAGGGGCGGTCCGATGAACGTCACTCCGCTGTTGACCGCGTCGACCAGGACCCACTCCGCCCGGCTCGGCTCGGCGGCACGGGACAGGTCGCCGGTGGAGGGTCCCGCCGCCGCGGGCCCGATGGCATCCGGCGACATAGCGGCCGACGAGTTCCGTTCCGCCATGGCCTCCCTCGCCGCCCCGGTCACGGTGGTGACCTGCTACGACGCGGCGGGCGCCCCTCGAGGCCTCACAGCCAGCGCAGTGTCCTCGCTGTCCCTGGACCCGCCGCTGCTGCTGGTCTGCCTGGACCGGAAATCCCGCACCCACGACGTGCTCGTCGCGGCGGACGCCTTCGCCCTCCATCTGTTGGGCCCGGAGAACGAGGCGTTGGCGAAGCGGTTCGCGGGCCTGACCGAGCAGCGCTTCGCGAACGTCTCCCTGGCCGCCGGACCGACGTCGCACCGCGCGCCGCAACTGGCCGACTGCGCACTGCGCTTGACCTGCGCCCGGTACGACGTGATCGATGGGGGCGACCATTCGATCCTGGTGGGGCGCGTCATGGCGTCCGACTGCCTGGGCCGCCCGGCCGGAGGCCTGGTCTGGCATCACAGAGGCTTCGCCCACGCGAGGCCGGCGGAGTCCCGCGCCTGATCGCGGCAGCTTCGGTGTCCGTCGGTGGGCGCCGACTCTGACTGCTGCGCGAAGCCGCGCGGTGGACCGTTGTCGGCAGGGACCAGAACATCGAGGGCTGAGACAACAGCGAAGGCCCCCGCAGTTCGCTGCGGGGGCCTTCGACGTATGGCCCGGTGGGAGCAATGGCGGAGGATACGAGGTTCGAAACTCGTGAGGGGTCGCCCCCCCGACACGCTTTCCAGACGGCCGGGGCCACATAGATCGGCCGGTTCGCCACAGCCACAGCACCGTCGCGGATCTTCACGTGGATGGCGCCGGTGAAGATCACCGGACAGACCGGGTCGAGGAGCCGGTTCTGCCAGTCGGCCATGCCGACCAGGATCTGTGACCAAACCCTGCGGCCACCAGGTCCGTTGCACTCCTCTCTGACCTGCCGGCCAACCCGGAGCAGGCACCTCGGCAGGTTCCGCCGCACTGCCGCCAACGTGCCCCATCCGTGCTCAGTGGAGCGGCCTGAGGCTTCGTCGTTGTCCGGACTTGCTCAGGAGTCCCGCGCCGCGTCGAGAGGGTGTGCCCGGTGTGACGAATGCAGTAGAACCGGAACGCCTTCGGCATGCCGATCTTCACCCGCGCCTCGGACTTGGCGGAACGGCCCTGTCGGCCTCACGCTCTCCGAAGTGAAACGCCAGACCTATACGGCTTCTCACCCCGCCCATCGGGTACGCCATTCATCTGAAGACGTCGACCCGGCCCGGCGAGCGCGATGAGGGCCGGAGCGGGCGAAGGCGCCCGCAAGCCGCCGACCGGCACCCCCTTGGAGAGTAGGGCCATCGAGCGTACGGAGCGAGGATGTAGTGCTACCTGACTACTACTCGCCTGCATTAACATTTGCGAATCGAGGGCTGTCGACTGCCCTCGGGAACGGGGCGCTTGATGGGACTGGCCGAGGAAATGGCCGCTGTACGTGATGGATCGGGGCATTCGGGTCGTTTGCTGGGGGAATTCCGCCGCACGGCACTGCTGGTGCCGCTGTCGGATGGTGGTGACGGCGGCCTCATGTCGGGGTGGCAGGGCGGTGTGCGCTGGATCTACGCGTTCACGGACGAGGAGGCGCTGGCTCGTTTCGCGGAGGCGCGCGGTGCCGGTGCCCGTGAGTGGGAGTTCCTCTCGATCCTCGGAGCGCGCCTCGTCGACGCGGTGATTCCCACGGTCGACGGCCCGACCGGGGTGGCCGTCGACGTCGCGGACGAGGACGCCTCGATGCTGTTCCCGCCCGTCGTGGGCATCGTCCCCGACCGGTGCGCGGTGGATGCGGACGATGAGCTTGCGGGTGCTCTCTGATGGCGGGCGAAGGAGACCTGGAGGTCTCGCCCGCCGCCGTCAAGAACATCCAGGACGGCCTGCGCAAAGCCATCGCCGAGCTGCGTGAGACGGGTGACGCGGCGGGCGCATCCATGGGTTCGGGTTTCGAAGACCTGTCGATGACGGGGATGGAGGCCGGGCACATGGGTCTGGCCACCGACTTCGAGGATTTCTGCGAGCGCTGGGAGTGGGGCGTGCGCAGTCTCGTGCAGAACGCCAGCGCGCTGGCCGGGAACCTCGGGATCGCGGCGGGCACGCCGGCGAGCGGCCACGTACGGCGCTTCAGCCCGCCCGCCGAAGGCGCCCAGGACGGCATCGCACCGATCGCGCAACTGGAGGACCGCAACGGCAACGTCATCCTCTTCGAGTACGCGGCCGACGGCACCCCCCCCTGGGCATGGCCCACAGCGCCGGGTACCACCTGCGCTTCGACGTCGACGGGGGCCGCATCAGCGCCCTCCACCTCACCGGCGGCCCGCGCATCCTCGCCTACGGTTACACCGACGGGAACCTGAGCGAAGTCACGAACTCCTCGGGTCTGCCGCTGCGCTTCACCTACGACGAACTCGGCCGCATCACTTCCTGGACCGATACCAACGACCGCCGGTACGACTACGCGTACGACGACCGGAACCGCTGCGTCCGCGAGGGGGGCACCGAGGGCCACATGGCCCTGACCCTCTCCTACGACGCGGTCGACCCGGAGACCGGCCTGCGGGTCACCACCGCGACCACCGGCGCCGGCCACACCCGCCGCTATTTGATCGACGATCGCTACCGGGTGAAGGCCCGCGTCGACGAACTCGGCGAGGTGACCCGCTTCGTCCACGACCGGCACGACCGGCTCGTGACACTCACCGATCCCATCGGCCGTACCACCCACTTCGGGCGCGACGACGCGGGCCGACTGGTCACGGTACTCCGCCCGGACGGCAAGGAGCTGAGCACCGACTACGACGAGCACGGCCGACCGGTCCGGCAGCGGCGCGGCGACCGCACGGGATGGCGTCACACCTACGACGAACGGGGCAACCGCACCTCGCTCACCAATCCGGTGGGAGCCACCACCCACTTCGCGTTCGACGACCACGGCCACCTGATCCAGGTCACCGACGGCCTCGGTGGCGTCACGAGGATCCGCTGCGACCGGGCCGGGCTCCCGGTGGAGATCACCGATCCGCTCGGCGCCGTCACCCGGTACGAACGGGACGTGTTCGGGCGGGCCGTGCGGATCACCGACGCGCTGGGCCATGCGACCCAGCTGGAGTGGACGACCGAGGGCAGACTGGCCCGCCGGGTCGAGCCGGACGGGGCCGATCAGGCGTGGACGTACGACGGTGAGGGCAACTGCGTCCACTACCGGGACGCGCTCGGCGGTGTCACGACATCCGAGTATTCCCACTTCGACGTGCTGACGGCCCGGACCGGTCCGGACGGCGCGCGGCACGAGTTCGGCCACGACGCCGAGCTGCGGCTGCTGTCGGTCACCGACCCCCGAGGCCTCCGGTGGACGTACGAACACGACGCGGCCGGCCGGACCGTCGCCGAAACGGACTTCGACGGCAGGACCATCCGCTACGCGCACGATGCGGCGGGCCGGGTCGTCTCGCGCGAGAACGCGGCCGGACAGGTCATCCGGTACGAGTACGACACTCTGGACAACCGCACGCTGAAGGACTCCGGGGGCGTGGTCACCCGGTACGAGTACGACTACTCCGACCGGCTGGCGGGCATCTTCGCCCCCGGCATGGAGCTCGGCTTCGTCCGGGACGCGGCGGGGCGCATCCGCGTGGAGACGGTCAACGGCCGCGAACTCACCCGCAGCTACGACGCGCTCAGCCGGGTGGTCTCCCGTACCACCCCGTCGGGGGGAGTCAGCACGTGGGCGTACGACGCGGCGTGCCGGGGGGCGGAGCTGACCCTCGACGGCCGCCGCATCGCTTTCGAACGCGACGCCACGGGTCGTGAGACCCGCCGCGGCCTGGGAGCTACGGCCGTGCTGGACCTGGCCCGCGACGAGCTCGGCAGGGTCCGGGAGCAACACGTGCACGGCGCCGAAGGCCGCACGCTGCAGCGACGCGGGTACGCCTACCGGGCCGACGGCTACGTGCTGGGCGTCGAGGACCGGCTCGCCGGTGACCGCGACTTCGCCTTGGACGCGGTCGGCCGCATCACCGCGGTGAGCGCCGCGGGCTGGACCGAGCGCTACGCCTACGACCAGGCGGGAAACCAGACGGACGCCTCGTGGCCCGGCTCAGGTCCGGGCGGCCCGGACGCCACGGGAGCGCGCACCTACGAGGGGACCCGTCTGATCCGCGCGGGCGACATCCGCTACGAGTACGACGCGGCCGGCCGGATCGTCCTGCGGCAGCGGGTCCGTCTCTCCCGCAAGCCCGATACCTGGCGCTACGAGTGGGACGCCGAGGACCGGCTGCTGGCTCTCACCACCCCGGACGGGACACGCTGGACATACGAGTACGACCCGCTGGGCCGCCGGATCGCCAAGCGGCGGCTGGCGGCCGACGGTCTGACGGTCGCGGAAGAGGTGACCTTCACCTGGGACGGGAACACCCTCTGCGAGCAGACCACCGTCACCGCCGGCACCCGGTACGGAGTCACGCTGACCTGGGAGCACGACGGCTTCCAGCCCCTCGCGCAGGCCGAACGGCTCGTCGGGGCCGACCAAGGGGTTGTCGACAGCCGCTTCTTCTCGATCGTCACCGACCTGGTGGGCACTCCACAGGAACTGATCGGCGAGGACGGCGAGATCGCCTGGCGGGCCCGGTCCACGGTGTGGGGCACGACCGAGTGGAACAAGAACGCCGCCGCGTACACCCCGCTGCGCTTCCCCGGCCAGTACTTCGATCCCGAATCGGGGCTGCACTACAACCGTTTCCGTCACTACGACCCGGAGACGGCCCGATACCTCTCGGTCGACCCACTCGGCCTGGGGCCCTCGCCCAACCCGTCCAGTTACGTCCGCAACCCGCTGACCTGGTCGGACCCGCTGGGGCTGGCACCGGACTGCCCGCCGAAGGTCGGGCGCGACCTGGCCACGGCGAAGGCGGCCGCGCTGCGCGACGCCGGTGTGCCGGAGGGCATGGAGCCCACCAATAGCTATCCGTACACGAAGGCGACCAAGCCGGAATACCAGGGCGGCGGCCAGCAACTGGACGCGAACGGCCGGCCGATCTACTACCTCGAAGAGTGGTACGAGCTGCCCAACGGCGACGTGGTGGTCTTCCAGGACCACCATTTCGGGCACCAGAAACCGGGTGAGCCCGGCTACCAGCCGGCGCACGTCCACGTCCGGCCGTGGGACGACACCCGGAATGGACAGATCGAAGGCGCGGAGGAGCATTACTACTATGACCTGGACTGATCTCGTCCCCAACCGGGATGTCTTCGCACCGTACTACGACGAGGTTCCCGAGCTGTCGGGAGTCCGACTGCGCTCGGTGCACCTTGATGCCTGGGGCTCGGTGGTCACGCTGCGCCTGGACCTTCCCCGGTTTCCGGACCGCTGGGACCGGGGACCGGGTGACACCATGCAGTGCCACCTCGCGTTCTCGCACGTGGAGGACTTCGAGATGACGGGGTGGCGTCCGCCGGTGACGGCCGACGTCGTGCTCACTCCGCTGCCCCGGCACCGGCTGGCCGTACGGGTGCCGGCGCCGCAGCTCGACTTGTCGTACACCTCCAACGCGGATGTACTGGCGGGGCGTCTGAGCGTCTTCACCCTGGGTCCGGACGGCGAGGACGCCGGCCCGCACCAGTTCACGAGCATCCTGGAACGCAAGCTCTTCCCCACCGTCCCCGAGACCCATGTGAACACCTTCTATGAGCACCTCTGAGATGGACCTTCCCCTCTGGCCCGAGCCGGCGGCGCTCTACGAGACGCCGCCGGACCTCTCCTCCTGCCCGCTGTACTACGTGCACGTGGACGAACGGGACACCTCGGTCACCCTCGGGTTCGAGACCACGCGGCTACCGGACCACCCCAGGGCGGAGTGGGAGGGGAAGCGGTACAACACGGTGCGGTTCTTCGTCGTGTTCACCGGCGTGGACGAGCTGCGCATCACGGGCATCGCGGCGGAGCCTCCGGACACGCACGAACGCACGGTGGGCGTCGTCGTGACCGACACCGGCCGACAGCAGGTCTCGGTGACCAGCGAAAACCGCTCCATCACCTTCTCGGCCGCGACGTCCGCGGTGACCCGGATCCGCGTATACCTCCAGGGCTCGCCCTGACCGGCATCGCGGGCGCCCTGCTCCTGACCTCCGACAGCGACTACATGACCAAGCTCTGTGGCAACCAGGTCCGCGTCGCCCCTCTGACTCGTCGGCCCGCCCGGAGCACGCGCCTCGCGGCGCCCGCCGCCTTGCTGGCCCTCGTGCCCCGTCCGTGCCCAGCAGAGCCGGCAACAGCGGTCAGATACGGCCCCCAGAGCCCGTGGCCATTCACCCGGCCCAGCGGAAAAGTGCAGCTCAGAGCCCCTTCAACGACCCAAGGACCGCTGATTCCCAAGCTCAGAGCGCAGGCGAAGGAATAGTGCGCGCCGTCGGGGTCGGTCCTCAGAGCCGACACATCCCGTTGAGGACCCTGAGTCAGTCAGGCGGCGGGGCGGACCCCGCCGGGGAACGCTCACGTACATCCTCGCTGTCAGGCGGCGATGAGGTCCTGCTCGCGGTCCGGCGTTCCGACCTTGGGCTGCTTGTTCGGCAGTGCGAGCCGGAAGACCTTGTGCCATGCGGAGAACACCTGCTTGGGCAGCGGGCCGGTGACGTACTCCAGTTCGTATTTTTCGAACAGCGCGCGCACCTTCACCGCGACCTCGGCGTACCGGTTGCTCGGCAGGTCCGGGAACAGGTGGTGCTCGATCTGGTGCGACAGGTTGCCGGTCATGAAGTGCATGGCCTTGCTGCCGCTGATGTTCGCCGAGCCCATCATCTGGCGCAGGTACCACTGCCCGCGCGTCTCGCCCCTGATCGACCGGCGCTCGAAGACCTGTACGCCCTCGGGGAAATGCCCGCACATGATCACCGAGTGGGTCCAGAGGTTGCGGACCAGGTTCGCGGTGAACGTGGCGGCGAGTGTGGGGAGGAACGAAGGGCCCGACAGCAGCGGGTGGATCACGTAGTCCTTGAGCACCTGCTTGCGGATCTTGCGGCCCACGGCCTTGGCACGCGCGCGGAACTCCGGGTTCTCGCGGCGGCGCTTGGTGAGGTTCTTGCCGAGCTCCAGGTCGTACGCCGCGATGCCGTACTCGAAGAAGCAGGCGTTGAGGAAGTTCCACAGCGGCTGGCCGAGGTGGAAGGGGTGCCACTTCTGGTCTTCGTCCACGCGCATGATGCCGTAGCCGAGGTCGTTGTCCTTGCCGATCACGTTGGTGTACGTGTGGTGCAGCTCGTTGTGCGAGTGCTTCCACTGATCGGACGGCGAGACGTGATCCCACTCCCAGGTGGTGGAGTGGATCTTCGGGTCTCGCATCCAGTCCCACTGGCCGTGCAGGACGTTGTGGCCGATCTCCATGTTGTCCATGATCTTCGCCACGGACAGCCCGGCGGTGCCGAGCAGCCACGCGGGCGGGAAGATCGAGAACAGCAGCACACCCCTGCTGACCAGCTCGAGCTTGCGCTGCGCCGAGATGACCTTACGGATGTAGGCGGCGTCTTTCTCACCGCGGCCGGCGATCACCTCGTCGCGGATCGCGTCCAGTTCGCGGCCCAACTGGTCGATCTGTTCCGCGGTCAGGTGGGCGGTGGGGTCGATGGCGGTCAAGGTGCTCCTACCGTTCGATGTCACAGGGGCCCGCCGCGGCGGACACGCAGGTTTGAATAAGGACGCCCGGCGCGGCCTCGGTGATCTCGCCCGTGCGCAGGTCGCGGACGGCACCCGCCTTGAGCGGTGTGACACAGCCGAAGCAGATGCCCATGCGGCACCCGGAGGGCATGAGCACACCGGCCGCCTCGCCGATGTCGAGCAACGGCGTGGCGCCGTCCGCGTCGATGGTCTTGCCGGTGGCGTTGAACGTGACCTCGCCGCCGTCGCCGGCGACGACGGCGATGCTGGGGCGGAAGCGTTCGGTGTGCAGGTGCTCTTGGACGCCCTGTTCGGTCCAGTGCTCTTCGGCGGCGTCGAGCAGGCCTGCGGGCCCGCAGGCCCAGGTCTCGCGCTCGGCCCAGTCGGGCACGAGTTCGTCGAGACGGGCGATGTCGAGCTTGCCGTCCGTGTCGGTGTGCACCTCGGTGAGCCGGAGCTTCTTGTCCGCGACCAGGCCGTGCAGTTCCTTGCGGAAGATCACGTCCTGAGGCTGTGGCGCGCAGTGGACCATGACGACGTCGTCGAGCTCGATGTCGCGCAGCATGCCCATCACGGGCGTGATGCCGCTGCCGGCCGTCAGGTAGAGCACCTTGGCGGGCTTGGCCCGCGGCAGTACGAAGTCACCGGTCGGCTGGTCGAGCTGGATCAGCGTGCCCGGTTTCGCCCTGCGGACCAGGTGGTTGCTGACCTTGCCGTCCGGGATCGCCTTCACGGTGATCGTGACACGGCCGTCCCGGCGGTTTGTCGGCGAGGTGATGGAGTAGGCACGCCACAGGCGCACTCCGTCGACGTCGACCCCGATCCTCACGTACTGGCCGGCTGTGTGGCCGCGCCAGCCCCGCCCCGGCCTGATCACGACAGTCGCGGCGTCATCCGTCTCGGAGTGCACGGCCTCGATGCGCCCACACAGGTCAGCGCCCGCACGCAGCGGGCTGACCAGGTCGAGGTAGTCCGACGGCAGCAGCGGCGTCGTGACCATCTCCAGCAGTTTCCACGCCCTACTGCGGAGGGCTCCACTCGTCATGTCTCCAGCTTGCTGCGCCTCCAGGCGTAAAGTCCTGACCACAGGATGTAGATCTGGTCGACTGAATTGTTCGCAGGGAACAAAAAGTGAGCTATGCAATCCGGAGGGCCAGCGAACTGACCCTGGATGAAACGACGGTCACCGCCCTTCGGGCCGCACTGAGGACCACCGCCGACGAAGTCGTCCAGGCGATCATCGACGAGGTCCCTCCCTACGCCCATGCTCTTTCGGGTCGCATGGGCGCCACCATCCGCAGAGCCGTCCGCACCGCCCTGGGGCACTACCTGGACCTCGCGAGCGGGAACGCCACGGGCGGCGACGCCGGTGACGCCGCCTACGAGCTGGGCCGCGGCGAGGTGCGCGACGGCCGTTCGATGGACGCCCTGCTCAGCGCCTACCGTGTCGGCGCCCGCGTCGCCTGGCGATGCCTGGCAGCGGGTGCCGTACCCGCAGGTCTGCCCGCCGCCGAGGTCGCGAAGTTCGCCGAGCTGACCTTCGCCTACATCGACGAGCTCTCCGCCGCGAGCGCCGCGGGACACGCCGACGAACTGGCCGCCCGGGGCAGAGATCACGAGCGCCACCTGGAACACCTGGCCCGCGACCTCCTCGCCGGCGCGAGCCCGGACGTGCTGCTGGCCTCCGGTCAACGGGCCAGGTGGCAGCCTCCGGTTTCGCTGACCGCCGTCCTGCTGCCCGCCGCCCAGGCCCGACCTGCCTACCGGACACTCGACCCGAGCACCCTCGTCCTCGACGATCTGCCGGATGCCACCGGTGTGCTCCTCGTCCCCGATGCCGACCGATCACGTCTCCTGCGGCAGCTGACCGACCGCGCCGCCGTGGTCGGCCCGGCCCGGCGATGGACTCATGCGTCCGCCTCGTACGCGCGAGCCGTACGCGCGCGCTCCCTCTCCTCCGAGATTCGCGACACCGAGGACCACCTGACCGACCTGGTGCTCAGCGCCGACGTGGACGCGTTCGCAGACCTGCGCGCCCGCGCCCTCGCACCGTTGCGGACCCTGCCTGCCGCAACCGCACGACGGCTGGAGGAGACGTTGCGGGCGTGGCTGCTGCACCAGGGCAGACGGGACGAGGTCGCGGCGGCATTGTTCGTCCATCCCCAGACGGTTCGATACCGGATGTCGCAGCTGCGGGAGCTGTTTCCCGATCTCGCATCACCACACCGGGTCCTTGAACTGACGCTGGCGGTCGGTCTCCGAGTCGACTGACGCGTCCCCCGTCCACCGCCGCGTCCGCGAGCGTCCAGAAATCGTGCTCGTTCCCGGTGCCATGCCGCTATGCCCCTTGGAGAACGGCTCTCCGGTCGTCGTGGAGGGCACTGTCCTGGCACCAACCGACGCACGAGCGCGCGTGCGGCGAACTCCGCGCGATGCTGCGGGTGTTCCATGACATGGGCGCCGGACTGTACGGACACGAGTACGCCATCGACGCCACGGTGGCCGAAGTCGCGCTGCGCCGGCCGAAACGGGTCGCCCTGCTGACGTCCGACAGCGACGGCATGACCAAGCTCTGCGTCAGCCAGGTCCGCACCATCCCTCTCTGACCCACCAGCCCACCAGCCCACCAGCCCACCAGCCCACCAGCCCACCAGCCCACCCGGAGAATACGACTGGCAGGGTTCGTTGCACTGCCCCACCCGTGCCCCGCCCGTGCCCGGCGCTGCGGACCACAGCGGTCAGGTTCCGGCGGCTGGGGCGAGCCGACCACCGGGGGGGGGGATGCCGGGCGGGCGGGGACGGCTGGCCGCAGCCACCGCCGCTGCCGCCGCCCGGCAGGCGGAGGGACCGAAAACGGACGCGAACGTGCCCGTGCCCGGCGGCGAACAGGTCACTGCCGGGCACGGGCACGGATAAACGGGAGCGGGCTCAGCCTCGGGCAGAGGCCTCGCGCGTCAGCCCTTGATCTCGATCTCGGGTCAGCCCTTGATCTCGATCTCGCCGTTCTTCGACGTCGAGGAGTCCGCCTCCGGAGCGTCCGAGGCCTCGGGAGCGGGCACCGTGCCCACGCGGCTCTTCAGGTTCTGGAGGAGGGCCGTCATGTCCACGCCCGTCGTCGAGGTGAGCAGTTCCATGCCCTGCGCGACGTTGTCGGTGACCGTACGGGCCAGCTGGCTCGCGCCGTCCGTGGAGATGACCGTCATCTTGTCGATGGCGCTCAGCGGCTCGGAGGCCTTCGCCACGACGCTCGGGAGGACCTCGACCAGCATCTGGAGGACGGCCGCGTCGCCGTACTGCGCGAACGCGTCGGCCTTCTTCTGCATGGCCTCGGCCTCGGCCGAACCCTTGGCGGCGATCGCCGCGGCGTCCGCCTCACCCTCGATGCGGACCGCGTCGGCCAGCGCCGAACGGTGCAGCTTCTCACCCTGACCGGTCAGGCGCGAGCGCTCCGCGTCGGCCTCGGCCTCCTTGACCTGGGCGATGCGGCGGGCCTCCGCCTCCTGCTCGGCCTGGTAACGGGCGGCGTCGGCGGGCTTACGGACCTTCGTGTCCAGCTCGCGGTCGGTCAGCGCGGCCTGGCGCTCGGCGACCTTCTCCTGCTCCTGGAGGACTTCCTGCTGGCGTGCGGCCTCGGCGAGGGGACCGGCGGCGTTGGCCTTGGCGGCCGCGCCTTCCGTCTCGGCCTTGATCTCGGCCTGCTTCAGGTAGTACGTCCGCTCGGCGATGGCGATCTCCTCGGCCGCCTTCAGCCGGGCCTGCTCCGAGGCCCGCTTCGCGATGGCCTCGGCGATGTCCGCCTCCTGCTTGGCACGGGCGGCCTCCGGGCGGCCGAGGTCCTCCAGGTAGGAGCCCTCGGTGGTGATGTCCTGGATCTGGAAGGCGTCCAGGATCAGGCCCTGGCCGGAGAGGCTGGCCTCGGCCTCCTCCGCGACCTGACCGGCGAACGCGGCCCGGTCCCGGATGATGTCCTCGACCGACATACGGCCGACGATCGCGCGGAGCGCGCCGGAGAGCACTTCCTGGGTGAAGCCGACGATGCCGTCCTGCTGCTGGAGGAAGCGCTGGGCGGCGGCGCGGATCGCGTCCTCGCTGCCCCCGACCTTGACGATCGCGACGCCTTCGAGGTTCGACTTGACGCCGCGCAGTGTCACGGCGCCGCGCACGGCGATCGGAATGTGGCGGCTGGACAGGTCCAGGGTGAACTTCTGCTGGACGAACGGCACGACGAAGACGCCGCCACCGACGACGACCTTCTGGCCGCTGTTGTCGATGCTGGTCTGTCCGGTGACCGGGTCCGTCGACTTCTTGCCGCGGCGGCCGGTGATGATGAATGCCTCGCTGGGCCCTGCCACCTTGTAGCGCGTGATGACGACGAGGCCGAGCAGAACGAGGAGTACGACGATGCCGATGACGGCGATGACTACTGGACTCATGAGAAGTGTCCCCCCTGCCTCCCGTGGGGGGACGGCAGATTGTTGTGGAGCGGGGCGGTGCTATGGAGTTGATCGGTGCGGTGTGCTGCGTAACAGAGGGTCGTAACGGTGGGTCGTAACGGTGGTGGTCAGGGTGGACGCGTGCGGTGGTCGCGTGGTCAGCGCTCCACCGGGCGGACCGCGACCGACGTGGTCGACAGTGCCTCTTCCACCCAGATCTCGGTCCCGCGCGCGACCGGCATGGCCGACTTGGCCGCGTACTTCACGGGCTGGTCGCCCAGCCGCAGCAGCACCTCACCGTAGCCCTCGGCCGGGATGGCCGTCACGACGGATCCCGAGGTGCCGATCAGGTCGGAGCCACGCGGAGTGGCGTGCGTCTGGTCGCGCATCAGGGCCTTGCTGAGCTTCCAGGTCAGCCAGCCCGCCACGAGGCCGGCGGCGACGCCGACGACGGTGGCCAGAAACGTTCCGGCGCTCGTCGTGCCGAGCACGATCGCTCCGCCGAAGCCGAGCATCGATATGAAGCCGGCGATCACCGGGAGCGAGAGCAGCCCGTCGAAGAGGCCGTCGAGGACACCGTCGAAGAGCCCTTCGAGGAACCCGCCGAAGATCAGGGAGAGCGCGAGCAGCACGATCCCCGCAATGCCGAGACCGAGAAAGAAGGTCACGCGATCACTCCCCTGTTGTCGACTTCCCCCGAGCGATTTCCGTCGATCTGACTGGATGGTCCCATACACCACCTGCTTCGGTCACTGCCGGGTTCCGGCAGTGTTTACGCATCTTTGATGCCGGACAGTCGGTCGGTGAGTGTGGAGAGTGACTGGAACGTCGCCCCGAGCAGCGCCACGTGCTTCCAGCGCAGCTTGCCGTCCGGGCCGACGAGGAACACCGCCCGTCGCACCCCGATGCCCGGCGCGGAGACCCCGTACGCCTTGGCGATCTCCCGGCCCTCGTCGGCCAGCAGCGGCATGCGCAGACCGAAGGCGCGGGCGAACGACTCATGACTGTCCACGCCCTGTGGACTGATGCCCCAGACGTCGGCGTCGAGACCCTCGAAGGCCTCCATGCCCGAGGAGTACGAGCACAGTTGCTTCGTGCAGACGCTGGTGTTGTCCCCCGGGTAGAACGCCAGCACCACGGACCGGCCGCGGGCGGATGACAGCCGGTAGTCGGAGCGTTCGAAGGCGTCGCCCGACAGCGCTCCGCCGGGGAGGGTGAAGTCCGGTGCGGTGCTGTCGAGTTGAGGTCCTGATGCCATGAGGAGGGGCTCCTTCGGTCTCACATACGGGGATGGCGCGGAGGGCACGGATGGTTCCGCGGTCGTGACCGTACAGTGGGCGGCACTCCGCTCCCGTCGGGTCGTCGAGTCGCTGAGTCGTCGATCCGTCGGTCAATCGGTCCGTCGATCCGTCGTGCCGTGCACCCGTCCGGAGCGGGCCCGGCACCGAACACGGGGAGAGGGGCCCCGCGCCCCGCACCCGGACCTTGGAGGTTGCACGTGACCCGACGACCGCCGTCGGCAGCGGTCCTCGTCCTGCACGGGGGCCGCGAGAACGGTACGGAGCCCCCGCCGCCCGGCCCGCTGAACCTGCCCGGCGTCCGCATGCGCCCCTTCGTCCGGGCCGTCGTCCGGGCCACCCGCGCCGCCGGCGAGGACGTCCTCGTGACGCAGGTGCGGTACGCCCACCGTGGCTGGAACGGCACCCGCGCGGACCCGTTCCACGACGCCGTGGCCGCCCTCGACGCACTGCGGGAGCAAGCGGGCGACGAGCTGCCGGTGGTGCTCCTGGGCCACTCCATGGGGGCGCGCGCCGCCCTCCGCGCCGCCGGGCATCCCCTGGTGCGGGGCGTCGTCGGGCTCGCTCCCTGGTGCCCGCCGGGGGATCCGGTCACCCAGCTCGCGGGCCGTGACATCGTCCTCGTACACAGCAACCGGGACCGGACGACCAGCCCGCAGGCCAGCCAGTCCCTCACCGCCCGGGCCCGCCGTGCCGGAGCCCGTACCTGCATGGTCACCGTCCGGGGCGGCGACCACGCCATGCTCCGCCGGGCCGCCGTCTGGCACCGCCTCGCCACCGGGCTGGTCACCGGATTGCTCGGTTCCGGCAGTCTGCCGCAGCCGGTCGGCGCGGCCCTCGCCCTGCCACCCACCGCCGAGGCCACCGAGGCCACCCTCGACCTGGACCTGGACCTTGATCCCGCCCCCGGCCCCGGTCCCGGCCCGTTCCAGGACCGGACGGGCACCCCGCGCTGACCGGCCGCCCCGCGGATGCGGTACGGGAGTGGACGGCCGACGATGGAGAACCGGGAGCCGACGACGGCGGGAGGCATGCTCTTGCAGGCCGACACGTGCGACGACGGCATGCCGTCGTTCCTGGACCAGAGGACCGTCGCGGCCCTGTTCGACGGCAATCCGGCCGCCGTCGCGGTCCTCGACCACGCTCACCGTTACACCTACGTCAACCCGGCCCTCGAAGGGCTCAACGGTCTCCCCGCCGCCTCCCCCATCGGGCGCGCCATCTCCCGAGTGCTGCCCGATCTGCGCGGTCGGGCCGCCGCCCTGCGCGACGTCCTGGCCGACGGAAAGCCCCGCGAGGAGACGATTCGGGGGCAGACCCGGGCGACGGCCGATGCCGACCAGCGGTTCTGGCGCGCCACGTACCACCGGCTGGACGCTGACGGGGCGGCGTGCGGTCTGATGGCGTTCGTCGTCGAGATCACCGACATCACCAGTCAGCGCGAGGAGCTGGAGGAG
Organism: Streptomyces sp. SM11; assembly: GCF_002910905.1. Classification (GTDB taxonomy): domain Bacteria; phylum Actinomycetota; class Actinomycetes; order Streptomycetales; family Streptomycetaceae; genus Streptomyces. The sequence continues at coordinate 35,678 of NZ_NEUE01000216.1, read as the reverse complement.
GCCCGCGGTCACGTCGCCCTCCTCAGCACCGCCGCCGTCCGGATCGGCACGACGCTCGACATGGACACCACCTGCCGGGAACTCGCCTCGTTGGTGGTGCCGGACTTCGCCGACGTCGCGGCGGTCGACGTGTTCCCGCCCGAGGTGGGTCACTCCGTACGCCGTCCGGCGCCAGGCGTCGTACGGCTCCGGCGGGCCGCGTTGCGGGGCGACGGCGATCTCGACGAGCAGGTGCAGCGGTTCGGCCATCCCGGGGAGTACGTCGATTTCACGGCGGACTCCCCGGTGACCCGCTGCCTGGCGGAGAACGAGCCGGTCCTCGACGGCTGGGAGAACTACAGCAGCGGGCGCAGCGCCTTCACGAAGGACCGGATCACCGCCTCCCGGGCGCTCGGTCTGCGCGAGGCGCTCGTCGTCCCGCTCACCGCCCGCGGCCGGCCGCTCGGCACGCTCACCCTCGTCCGGGCCGACGGCTCACCCGCCTTCAGCGGCCAGGACGTGGCCGTCGCCCGCGAACTCGCCGTCCGGGCGGGCGTCGGCCTCGACCAGGCCCGCCGCTACGACCACGAGCACGGCATCGCCCGCGAACTCCAGCGCTCCCTACTCTCCGAGCCCTGGGGACCCCACCCGCACGTCGAGATCGCCACCCGCTACCTCCCCGCCGACCGGGGCGTCCTGGTCGGCGGCGACTGGTTCGACGTCGTACCGCTCCAGGACGGCCGGCACCTGAAGGCGATGGGCGACGTGATGGGCCACGGGGTAGAGGCGGCCGTCGCCATGAGCCAGTACCGCTCGCTGCTGCGGCTGCTGTCAGGGGAGGACCTGCCGCCCCACCAGATCCTGGAGCAGCTCGACGGGATGGTCGAGCGGTCGGGCCTGGACCGGGCGGCGACCTGTCTGCTCGCCGTCGTCGACCGGTTCGGCGGGGTGTGCGAGGTGGCCAGCGCGAGCCATCTGCCCCCGGTCTTCATCGACCCGGGCGCCGCCGGGGCCAGGGTCGTGCCGGTGCCGGTGGGGCCGCCGCTCGGCACCGGGTTCGGCGGGTACCGGACCGCGTACGTGCCCTGCGGCCCCGGGACCGTGCTGTTCATGTACACCGACGGGCTGGTGGAGCGCCGGGGCGAGGACATCGACGTGTCCATACGGCGGCTGGCCTCGCTGACCCTCCAGCGGGGCGGGCATCTGGAGGATCTGCTGGATCAGGTGCTGGACCGGTTCGGCGAGGACGCCGAGGACGACATCGCCGTACTGGCCTCCCGGATCCGCGAGGGCCCGCCGGTGGTGCGGCCGACCCCTCCGGAGTGACGCCCGAGCATCCGGGCAGCAGCCGCCGGGACCGGTCGCGGACAACACCCCGACGTCGTTCGGGCCCGGGTTCCAGCTCTCTTCTCGCGGTCCCGCTCGCCCGGCGTCGGCCGGAGGCGGTTCAGCGATCGGAGGTGCGGCGGTTTCCGCCCTTTCGGGTGGAGCCCACGTCGTGGCCGACGCTCACGCCGCTTCCGGGCTCTCCTGCCGTCGGCCGCGCAGCTGCCGCAGTACGAGGGCGGCCGAGGTGATCAGCGGCAGCAGCCCCGCCACCGCGTCGGCGGTGTTCAGCTTGTCGTGCGTGCCCTTGGCCCGGCGGACCTGCTTGGACGCCCTGATGACCGCGAGCGCGCTGCTGCCCAGGCTCAGCACGAGCCCGGCCTTGCTGCCACGCAGGCCCTTGGCTGGCGCGGACCGGTTCTTCGCCATCGGAGGTACCTCCAGCCTTCGGGCCGTCCCGTTCGCGGGCGCGCCCTCCCCGTACACGTAACCGGGTGTCCGCCACCCCCGCAAACGGGACGGTCGCGAGGCCGCTGCCGCAGGCCGGCACCGTCCCGCCGTGGCACCACAGCGCCATCCCTCGTTCACACCACGTCCCCGCGGGGGTCGTCGCGCCTTGCGATCGTCCCCTGCGGAAGACCATCACGCGGGAGGGGACGTCACATGAACGGATCGAGGGCGCGGGCACGGCTGCCACGGCGCGGGGCGCTGCTGCTGGCCGGAGTGCTGGCGGCGGGCACGGTCGTGGCCGGTGCGGGCACCGGAGCGGCCGCCGGGGATCCGTGCGCCGGGAGCGGGCCGCTGCCTCGCACCTGCGCGCAGCCGGGGGACCTGATCGACGTCACCCTCGGCGAACTGCACCCGACCCAGGCCGTACTCGGCTTCGACCAGGTCTTCTACAAGCTCGGCCGGTACGGCAGCGACCGCGACGAGGCGGCGGGCGGCGTCAACAAGCGCTTCGACGACTGGTGCGAGACCAACGGCCAGGAGGAGGCGGCCTCGGCCGGCCCCGGAGCCCGGCTGGACGATCCGTCGAGCTTCTCGTGCACCGTGCCGGTCGGGCAGGAGACGCCGAAGACGATCGCCGAGATGAAGACGGCCGTCGTCGGACCGGGCGGCAAGCTGTACCTCACCGACGGGCACCACTCGCTGACATCATTCCTGGAGGGCCCCGACGGCTCCACCGACCTGCACATCCGGCTCCGCGTCACCGACAACTTCAGCTCCCTGTCCTCCCCTGCCTTCTGGCAGCGGATGACTGCCGAGAAGAAGGTGTGGCTGCGCGACGAGAACAACCGGCCTCTCGGCGTCGACCGGTTGCCGGACCGTCTGGGCATCACGCACTTCCGCGACGACCCGTACCGCAGCCTCGTCTACTTCACCCGGGGCATCGGCTACGAAGTCCCCGACAGTGCAACGGAGTTCCTGGAGTTCTCCTGGGGCTCCTGGCTGCGCGGCGAGCACGACACGAGTGCGCACGACCTGACCGCCCCGGGCCCCTACCTCGACCTGGTGAAGCGCGCCTCGAAGTCGATGGCCGCGCTGGACGCCGAGGCAGTCGTCGACGACGGGAGGACCGCCGCGCAGCTCGGCCGGATCGACGAGTGGAACGGCGGCAAGAAGGAGACCGGCGGGGAGTTCGCCAAGCTGGGCAGACCCCTGAGCCACCGCAAGCCCGGCAAGCTCGCCCACTCCCTCGACCACAAGGCCCGCGTCCTGCCCTCGCCCGCCTGCACGACCACGGTCACCGGCTCCCGCAACGGACCGCTGACCGTCACGAGCGGTGTCACCTGCCTGGACCGCGCCACCCAGCGCGGCCCGGTCGTCGTCCGCCCCGGAGCGGCCCTCGTGGTCACCGGTTCCACCCTGGACGGACCGCTCCGGGCGGACCGGGCGGCGGCGGTCCACCTGTGCGGTTCGCAGGTCACCGGGCCCCTGTCCGTGAGCCGCACCACCGGTCCCGTACGGGTGGGGGGTCCGGGCTGCACCGCGAACACCGTCACCGGCCCCGTGGTGCTCACCGGCAACACCGGCGGCGTGCTGCTCGCCGCCAACACCGTCACCGGCCCGCTGGTGTGCTCCGCCAACCGGCCGGGCATGGACGACACGGGCCGCACCAACGTGGTGAGCGGACCGCGGACGGGACAGTGCACCGCCCTCTGACCCGGTAGCGCCGGCTCGGTAGCGCCGCCCGGGTCGCCCTCGCCCTCGCCCTCGCCCTCGCCCTCGCCCTCGCCCTCGCCGAACACGTACGCCAACGTCGTCGCCGCCCGCAGGCCCGCGCCCGCCACGGTCCGGGCGACGGTGTGGCAGCCGAGGGCGACCCGGGACCGGCGGACCGCCGCGGCCGGCCCGGCGCGGAACGCCCCGGGGAAGCCCCGGAGCAGCCCGTCGGGTCCCCCGCCGCCGCGAGGCCGATGCCGAGCATGCCTGCCGGCAGGACGTCGTGCGGCAGCACGACCGGCGAGGGGATCCCCACGCCGGTCGTGCTGCCGGTCATGCGCTCGTCTCCGTCGTGCGGGCGGTTTCGGCCGTCGCGGCCGCGAGGACCGCGCGGGCGCGCTCCTCGCCGACCGTCCGGTACGCGGCGGCGACCCGGACCAGTCGGGCCACCTCGCCGTCCTGGTCCGCCGCGTGCTGGGAGGCGACCGTCGCGGCTCCCCCGGCGGGCGCGCCGGAATCCTTCGCGAGCAGGGCGGCCCGGATCCAGTAGGCGTCCGTGAGGGACTCGGCCCGGCGCGGGTCGTCCGTGTCGCGTGCGGCGGCCCGTCCGGCGGCGGCGAGCAGCCCGTCGGGCACGTAGTGACGGAGCTTCTCGGCCGCGTCCGCGATGTCTGCGGCCCAGCGGTCCACCCGCAGGTCGGCCGGGACGGTGAACCGGGTCAGCTCGCGGGCCAGCGAGGCGGGCGGGTCGAACGGCTGGTCCGGGAACGCGGCCATCAACTCGTACCAGAGGGCGTGCAGTCGGACCTGGGCCCGCCACAGTCCGGCCCGTCGCAGGCCCGCCGCGAAGGCGGGGACGGACGCGCCGAGGGCGAAGAAGGCGAACAGCACGAGCTGTGCGGCCTCGGTGATCCGGTCGAACCGCAGCGCGAACGCCTCGCTCGGCTCGTCCACCACACTGATCCACAGGAACAGGGTGCGGCTGACGGTGTAGCCGACGCCGATGAACATCGCGAACGTCATCATCCCGAGCCCGATGCGCAGATGGCGCCGCCGGGTGTCGAGGGTGGCCAGCGCCCACTGGAAGGCGCACACGGCGGACGCGGCCCCGAGGTAGAGGTAGAAGACGCTCATGTAGAGCGTGGCGCCCCCCTCCCCGGCGTGGTCGGAGACGAAGCGGTCCGAGGGCTCGGAGCGGTCGACGACGGTGAAGAACAGGACGGTCAGCAGGATCAACGTGGCGACGGAGGCCTTGGCCGCCAGCTTCTGGACGAACCGCGCGAACCGTACGTGGCGGGGGACCGCACCCTCTTCGGGGTAGCTGCCGTAGATGGCCACGATGTAACTGAGGATGGCCAGAATTGCCACGGTGGCGGTGTAATGCTTGATGAGGACGGCGAGGTCGGTGACGGCACTGTTGTTGAGGCCGATGCGCACCGCCTCGGTCTTCGTCCACAGCGCGACGGCGAATCCGGCGTAGCAGCCCCACAGGGCCCGGCGTCTGCGGTCCTCCTCGTCGCCCCACAGGGCGGCGGGCATACGCCACAGGGCAACGGCCGTCATCAGGCCGGCTATCAGATAGCCGGCGAGATCGAGGGGAGTCACGGCGGTGTTCGTCCTCGGGGTCGGGATGCGGGGCGGGGACCCGCGGGTGAGGCGGTGGCACGTGTCAGGCGTCGTCGGACCGTCTTCCGGGGAAGAGGCCGCGCCGTCGGTTGGCCATCGGGCGGGACAGGGAGTTGTCCAGCCGCCCCACCATGTCATCGGTGGTGAGGCCCCGCGCCATCCGGGGGATCAGGGAGGCACCGAATTCGGCCATGCGTTCGTCGTGGGTCGCGTACTGCGCACGGGCCTGGACGGTGCCACCGCCGGAGGCGAAGGACTCGGCGGCGGCCGGAGAGATCATCCGGGCGATCAGCGAGGTGTCGAAGACCGGGAGGAGCGTGCGCAGTTGCTCCGCGTCGAGCGTCGTCCCGTGGTCGAACCACTCGTGGCACAGCTCGTGCAGGATCACGTGCTGGGTCTGGTACGCGGTCGGCCTGCGGCGGTAGAGGACGAGGCTGGTTCCGCCCGACTTCAGGCGCAGCCCGCAGGCGGCGTTGACGCGGGCGAGGCGGTCCGGCAGCTCGTGCAGCCGGATCGTGCGTCCGCCGGCCTCCTCCATGTTCGCGACGAGTCCGTCCAGCGAGAAGGGCACCGGGATGGGCAGGTCGGCGAGCCCGGCCTCGCACTCTTTCCGCAGCTTCCGCAGGGACATGACCAAGACGCTACGCCGCCGGACCCGCCGGGCGGTGGTGCACGGCGGAATCGGCGCCGCCGCTTTCCCCCTCCGGGTCACCCTTCTCCCGGGTCGCGTCCTCCAGCAGGGACAGGGCGAACCTCAGCAGTTCCGGCGGGAGCCCGTCGTCGTCCAGCCCCCGGCCGGCCAGGCCGCTGATCTCCCCGGTGCGTCGCTTGGCCAGGAACTGCAGTCCGGCGACGACGTCGTCGACGACGTCGGACTCCTCCTTGAAGAAGCGCCAGTCCACGCCGAATCCCAGGCCGAGGGCTTTGAGGATGTCCTCGGAGGGCTGGGTGACCTTGCCGGCCAGGATGTTGGAGAAGTAGCTGTGCGACAGCGAGCCGCCGCGGTCCCGGACCAGCTCGGCGAAGACCCGGCCCGAGATCTTCTGTCCGGGGAAGGTTTTCTCGACCATGTACTCGACTTTTTCCCGCAGCGAGTCGAGGCGGGGAAGCTCGTCCGGACCGGAGGGTTCGACGGGTTCCGGACCGCGTTCGCCGCCGTCGTCCATGGCCATCCGGGCCTCCACGATCACCTCGGAGTCGGAACTGAGCTTGCGTAAACACTCTACGTCACTGTTAACTCGAAAAAACACGGGCAGGGGACCACGAGGGGAGTCCCTTGCCCGTGAACGATCCCGCTGCCCCGCGACGCCCGGAGCAGGCCCGAACAGGGGTGTAGCCCTTCACGACGGGGGATGCGTGAAGGGCTACGCGTGCATTATGACCCCGCGGCCCTCCCGACGACAACTGACCGGTCGGTCAGTGATCCACGGCGGCGGATCCGCCACACCCTTCCCGGTGGCCCGAATCTGTTCCAGCCGCGATAGACATGACCCTGCCGGGCGATTAGGGTTTCTTGTGCAGTCACGTGAAACAGCGGTACGCAGCAGAGGCGCACCCCGCAGGCGTAAGGCGCCCGGCTCCTCCGGTCACGCGTGACGGAAGAGGCGCAGATGCCCCCGGAGACCCCCTCGCACGCCACCGACCGGCTCGACGACGACGATTACCCCGCCTACACGATGGGGCGAGCCGCGGAGATGATCGGTGCGACGCCGGGGTTCCTCCGGGCGATCGGCGAGGCCCGCCTGATCACCCCGCTGCGGTCTGAGGGCGGCCACCGCCGATACTCCCGCTACCAGTTGCGTATCGCCGCGCGCGCCCGCGAGCTGGTCGACGCCGGCACGCCCGTCGAGGCCGCCTGCCGCATCGTCATCCTGGAGGACCAGCTGGAGGAGGCGCTGCGCCTCAACGAGGAGCTGCGCGGCCGGTCCGCCCGCTCCGGCGGTCCCGCCGAGCGCTGACGGCCACCGCGCCCCCGGTGCGGAAGGCCCCGCGCGACCCCGGAAGATATCTGCATTCGTCAGCACAGAATTTCGCGCAATGCGCGATGAGGCTTTTCCGTTCCGGATCTGTTCCGGGTCTGTTCCGACACGGCCGGTGATATTTGGCACCAGCCTCTCCCGCCCCATCGTGCTAGTGTTGATCTCAGTTGCAGTTGTGGTTCCCAAAAACTTCAAGTGTTCTTGCCGGTCAGATGTCGGCGGGCACACTTTTGTATTTCCGGTGTTCTTCCGGACGGGGTAATCATCGCGGCGACGTGGGGTCCGCACAGTGTGGGCCCGCGGGCTCTGCCCCTAAGGAGATATGACATGGCTACTGGCACCGTGAAGTGGTTCAACGCAGAAAAGGGCTTCGGCTTCATCGAGCAGGACGGCGGCGGCGCCGACGTCTTCGCTCACTACAGCAACATCGCCGCCAGCGGCTTCCGTGAGCTGCAGGAGGGCCAGAAGGTGAACTTCGACGTCACGCAGGGCCAGAAGGGCCCGCAGGCCGAGAACATCACCCCCGCCTGATCACTCAGGTAGTACTGCGCAGCTGGGGCCCGCACCTTGGGGTGCGGGCCCCGGCTCGTTGTCGTTTCCGGGCCCGCTCCGCGCGCCCCCAGACGAAGCCGCGTCCGGTGCACTGATTCCCGGCGGCCGGGCTTCGTTTTCTTTTGTCATTTCATCGGCTCGTTCTTGCGATTCTGGGTGCCGTTCACGGTCGCTTCCCGAAAAAGAATCCCTCGATACGTGCCCCATCGAGGAAAGGTTCTGCATGAACCGCGAACGCACGCCCCGCTCGAACGACCGATTCTCCCGCACCCGCTCCTCCGGCGGTGCCCCCCGCTACTCCGGCGGCGGCGAGCGCCGCGCCGCGGGCTTCGGCGGCGGACCCAAGCGCTCCGGCGGCTCGGGCGGCTCGGGCCGGTCCGGTGGCTACGGCCGCCGCTCCGCCTCCGGCGTCAAGGGCGAGTTCGCCCTGCCGGTGACCGTCACCCCGGCCCTCCCCGCCGCCGAGACCTTCGGCGAGCTGGAGATGCCCGCACCGCTGAAGGCGGCGCTGGTCGCCGAGGGCATGACCGTGCCCTTCCCGATCCAGGCGGCCACCCTGCCGAACTCGCTGGCCGGCCGGGACGTCCTGGGCCGGGGCCGCACCGGCTCCGGCAAGACCCTCGCCTTCGGCCTCGCGCTGCTGGCCCGCACCGCCGGCCGCCGTGCCGACGCCAAGCGGCCGCTCGCCCTGGTCCTCGTCCCCACCCGGGAGCTGGCCCAGCAGGTCACCGACGCGCTCACCCCGTACGCCCGGTCGCTGAAGCTGCGCATCGCCACCGTGGTCGGCGGCATGTCCATCGGCCGCCAGGCCAGCGCGCTGCGCGGTGGCTCCGAGGTCGTCGTCGCGACCCCGGGCCGCCTCAAGGACCTGATCGAGCGCGGCGACTGCCGGCTGGACCGGGTCACCATCACCGTCCTCGACGAGGCCGACCAGATGGCCGACATGGGCTTCATGCCGCAGGTCACCGAGCTGCTCGACCAGGTGACCCCGGACGGGCAGCGGATGCTCTTCTCGGCCACCCTGGACCGCAACGTCGACCTGCTGGTGCGGACCTACCTCAAGGACCCGGTCGTGCACTCCGTCGACCCGTCCGCCGGCGCGGTCACGACGATGGAGCACCACGTCCTGTACGTCCAGGGCTCGGACAAGTACGCCACCACGACGGAGATCGCGGCCCGCGACGGCCGCGTGATCATGTTCCTGGACACCAAGCACGCGGTCGACAAGCTCACCGACCACCTGCTGCACAGCGGGGTCCGGGCGGCGGCGCTGCACGGGGGCAAGTCCCAGCCGCAGCGCACCCGCACGCTGGAGCGCTTCAAAACCGGGCATGTCACCGTGCTGGTCGCCACCAACGTCGCGGCGCGCGGCATCCACGTCGACAACCTCGATCTGGTCGTCAACGTGGACCCGCCGAGCGACCACAAGGACTACCTGCACCGCGGCGGCCGTACCGCCCGTGCCGGGGAGTCCGGCAGCGTCGTCACGCTGGTGCTGCCCAACCAGCGCCGCGAGATGACCCGGCTGATGGCGGACGCCGGGATCACCCCGCAGGTCGCCCAGGTCCGCTCCGGCGAGGCCGAGTTGAACCGGATCACCGGTGCGCAGGCACCCTCCGGCGTCCCGGTCGTCATCTCCGCCCCGGCCAAGGAGCGCGGCAGCAGCCGCGGCGGCGCGTTCATGGGCCGTGGCACCAAGCGCGGCGGCGGGGCTCCGGCCCGGGGCCGTCGTCCCGGAGTGCCGACGCCCGAGGCCCGTGCGGCCGCCACGCAGCGCCGGAACAACCGCGCCGCGTGATCCCGTGCGGCCGGCGGTGCGCCGCCGGCCGCCCCGTACGCCCGGCGATCCTCCCGGTGCGTGCACCGAGCATCCCGCTCGGGGCTCCCGTACGCCCCCTCCGCACTCGACCCCTGTTGAGGAACCATGCGCTGTGTCATCGCCCGCTTCCCCTTCGATCTGTTCAAGAACGAGGTGGAGGACTCGATGAAGGGCATCAAGCCCGAACCCGTCACGGGCGACGCGGTGGTCATCAGCCGCCGGGTCTACCCCGTCAAGCAGGTGGGTGAAGTGATCACCCGGCAGGACCGCCGCGACTTCAGCTCCGCCGAGGTCGTCCGGGCGCTGTCCAAGCTCGGATTCACCTGCCGTACCGCCGAGTCGGCCGTGCCCGCGCCGGCCCCCGCCCGCACCCCGCTGGAGACGGCATCCGCGCTGCTGGGCACTCCGGCCGAGGCACGGGCCGAGGCTCCCGGAGCGGTGTCCGCCCCCCGGGCCGACGGGGTCTGAGACCCGCTTCCGCACCCCGCGACGCCGACTTCGGGCGTCGCGGGGCGTGCCATGATCGGCACCATGAACAGGAAGCTGACCGCGTTGGCCACGACCGTGGTGGCGTCCGTGCTGCCCGCCACCGTCGCTCACGCCGACGAGACGCACACCGACGCCCACAACGGCCCGCAGGTGGCCCTGATCGCGACGGGCCAGATCGACGATCCGCTGGAGGACGTCCTGGAACACGTCGCGGTCCTCGGCCGGACGGTCGTCGTGGATCACTGAACCCTCCCCCGCCGCCCGGCTGTTCCGCCCTCAGGGCGTCGGGGCGGCCGGCGGCGGTTTCTGCCGGGCCCACGCCATGCGCGGTTCCACCAGCGGGCGCAGCAGCCGCCGGACCGGGGGCGTGCACAGCAGGGTCATGATGACGACCGCGCCCAGGGTGACGGCGACCGTGCCCATCGTGGTGTCGAAGAACGGGTCTTCGTAGAAGCCGCCGTACTTCAGGCCCCGGACGACGAAGCCGTGCAGCAGATACCCGTACAGCGTGCAGATGCCGAGTGAGGTCATCCAGTTGCGGCCCCTGGGCACCCAGGCGAGGAAGCACGCGCCCAGCACGATCGCGGCCACGAACAGCAGAAGGGTGACGGTCGGGCCCGTCCAGTCGGCGGTGTCCATCCGCTGGGCGCTGTTCTTCCGGAAGAACCACGAGGTCGAGGTCCGGGGCACCAGCCAGTACGCCAGCAGCATCCCGGCCGCGAACACCGGTACCGAGACGACCCGTACCCAGGTGGAGCGGAGGGCCGCGAAGTGCTCGGAGCGCAGCCGCAGGCCGAGCACGTAGAACGGCAGGAACTGCAGGGCGCGCTGGACCGGAAGGCTCCCGTCGGCGGCCGGTGACACCGTCGCCAGCGCGGCGATGGCGAGGGAGGCCAGCACCGGGAAGCGCACGGTCTGCCACAGCGGGGTGGACAGCCGCCAGAGGAACAGGGCGGGCAGGAACCACAGCAGCCAGTAGGGCTCCAGCAGGGAGAGCGAGTAGCCCGGCTTGTCCACCGCCCGCTCGAAGAGCGTGTAGAGGGTCTCGAACAGGATGTACGGCACCAGCAGGCTGGTGACCAGCTTCCACACCCGGTCCGGCCGCAGTTCGAAGTTCCGTGAGAAGTAGCCGGCGATCAGGATGAACACCGGCATGTGGAACGTGTAGATGAAGGTGTACGCGGCTTCCACGAGGCGGCCCGGGGCAGCGGCTCCCACGCGTGTCCGATCGCCACCAGTACGATCGCCAGGTACTTCGCGTTGTCGAAGAAGTGGTCCCGGCCGTCGGACGGTGGCTTTCCGGTCTCCGGGGCACCGGCGGCGGCGGTGGGGCGCGGCTGCTCGGAGGTGAGGGGGGAAGGCATCCTGACACCCTAGGGCGTGGAGGCGTTCCCTCTTCTTGATGTGTCCTTCGTCACTCCCGCCTGGCCCGTGTGGGCGGCTCCGCGCTCCCCTCGGCGTCCAGGTGCGGCAAGATCCGGTCCAGTGGGCCCGGGATCCACCAGGCGGCCCGGCCCAGCAGGGTCATCACCGCCGGGACCAGCAGCAGCCGTACGACGGTGGCGTCGATGAGCACGCTGGCGGCCAGCCCCAGGCCCAGCATCTTCACCACGATGTTGTCGCTGATGACGAACGCGGCGAAGACGCTCACCATGATCAGCGCCGCGCAGGTGATGACCCGCGCGGTGATCTCCAGAGCGTGCGCCACGCTCGCCCGCGCATCCCCGGTGCGCACCCAGGTCTCGTGGATGCGGGAGAGCAGGAAGATCTCGTAGTCCATGCTCAGACCGAAGACGATCGCGAACATCATCATCGGGACGTAGCTCTCGATCGGCACGTCTCCCGACACTCCCAGTGCCGGGCCGCCCCAGCCCCACTGGAAGACGGCCACCACGACCCCGTACGAGGCGGCGATCGACAGGACGTTGAGCACAGCCGCCTTCACCGCGACGAGCAGCCCCCGGAAGACGGCCAGGATCACCAGGAACGCCAGGCACACCACGACCGCGATGATCAGCGGCAGCCTGCTGGAGACGATGTCCAGGAAGTCGACCTGGGCGGCCGTCGTGCCGGTGACGTAGGTGCTCGCGTCGGTACCCGAGACCGCTTGGGGCAGGACGTCGTCGGTGAGCCGGTTCGTCAGAGAGGTGGTCCGCTCGTCCTGCGGGGCGGCCACCGAATAGGCGGTAGCGGTCAGCACATCGCCGTCCGAGGTGGCGGTGAGCGGAGTGATCGCGGCCGCGTCAGGCACCCCGGTCAGCGCCTTCTGTGCCTGGTCGGCGAGGGCGGAACGCTCGGACGAGGGCACCTTGCTCTGGTCGATGACCAGGGTCAGCGGGCCGTTGGAGCCAGGGCCGAAGGCGGTGGACATCAGGTCGAAGGCGCGCCGGTCGGTGAACGACTTCGGGTCGGCCCCGTCGCCGATGTGGCCGAGCTGGATGAAGAGGAGGGGGAAGGACAGGACGGCCAGCACCGTCACCCCGCCGGCCAGGAACCACCAGGGCCGCCGCTCCACCCGCTGCGCGTACCGGTGCCAGCCGCCGGGCTCCGCACCCTCGGGGGCCGGTACGGTCTCGGCCACCGGTTTCCGTACCCGCACCCGATCGATGCGACGGCCGATGAGACCGAGGACCGCCGGTACAAGGGTGAGGGCGCCGAACACCGCGGTGACGACGGTGACCGCTGCGGCCAGGCCGAGCTTGCCGATGAACCCGATCCCGGAGACCCACAGGCCCGACAGCGCGATGATCACCGTGCAGCCGGAGAGCAGTACGGCGTGCCCGCTGGTGGCGGCGGCGTGCCCGGCGGCGGTCACCGGGTCCTGACCGTCGACCAGGTTCTGCCGGTGCCGGGTGACCAGGAAGAGGGCGTAGTCGATGCCGACGCCGATGCCGATCATCGTGGCGAGCGTCGGGGACACGGTCGCGAAGGTCGTGGCGGCGGCCAGCAGGCCCAGCAGCGCGAGCCCGCACAGGGCGCAGATCAGCGCGGTGACCAGCGGCAGCAGGGCGGCCAGCAGACTGCCGAAGCCGATCAGCAGGACCACGATCGCCACCCCGAAGCCGATCGCCTCGCTGGTGCGGTCGCTCGGCTCGGGCCGGGCCAGCTCGCCGAGCGATCCGCCGTATTCCACGCTCGCTCCCGCCGAACGCAGCGGCTGCACCGCCTGGTCGACCCCGTCCAGGTAGGACGGATCGAAGGTGGAGGGCTGGGCGCTGAAGCGGACGGTGATGTAGGCGGTCTTCTGGTCCGTGGAGAGCGGGCCGGTGTTCGGGTCGGGCGGCGGGGGGGAGCCGGACGGCGGCAGCGGGTTCTGCGCGGACAGCACGTCCGGGAGCTTCTGGAGGTCGGCGACGGCCGTGGCGACCTGGTCGGAGAGCGAGGTGAGCGGCTTGTCGGGGTCGTGCAGCACCACTTGGGCGCTGTAGCCACCCGCCTGCGGCGCGTGCGCCTTCAGGACGTCGAGGCCGTCCTGGGACTGGGTGCCGGGCAGCGAGAAGTCGTCGGAGTAGTCGCCGCCGTACGCGTGCTGGAGGACCTGGAGCCCGGCGAGCGCGGCCACCCACAGGACCAGGACGGTCACGAAGTGCCGGGCGCACCACTCGCCGGTGCGCCGCAGTGCGCCCCGTCGGCGCGGGACGGCCACCCGGTCGGTGCGGGCCTGTGACGACGACATGCGGGTCTCCTGCCTTCCGCCTCGTTCCCGGCGATTCGCTCCCCGGCCCCGGCTTTCTGCAGGGACGCCTCGGACTCTGCATTCAACGGCTCCGGCCGCCGCCCGGCACGCCGGTGCGGGGGAACGGGTGACGGGCGCGGCCCGGGGGACGATCCAGGGGCGGCGCGAGGTCCGCCCGGGGGATGGTCCAGGGGGACCGGGGGATGTCCCCACCCCGGTCCACCGAGGAGCTGAGAGGGCGTCCGGTGGAGCAGGGCCGGAAACCCCCTCGGCCCACCCGGATCACCGACGAGGGCCCCTCGAACGTCCTGATGATCCAGAGCCTGCGCGACCCGGCCACCCCGTTGGCCGGGGCCGGAAGATGCGGGCGGCGCTCGGCGAGCGGGCCAGGATAGTGACCGTGGAGCAGGGCGGGCACGGGATGTGTCTGGGCAACGGCAACGCCCGCGGAGACCGGGCGGTCAGCGACTTCCTGGTAACCGGGCGGCGGCCCGCCCGGGACACCCACTGCCCGAACTGACCGGCGGCCCGGAGGGTGCGGAGAGCACAGAGGGTACAGAGAGTGTCATAGCGGATGATTCGGTGGTTTTCCTTGCTATACACGAGCGATGGAGTACCCGGGGACCCTTGTCCTGATCATGGCCCTGGCGGTTCTCGCCCCGCTGCTCGGTTACGCGACCGGGCGGTGGCTGCCCGTCCCCGTCGTCATCTTCGAGATCGTGCTCGGGGTCCTGGTCGGGCCCGATGTGCTCGGCTGGGCCCACCACGACCAGGTCATCGACACGCTGTCCGACCTCGGGCTCTCGATGCTGATCTTCCTGGCGGGGTACGAGATCCGGTTCGCCGAGGTCCGCGGCTCCACCCTGCGCCGGGCCGGCGGGGCCTGGGTTCTCTCGTTCGCCGCCGGACTCGGTGTCGCCCTGCTGCTCAGTGGGGCGGACCTGGCGAAGAGCCTGGTCATCGGCACCGCGCTGACCAGCACCGCGCTGGGCGCGGTGCTGCCGATCCTGCGGGACTCGGGGCGGCTGGAGGGGCGGTTCGGGTCGGTGGTGATGGCGTTCGGCTCGGTCGGCGAGTTCGGCCCGATCATCGCGATGGCCCTGCTGTTCAGCGGCCGCAGCCCCGGTGCTGCGGGCGTGGTGCTGGCCGTGTTCGCCGTCGTCACGGCGGGCGCGGTGTTCTGGGCGATGCGGCCCCGGCCGCCGTGGTTCGCCCACATCATCGCCATGACCCTGCACAGCAGCGGCCAGTTCGCCGTCCGCTTCGTGATGCTGCTGCTGGCCGGGATGCTGGGGCTCGCCCATGTCTTCGGCCTGGACACGCTGCTCGGCGCGTTCGCCGCGGGGATGCTGACCCGCCTCGTCCTCCAGGGGGCGGTACCCGAGCGCAGCGGGGAGATCCTGGAGCGGGTCGAGGCGATCGGCTTCGGCTTCCTCGTGCCGTTCTTCTACATCGTCACGGGCATCGACTTCGACCTCGCGGCGCTCCTGGACGGCGGGCGTCCGCTGCTGCTCCTGCCGGTCTTCCTGCTGCTGTTCCTGCTGGTGCGCGGGGTTCCGGCGTATCTGCTGGCCCCGCGCGACCTGACCGGGCGCGGTCCGCGTTCCGCGCTCGGCCTGTTCGCGTCCACCTGTCTGCCACTGGTGGTCGCGATCACCGCGATCGGCCTGGAGGAGAGGGTGATCGGGGCGGGCGAGGCCGCCGCCCTGGTCGCCGCCGCGATGGTGTCGGTGCTGGTGTTCCCCCTGCTGGCGTTCCGCCTGCTGCGCCAGGAGGAGGACGGCGGGGGCAAGGCCGTTCCGGGCCGCACGGCGGAGGGCGGCGAGGCGTGGTGAGGTCCCGCGCGTGCCCGATCCGCACATCTCGCACATCTCACACATCTCACACATCTCACACATCTAGAGCGTGCCCTCCTCCATGGGGACGCACAGGACGCACAGGACGCAGAGCCCGGTCATCACGATGATCAGCAGCACGGTGAGCAGCTGGCGCACGAAGTCGTTGTCGACCCAGCCGTCCAGGCCCACCGCCAGCAGCGTGAAGCTCACCGCCACATCGGCCAGCGAGCCCACCACCAGGACCCCGGTCATGGTGACCGCCCAGCCGCCCAGCCAGCCCGCCCAGAGGCCCATCGCCCGGGGTCGGCTTGAGGCCGGCATCCGGTTGGTCCGGCACACGGTCGTGGGCCATGCTCCCTCGCTCCGCCGGGCATCCCCGCCGGGAGCGGGCGATGATCCGGATCTCATCGTGATGATCCGGATCTCATCGCAAGGAGACCCGGCGATACGTGCATCGCGGGCGAACCGCCCCTGTCGGTGGAGGGCCTGCGGGCGTCACCCGATCGGCCCGGTCCTCTGCGAAGGCGGAGGCAGGGGCGCAGGGTGGAGTCCATGTGGTCCCGCCGATTCGTCCTGGGCGTTCTGGCCCTGCCCCTGGCCCTCCTGGTGTTCGGGGACGGCCCGGCGTTCCACGGGACCCGGAAGGAGCTGGCCACCGGGCCCCGCCCGCCGCGCGGACTGCCGCAGCCGGCCGTCGTCAGCCGCCGCGAATGGCACGCGGACGAGGACCTGGTCCGGGAGGGGCCGCACTACACGGGCGCGGCGCGGGCGGTGTTCGTGCACCACACCGGCAACCCCAACGACTACGACTGCGCGGACGCACCGGCCCTGATCCGGGCCGTCCAGAGCGACCACATCCGGCAGGACGGCTGGGACGACATCGGCTACAACTTCCTCGTCGACCGCTGCGGCACCATCTACGAGGGCCGCGCGGGCAGTGTCGGACGTTCGGTGCTCGGCGCGCACACCAAGGGGTTCAACACCGACACGGTCGGCATCGCGGCGATCGGGAACTTCGGCGCGGGAGTCGAGGTGCCGAAGCCGATGATGGACGCGCTGGTGAAGCTCACCGCCTGGAAGCTGCGGCCCGGGGCGGATCCGCTGGGCAGGGTCGACCTGGTCTCGACGAACGACGAGAGCCGCTTCGACCGGGGCCAGGTGGCCCGGCTGCACGTCGTCTCCGGTCACCGCGACAGCTTCGAGACCCGCTGCCCCGGCGACGCGCTCTACAGCCTGCTGCCCGAGCTGCGGGAGCGCGCCGCGAAGCTGCGCGCCGCCGCCCCCGGGCACTCGGCGGCGGCCCGGCTGCGCCCGTCCTTCTGACCGGTCCCGGGGGTGGCTACCGGGCGACGAACTGCGTGAGTATCGCCTGCACCTCGTAGATGTCGACGCCCTTGGTGAACGTCTTCTGGAGCGGGGTCGCGTTGCCCGAGATCCAGATCTTCAGCTCGGCGTCGAGGTCGAACGTCCCGGCCGTCTCCACGGAGAAGTGCGTGATGCTGCGGTACGGGACGGAGTGGTACTCCACCTTCTTGCCGGTGATGCCCTGCTTGTCGACGAGGACCAGCCGCCGGTCCGTGAACAGGATCGTGTCGCGGATCAGCAGGAACGCGGCGTGCACCTGCTCGCCCTGCCCGAGGAGCCGGGCGTAGTCCTGCTGGGCGGTGGCGGGCTTGATCGTGTGGGCGTTGCCGAACAGTGCCATGGGTCCCCGTTTCTCGGTCGTCGTACGTACAGAAGTACGAGCCGGAGCGGACGATGGTTCCACGCCGCTGCCGGACCCCGTTCCCGGAGGACCCCGCTCCCGGGCCCCGTTCCTGGACTCAGAGCGGGACGACCGTCGCCTCGGTGGCCTTCACGCTGGTCCAGACGGCGCTCCCGTCGGCGATGCCCAGCTCGGCGGCGGCCTGCGGGGTGATCTCCGCGACCAGGTCCGGGGCCTCGGCGGAGGTGATCAGCAGCCGTAGCCGGCTGCCGGCCGAGGTAATCTCGCGGACCGTGCCGGGCCAGACGTTGCGCGGGCTGCCGGTGGGCCGCTCCCGGTGTACGGAGACGGCTTCCGGAGCGATGACCGCGAGGGCGTCCGTGCCCGCCGCGAGGGGCTCGGCGACCACGAGGTGCCCGCCGTCCGCCGGCGCCAGACCGTCGGCGGTGGCGGTCCCGGACCAGGCGTTGCGGCCCAGCATCCGGGCCACCCACGGCGAGCGCGGGTGCCGGGTGACCTCGGCGGGCGGCTCGTCCTGGAGGACCCGGCCGTCCTCCAGCACCAGGACCCGGTCGGCCAGCGAGACCGCCTCGACCGGGTCGTGGGTGACGATCAGACAGACCCCGCCGAAGTCCGCGAGGTGCCCGCGCAGGGTGTGCCGCACCCGGGCCCGGGTGGTCTGGTCGAGGGCGGCGAGCGGTTCGTCCAGCAGCAGGAGGCGGGGGCGGGCGGCCAGCGCGCGGGCCAGGGCGACCCGCTGGGCCTGGCCGCCGGAGAGCTGCGCGGGTCTGCGGTGGGCGAGGTGGCCCACCCCGAGCCGGTCCAGCCAGCCCTGGGCCTCGCGCCGGGCCCCGGCGCGGGGCACGCCGTGGGCGCGGAGCCCGTACGCCGTGTTGGTGAGGGCGCTCAGGTGCGGGAAGAGCGCCCCGTCCTGGGGCACCCAGGCGACGCCCCGGCGGTGCGGGGGGAGCGCCGACACATCGATGTCGCCCAGGCGCAGTCGGGCGTGGGCGCGGGGGGTGAGGCCGAGGAGGGCCCGCAGGAGCGTCGTCTTGCCCGCGCCGTTGGGGCCGACCACCGCGATGGTGGTGCCGGGCGGGGCGTCGAGCGTCAGCCGGGTGAAGCCGGTGACGTCGGCGTGCAGCGGCCAGGGTTCCCGGGGGGCCTTCTCCAGCAGGCCGGGGGGCGGCTCGGGGAGGGCTTCCGGCGCGGTGCCCGGCGGGTCGTCCTCCGGCCGGGCCGCCGCCGCACGGCTCGTGGGGCCCCGGTGGGCGCCCGGGGTGCCGGTCCAGCGGCCGCGCAGCGCGACGAGCACGATCATCGCGATGGCCAGAAGCAGCAGTGACACGGAGGTGGCGGCCTCCGGCGAGTCCTGGAGCAGCAGATACACCTGGAGCGGCAGGGTCTGTGTGGTGCCGGGGAGGTTCCCGGCGAAGGTGATGGTCGCGCCGAACTCACCGAGTGCCCGCGCCCAGGTCAGGGCGGCTCCGGCGATCAGCCCGGGGGCGACCATCGGCAGCGTCACGGTGAGGAACACCCGTACCGGCGAGGCTCCGAGGGACGCGGCGGTCTCCTCGTACCGGGGACGCAGCCCGCCGAGCGCGCCCTCCAGCGAGATGACCAGGAACGGCATCGCGACGAAGGTCGCCGCGAGCACGGCCCCCGAGGTGTGGAAGGGGAGCGTGATGCCGAAGGTGTCCTCCAGCCACGGGCCGAGCAGCCCGCGCCGGCCGAACGCCAGCAGCAGCGCGACGCCGCCGACCGTGGGCGGCAGGACCATCGGCAGCAGGACCAGCGAGCGGACGAACGCCTTGCCGGGGAACGGCACCCGGGCCAGCAGCCAGGCCAGCGGCACCCCGAGCAGGAGCGAGAGGCCGAGGGACCAGAGCGAGACCAGCAGGGAGAGCCGCAGCGCCCGGGTGGTGGCCTCGGCCGTGAGGTGGGCGCCGAGGTCGCCCCAGGAGGTGCGGACCAGGATGCCGACGAGCGGCAGCATCAGGAAGACCACGGCCAGCAGGGCGGGCACCGTCAGCAGGAGCGGGGCACGGGCCCCGGGCGTACGGCGGAGTGATGGGCGTTTCATGGGCGACCTCGTCGGGCGGCTCGAAGTGCGGTGCCCGGCAGGCTGGTCGGAGCGTTCCGTACGGGCCTGCCGGGGCGTGCGGCGGTCAGGGCCTGTCGTTCGGATCAGGCCGGATAAGGGAGCGGGGTCCGGTGCGTGCAGCTGCAAGGCGGAGGATCGAGGCAACGCGGATGGGCCCCTCCCTGCTTGAGCGAAGCCGAGAGCTTGGGGGAGTGCGCACCGGGGCGCGCGAGCCCGGCCTGATCCGAACGACCGGCCCTAGAAGACTCCTGAAGATCTTGCTCGGGCCGACTGTTTCACCCCGGATTGCCGGTAAATGTCAATCAGGTCGAACCAGTGCAACCCGGGCGCGATTTCAAGATCTTCATCGGTCTTCTAGGGCTGCTGGAAGCCCGCGCCCCGGAGGATCTTCTGCGCGGCAGGTGTGGAGAGCCAGTCGACGAACGCGGCGGCGGCCTCGCCGTGCTTCGACGTCTTCAGTGTGGCGGCCGGGTAGGAGGCGATGGCGTTCTCCGCGTCCGGGATCTCGATCGCGTCGACCTTGTCCGCGGCGGTCGCGGCGTCGGTCCGGTAGACGATCCCGGCATCCGCCTCGCCGAGTGAGACCTTGCTGAGGACCGCACGGACGTTGGGCTCCAGGGAGACCGGCTTCACCTCGGTCTTCCGCGCGTCGAGGATCTGCTCGCTGTAGCGGCCCACCGGCACCTCGGGGGCGGCCAGGACGACCTTCAGCTTCGGGTCGGCGAGGTCCTTGAGGTTCCCGACCTTCTCCGGGTTGCCCTCGCCGACGGCGATGACGAGGCGGTTCCTGGCGATGACGGCCGGCTTCCCGGTGTCGCCGGAGAGGCCGTCCATCGTCCTGGTGTCCGCGGTGACCAGGGCGTCGGCGGGGGCGCCCTGCTTGACCTGGGCGGCCAGCTCCTGGGAGCCCGCGAAGGAGAACGTCACCTTCGTGCCGGGGATCTCCTTCTCGTACGCGGCCCCCGCCTCCTTGAAGACGTCGGTCAGGGAGGACGCGGCGAGCACGGTCAGGTCGGCCTTCGGGGCGCCCGAGCCGCTGTCCTCGGCCTGGCCGGCGCCGGAGCCGTCGCTGCCGCAGGCGGCGAGCGGGATCAGGAGGGCGGTGGCCAGGACGGCGGCGGCCGCACGGCGGCGGTTGACCGGGAGGGACATGGGGGTCGGGGCTCCTTGGATGCGTGCACGGTCGACGTGTGCCGGCCGGGCGGGGCTGCGGTACGTGGGCAACGGTGTGCCTTCGTCGGGCCACGGCCGGCCGGGGTCGTCGACGGCCGGTCCGTGTGCGGTCCCGGGCGGTCCCAGGTGCAGGGTGCGGACCCGGGTGCGGGGTGCGGACCCGGGTGCGGGGTGCGGACCCAGGTACGGGGTGCGGACCCAGGTACGGGGTGCGGACCCAGGTACGGGGTGCGGACCCAGGTACGGGGTGCGGACCCGGGTGTGGACTCAGGTGCGGTCGATATGCACGCTGGTCGACTTCACCCGGGCGGTCGCCCGCATGCCGACCTCAAGTCCAAGCTCCTCCACCGCCTCCCGGGTCAGGAGCGAGACGAGTCGGTGCGGACCTGCCTGGATCTCGACCTGGGCCGCGACGTCGCCGAGTTTCACCGCGGTGACGATGCCCGGGAACGCGTTGCGGGCCGAGGTGTACGGGGTCTCGTCCTCGTCGCCCGCGCCCTGGCCGACCTCGATCGAGAAGGCGGCCAGCGCGCGGCCGCCGATCAGACGCCGGCCGGACTCGTCGCGATGGGTCGCGACCCGGCCTGCATCCGCCCAGCGGCGGGCGGTGTCGGGGCTGACTCCGAGAAGTCGTGCCGCCTGGCCGATTGTGTAGGTCTGCATGTGCAACACGTTAGAGCAATCAGGCTGGCATGTGCCATTCTCTGGATGATGATCCATCGCAGATGCGAGAGGTCCCGGAGGAACGCACGGGATGTGGTGCGCTGCGTGTGGGGGCACGCGAACGGACCGCGCCCGTCCTCCTGGCGCGGCCCGTGTCGGGGGTGTCGGCCCCGGGACTATGCCGCCGGGCTCGTCGCCGGCATCTCGCCCTCGGTGGTGGTCACGTCGACCACGGCGAACAAGGCGCCCTGTGGGTCACCGATCGCCGCGAACCGGCCGAACGGGCTGTCCATCGGCCCGAACCGCAGCACCCCGCCACGCTCGGTCGCCTTCGCCACCGCCGCGTCGCAGTCCGGCACGGCGAAGTACACGTTCAGGTACGAGGGGACCTCCGCCGGGAAGTCGTCACCCATCGCCATCCGGCCGAGGACCGTCTGCCCCTCGACGTCGAACATGGAGAAGTCCATCGACTCGTCGTCGAACTTCCGCACGGCGTAGGGGAAGACCGCGGGGTAGAACGCGTCGACCGACTTCGGGTCCCGGGTGAAGACCTCGCCCCAGCAGTAGCCGCCGGGCGCACCCATCTCCGTCTCGAACCCCTCGTGGGTGCCCGCCTGCCAGATGCCGAAGACGGCTCCGCCGGGGTCGCGGGCCAGCGCCATCGTGCCGAACTCGCCGACCCGCATGGGCTCCACCAGCACCTCGCCGCCGTTCTCGCGGACCTTCGCGACGGTCGCGGCGGTGTCCGCCGACGCGAGGTACAGACACCACGCCGAGGGGCTTTCCTCCTCTCCCGGCATGGGCGGGGAGAGGGCGGCGGCCGCCTTGCCGTCCGCGTACGCCTGCGTGTAGTTGCCGAACTCCGCCAGGCTCTCGCCGAAAGTCCAGCCGAGCACATCTCCGTAGAAGCTCTTGGCGCCCTCCACGTCGGCGAACATGGCGTCCGCCCAGCACGGAGTGCCCTCGGGTTGTACAGCCATGGCGCCGGTCCCTTCCTGGAGTCGATGCCCCTGGAGTCGCTGTTCTCGGCCCTCCCCGTACGGGCTCCCGCCCCGCACGGGCAACGCTAGTCAGCGGAGAGCCGGACCGCACGCCGGACGACCCCGACTGGTTACGTACTAGTACGTAACCAGTGTGTGCTAGTACATAAGCGGCGAGGCGTTAGGGTCACGCCATGTCCGCACTTCACCCTCGGCCCGTGACCCTGACCGGGCAGCACGTCGAACTCGTCCCGCTGACCCTCGGGCCATCTCGACGGCCTCTTCACGGCGGGAGGCGGCGACGAGGAGGTGTGGCGCTGGCAGGGCGGTCCGGCGCCGCGGACCCGCGAGGAGCTGCGCGGCCGGATGGAGCGGGTGCTCGGCGACGTGACGTACGTACCGTTCGCCGTCGTCCACCGCGCGAGCGGGCGGGCCGTCGGCTGGACCACCTACATGGACGTCGCGGTGCACGACGAGCGCCTGGAGATCGGCTGGACCTGGTACGGGCGCGCCCACTGGCGCTCGGCGGTGAACAGCGAGACGAAGCTCCTGCTGACGCACGCCTTCGAGGAGCTGGGCATGGGGCGCGTCCAGCTGAAGACCGACCATCTCAACGAGCGCTCGCAGGCGGCCATCTCCCGGCTCGGTGCGCGGCGCGAGGGGGTGCTCCGGCGGCACCGGCAGCGGCCGGACGGGACCTGGCGGGACAGCGTCTACTTCTCGCTGCTGGCCGACGAGTGGCCCGCGACGAAGGCGCGTCTCACCGCGCGCCTGGCCGCGGGCTGAGGCAGCCGCCCCGGGTCACCCCCGGGACCGGTGCCGGGCGGGCCGCCCCTCGACCGCGTAGTCCGGGCAGTCGGGGTTCTCACAGGGGCCCGCGCGCCATACCGGGACGAAGATCCCGAGGGACTTGTGGCGGTGGATCTCGGAGGAGACGGACTGCTTGCAGATCGGGCACATGAAAGCGGCCCGCTGATGAAGGTCACGCTTTTCGCTGTCCATTTACACACGATAGGCGGGCCCGAAGATTTTGGAAAGTCTTGGCCTTCGCTTTCCCTCTGCTTTACTGCGGCCCTACTTGCCCGAATCGGCTTCGGACGCGTCCACGCCGCCCGGGCTTTTCGGTGGACGGCGCACGCTCAGCGTCACCGACACCGCCAGAATGACGACGATCACCGCCAGGCTCACCGGCGAGGGAATCTCCGGGATCGAGGTACTGATCATCTTGTGGGTGGCCTGCAGGATGAGCTTGACGGCGATGAAGGCGAGGATGATCGCCAGCCCGTGGCTCAGGTAGTGGAACCGGTCCAGCAACCCCGCCAGCAGGAAGTACAGGGCACGCAACCCCAGGATCGCGAACGCGTTGCTGGTGTAGACGATGAACAGGTCGTCGCTGACCGCGAGCACCGCCGGCACGCTGTCGACCGCGAAGATGAGGTCGGCCGCCTCGATCGCGGCGACCACCGCGAGCAGCGGGGTGGCGACCCGCCGACCCTCCTTGTGGACGACGAAGTGCGTGCCGGAATAGTCGTCCTGGACCGGCATGATCTTTCGCAGCAGCCGCACCGCGAAGCTCTTGCCCGGGTCGAAATTCTCCTCCTGGCCGCTGAGGATTTTATAGCTGCTGTAGAAAAGGATCGCGGCGAAGAGGAAGAGGACGAAGGTGAAGCGGTTGACCACCGCCACGCCGGCCGTCAGGAAGATCGCGCGGAATACCAGCGCGCCCATGACGCCGAAGAAGAGCACCCGGTGCTGATACTCCCGGGGCACCTTGAAATAGGCGAAGATCAGCGCGAAGACGAAGAGGTTGTCGACCGACAGGCTCTTCTCCAGCAGCCAGGCGGTGGTGTACTCCGTCCCGGCGGTCGCCCCGAGCGTCAGGAAGACAACACCGCCGAAGATCAGCGCGAGGCTCACCCACAGCGCGCTCCACAGCCCGGCCTCCTTGAAGCCGATGACATGCGCCTTGCGGTGCGCCAGGAGGTCGACCGTCAGCGAGACGACGACGGTCACGGCGAACACGGTCCAGAGCCACACCGGTACGTCCACGCCACAGACCTCCCACTCGGGTTTTTACGAGTGTGACCCGCCCGCCCGGTCCCCGCCCGCCGGGGAACGCCGGGTGGCGGCCGCGACCGAGGCCATCAGCTCCGCGTCGAGGAACGAGGGGTCGGCCAGCCGGGTGGCGGCGGCGTAGGAGTTCAGCAGCGCCTTGGTGACCCGCAGCGCGGCTTCCGGCCGGCGGACCACCGGCTTCGCCCAGGCGGCGACCGCGTCGTCCAGCTCCGCCTCGGGCACCACCCGCTGGAGCACGGACAGCTCGTACGCCTCGGCGGCGCCGAAGGCCCGGCCCGTCAGGATCAGCTCGCGGACCCGGGCCGCGCCCACCTCGTGGATCAGCCGGGGCAGCAGTCCGCCCCAGGCGGTCGGCAGCCCGAGCGCCAGCTCCGGCAGCCGGAAGGCGGCGGTGTCCGCGCCGACCCGCAGATCGCAGGCCAGGGCGAGGGCGAACCCCGCGCCGACCGCCTTCCCCTGCACCCTGGCGATGGTCACCGCCCGGCCGCCGGAGATCGCCTCGCAGACCCTGCGGGCCTTCTCCCCGGCGACCCGGATGCCCCGGCCGCCGGGGTCCTCCTCCAGCCACTGGCCGAACTCGGTGCGGTCCCCGCCCAGGCAGAAGTCGTCCCCCGCACCGCTGAGCACCAGCACCCGCACCTCGGGGTCCGGGACGGCAACGATGTCCAGCAGCTCGTCGAGCATCGCCTCGGTCACCGCGTTGCCGCTCGCGGGCGCGTGCAGCTCCACGTGCAGGACGGGACCCCCGCGCCGGGTGCGTACCGTCGCGGGGCGGCCCTCGGAGCGGTCCTCGGAGCGGTCGTCGGGCCGGTCCTCGGAGCGGTCGCCCGCGGTCAGGAAGTCGGGCAGCGAGAGCTTCACAGGGCCACGCCCAACGAGGTGATCCGTCTGAAGACCATCCGGGGCGCGTGCACCGGCGGCGAGACGGTGTGCAGAGTGGGGAAACGATCCAGCATCCGCGCCAGCAGCGTCCTCGCCTCCAGCTTGGCCAGCGCCGCGCCCAGGCAGTAGTGCACCCCGCCGCCGAAGGTGAGGTGGCTCCCGCCGCGCAGGATGTCGAAGGCGCCCGGATCCGGGTTCCGCCGCGGATCGTGGTTGGCGGCTCCGTACAGGACGTGGATCATGCTGTCCTTCTTGATCGGGACCCCACCCAGGACGGTGTCCTCGGCGGCGATCCGGGTGTTGATGTGGATCGGCGGGTCGTAGCGCAGCGCCTCGTCGACGGCCGCGTCGATGTGCTCCGGGTACTCCCGCAGCCACGCCCACCGGGTGGGCTCGGTCAGCAGGGCGGTCATCGAGGAGAGCAGCGTCGCGGTGGTCTCCAGCGAGGCGATGGTGACGAACATGGTGAGCCGGTAGAGGATCTCGTCCGCCCGCTCCCGGTCCGGCTCCATCGCGTCCCAGGTGTGGATCCAGCCGGTCAGCACGTCGTGGCGGGGCTCCGCCCGGCGGCGGGCGACCAGATCGGTGAAGTAGGCGCGCAGCCGCACAGTCGCCTCGGCGGAGACGGCGAGCTGCGACTTGGTGGGGAGCAGTTCCTGGGCGAATACCTGGTTGTGGGTGATCTCCAGGAGGTTCGGATAGTCCTCGGGCGGTACCCCCAGCCAGGCGCCGACCGTGCTGATCGGCAGCTGCTCGCTGACGGTGGAGACGAAGTCCGCCTCACCCCAGCGGAGCTTCTCCGCCAGCTCGTCCAGCAGCCGGTCGGCGTCGCGCTCGACGTCGGGGGTGAGGCGTTCGATGGTGGACCGGTCGAAGAGGTTGCCCAGCGAGCGGCGCTGGCAGGTGTGGTCCGGAGCGTTGAGCCGGGCGAGCGTGGTGGTCATCTCCCGGGTCGCGATCGCGTCCCACTGCTTGGAGTCGTCCTGCCGCTCCTGCCAGGCGAGGTCCGGGGCGATCCAGTTGCGGCCCCGGAGCACCTGGCTGCAGGCGTCGAAGCCGGTGACGAAATACCCGTTCCACGGAGCGCGGACGACGTCACCCATCGTCCGCAGCTCCGCGAGTATTCCGTACGGATCAGCCTGTCCTTCCGGCGTACTGAGTCGGCGGAGCAGCCCGATGACCGCGCGCCGACCGTCGGGGGTCCTGCCTGTACCGCCAGTGATGCTCACGCGGAGTTCCTTGACCTAGCCCATGGTTACCGCCCTGAACCTACCCCTCCGGATATCTGCGCCAAGCATCGATCTCTGTTGCCCCCGTCACATGCAATCGTCACGAATGCCCGTTATCACAAGCGAATTGTCGGCTCGTGAGTCATACGCGGAACACGTCGAGGAACGAACTCCACCAGCCCTTCTGCTTCTTCGTGGACTCCGTCTCGTGACGGTGCGTCACAGGCGTGGCGGGGGCGGCGTTCCGGTACGGATCGGGCAGCTGGGCCGAGGTCCGGGCCGGGGCCTGCACCCCGCTCGCCGCTCGCCGCGCGGCCGTCGGCGTGAACCGGACGGGCAGCGCGACCAGAGCCCGGTGGAACGGGCCCGGCCGCCAGGCCACACCCGATGCGGGCACGGCCAGCGAGAGATCCGGAACGGTGTTGAGGATCTTCTCGATCGCGGTCAGCGCGATCAGCGTCGCGGGCGACTTGGCCGGGCACACGTGCGGCCCCGCGCCCCAGGCCAGATGGGCGCCCTTGCTCAGGGTCTGGCGGGCGTCCGTGAGCCCCGGGTCGCTGTTCGCGGCGGCGAAGCTGATGAGGACCGGGGTCTCCGCCCTCAGCACCACCCCGTCCAGCTCGATGTCCCGGACCGGGTAGTGCGTCGCGTAGTTGGCGATCGGCGGGTTGTTCCACAGGACGTCGTCCAGCGCGTCCTCGACGAGCAGCCCCGCACCGCGCCGCTCGGGCGCGCCCGGCTGGTCGCCGGCGAGCATCAGCAGCAGCGCGTTGCCGATCAGGTTGCGCTCCGGCTCCACACCCGCGCCCATCAGCATGACCAGCTGGTCCTTCAGCTCCTCGTCCCGCAGCCCCGCCGGGTGCTGGATCAGCCAGGAGGTGATGTCCTCGCCGGGCTGGCGACGCTTGATCGCGACCAGCTCCATCAGGCACTCGGTCAGCTCGGCGTTGGCACGGAGCACGTCCTCGCCGTCGAAGATGGCGGACATCGAGCGGGTCAGCCGGTCGCCGATGTCGCCGGGGCAGCCGAAGAGCTGGTTGAACAGCAGCAGCGGCAGGAGCTTGGCGTACTCGTTGAGCAGGTCGGCGGTGCCGCGCTCGATGAACTGGTCGATCAGGTAGTCGGCGATCCGCTCGACGTCCCGGCTCAGCCGGCTGCTGTTGAGCCGGGCCAGCGACTCGGTGACCGCCTTGCGCAGCCGCAGGTGCTCCGCGCCGTCCGTGAAAAGGCAGTTGGGCCGGTACACCATCATCGGCAGCACAGGGCTGTCCATGGGGACGGCGCCCTCGCGCAGCGCGGCCCAGCGCCGCGAGTCCCGGGCGAACAGCGCCGGGTTCTGCAGCACCCGCAGTGCCGCCTCGTGCTGCACGATCAGCGTGGCGTCCACCCCGGGGGCCAGCTCGATGGGCGCGGCGGGACCGTGCGCCCGGAACGTGTCGTAGGCGCGGTGCGGATCGGCGGCGAACTCCGGTCCGTACAGCGACGTCTGCTGCTGGTGCATGGGGCACCCGGCGGGGGCGCTGTACGGGGTGGCTCCCGGCGACGGGTCCATGTCAGCTTCCTCGGTGTGATCGCGGGGCCCGGTCGGGCTCCTGGCTTCGGGATACGTCTGGAGGTGCGGCCGCGGGTGTGTCAGGCCGTGTGCGACAGCAGGTGGCGGACCAGGGTGATCAGGGCCTGCGCGGAGGACTTCTGGTCCCGGGCGTCGCAGAAGACGACCGGGGTGTCCGGCAACAGGTCGAGCGCCTCGCGCAGTTCGTTCTCCGCGTGCTGCGAGTACGGGTCGAAGCTGTTGACGGCGACCGCGTACTCCAGCCCG
The DNA here is from genome assembly GCF_002910905.1 of Streptomyces sp. SM11. GTDB lineage: Bacteria > Actinomycetota > Actinomycetes > Streptomycetales > Streptomycetaceae > Streptomyces. The sequence continues at coordinate 7,600 of NZ_NEUE01000216.1, read as the reverse complement.
TACGTCTCGACCAGGTCGATGACGGGGAACGTGTCGGCGAGCCGCGCCGGGTCGACCAGGAGCAGCGCGCCCAGCGAACCGCGTGCCATGTCCTCCCACAGCTCCACGAACCGCTGCTGCCCCGGCGTACCGAACAGGTAGAGCACCAGCTCGTCGCTGAGGGTCAGCCGCCCGAAGTCCAGGGCGACCGTCGTCGTCTTCTTGTCGGGTGCCCCGCGCAGATCGTCGACCTGGGCGGCGACCTGGGTCATCCGCTCCTCGGTGCGCAGCGGGGTGATCTCGGACAGTGTGCCGATCAAGGTCGTCTTGCCCACGGCGAAGTGCCCGACGACGAGGATCTTCGCCGCGCGCTGCACCGCGTCCGGCACATAGATGCTCTCAGCCGAACCGGACTTGGAGTCCATGCAACACCTCTTCGAGGATCTTCCTGTCAACGAGCTGGGCCGGCGGCGGAGCCTTCCGGCGCAGCAGGTGTCCCTGCTGGTTTAAGTCCTGGAGCAGGAGACGGGCCACCCCGACCGGCAGACCGAGGTGACCGGCGACCTCGGCCACCGACAGATAGCCGCCGGAGCACAGCTCCCAGATCGCCTTGACCTCGGGGCTCGGGTTCGGCGGCGGCTGCCGCTCGGGGGCGAGGGTGACCAGCGTGACGAGGGAGAGATCCTCCGCGTCGGGCAGCCCCCGTCCGCCGGTGATGACATAGGACCGGACGAACCCGCTGCTGACCTGCTGCTCCTCGCCCGGCGCCGTCATATCTCGCTGTCCGCGTGTCGGCGGGGCGGCGTGGTCATCGCCTTCCCCAGCGCGGTGACCTGCTGCTGCATCCGGAAGGACATCGCCTCCATGTCCACGTCGGCGGCGGCGGTGGCGGCGAGGTAGGCACCGGTACCGGCGGCGATCAGGAAGATCCAGCCGTCCTCGTACTCCAGGAGCGTCTGCCGCCAGTGGCCCGGGTCGCGGGTCCCGATGAAGGGGGCGACGGCCCGGCTGAGGGACTGCATGGAGCTCATGGCCGCGGCGACGGTCTCCGCGTCGTCCCGGCCGATCTCGCTGGAGTTGGCGAGCAGCAGACCGTCGGCGGACACCAGGATCGCGTGCCGGGCGCCGGGTACCTGGAGCAGGTCGTTGAGTACCCAGGACAGATCGGGGTTCACTGGAACTCGGGTCCTTCCGTCGTCGTCGTGTCGCGTCCGGACCGGGTGCCGCGCTGGAACGCGCCGAGTCGGGAGGCGGTCTCCTCGTTGCTGCGCACGGGGACCGGTTCGGCCGAGGGCACCGCGGAGACCGGGCTCTTGCGACGACGCTTCGGCAGCCCCCCGGCGGTGGTGGTGATCTGGGCCAGCGGCTGGGTGGTGGTGTCCGGGTGCGGGGTGGGCGGGAAGAGCGGGGTGGGCGCCGGGGCCGGGGCCTGCCACTGGTCCGCCTGCTGGATCTGCTGGACCTGCTGGTGGGTGGCGGCCGGGTCGGGCGCCTCGGCGGGCGCCGCGGTAGCCGGCGGCACCTCGGTGGTGAGCAGTTCGTCGGGGATGAGGACCACCGCGCGTACGCCTCCATAGGGGGAAACGGAGTCCACCGAGACCCGGAAGCCGTAGCGGGCGGCGAGCATCCCGGAGACGGCGAACCCGAACTGCGGCGGGATACCCAGGCTGGAGACGCTGATCGCGGCCTGGGGGGAGAGGAGGGCCGCCGCGCGGTCCTTCTCCTCCTGGCCCATGCCGAGACCGGCGTCGTCGACGATGAGGCAGACGCCCGTGGGCACCGCCTGGATGTTGATCTCCACCGGGGTGCCTGGGGCGGAGTAGTTCGTGGCGTTGGCGAGCAGCTCGGCGAGGACCACGGCGACGGGCTCCACCGCCCGGCTGACGACGGAGAAGTTCACCTGGCCGTTCACCCGGACCCGGTCGAAGTGCCGGATACGGCCCTGGGCGCTGCGGGCCACGTCGAAGACGGAGGCCACGGTCTCGCGCCGGCCGAGCCAGCCGCCGCAGAGCACGGCGATGCCCTGGGCGCGCCGGCCGAACTGACTGTTGGCGTGGTCCATGGCCATCAGGTCGGCGAGGATGCCGGGGTCGTCGCCGTACTTGCGCTGAGCCTTCTCGATCACGACCTGCTGCTCGTCGGCGAGACCCTGGAGCGTACGGACGGCGGCCTTGAGGACGGCCTTGGTCTCCTCCTCGGCGTCCTTGCGGACCTCCGCGAGTTCGGCGGCCTGGCGCTGGAGCAGACCGTTGTGGACGGTGTGGAGCTCGTCCCGTTGGTGCAGGAGCGCGTCGCGCTCGCCGCGCAGGTCGGTGTTGTGTCTGCGCAGCTTGACGTTGGTCGCGCGAGCCCGCAGAACGGCACCCGCGGCGACCAGTGCTACGACAACCAGCGCCCAGATGACGGGGCCCTGTGAAAATGTCATGAGACTCACTTCAAGTGCCATGGCGGAAACGGCTTGACACCCCATCAGGCGGCACGCAGCCAGGGCTCGTTCGCCACGACCGTGCGCCGCTTCGGGAGGTGCCCCTCCGAAGGTGGGGCCGAGGAATCCATCCCTCCCGGAATGCCCCCATACGCCATCAGCCCACTGGAAGTACGATGATCTTATCACCGGCCGCACGCCGAAATGTCAAGGCCGCAAAGCCAGTTGCCACTCGACGCGGAATGTTCACATCGGGCAGATGTGGAGGAGGGGGCTCCACCCCGACTCCCTTCACATGATGGGGAGTTCGGGAGCGGGCGGGGCCGAATCCCGCCGGTCCGCCGAACCGCGGCGGCGGGGCTTCGGGGGCCACCTTCGATGGCTGTGCCGACGGCTGTCCGGTGGCTGTCCGGTGGCTGTCGAAGATCCGGAATTCATCGATTCGCTTCCGTCCGGCCCTCCGCGGAGCGCCCCGGCCCCTGCCGCGCCCTTCGGTGGTTCCTGGTCGGCCGGGTGAAGGCGCGCATCGTGATTCGGCTTGCCGTCGTGGGCGACGAGCGCTGGTCCGGGCCGCTCGGCCACGCGGTCCGTGCGACGCCGCAGCTCAGGCGGGGCCGGTGGAGGCGCGGGCCTCCAGGGACCAGGCGTGGCGGCGGACGGTGTCGGGCGCGGCGCGGTCCGCGAGTATGTCGCAGAGCAGTTCGGCGCAAGCGCGGCCGTACGCGGCGGGGCGCAGGTCGACGGCGGTGACGGGTGGTTCGGCACCCCGGGTGGCGGTGCCGTCGACGCAGGACGCGACGAGCAGGGCGGTGCCGCTTCCGCGTTCTTCGGCCCCGCCGGCCTCCCGGCCCAGGGCCGCCGCCGCGCGCAGGACGCCCGGGGCGGAGCCGTCGGGGGCGCAGATCACGGCGTCGACCGCGGGGTCCGCGGTGAGCAGTGCCCGGGCGGCCTCCTCGGCCTCCGCCGGGGTCGCCGCGAACGGCACGGTGCGCAGCGCCACCTCCACTCCGCGGGCCCGCCCCCAGGACCGGGCCGTCGCACGCAGGGCGGTCGCCCAGGCGGAGGAGCCCGCGGGGGCCAGGAGCGCGGGGCGGCGGGCGCCGCGCTCGGTGACGTGGTCTAGGAGGGCGGTCAACGAGGCGGCGTTGTCGCAGACCACGGCGCCGCTGGGGCCGGCGGCCGGGCCGAGGTAGCGCTCGCCGGTCACCACCGGGACGCCCGCGTCGAGCAGCCCGGGCACCTCGCTGTCGCCGACCTCGGGGTCGATCACCAGGAGGCCGTCGACGCGCGAGGCGATCCGCCCGCCCGACGCCCCCGAGGGTGCGAGCAGCACCACGTCGAGCCCGTCCTCCTGGGCGCGCTCCACCGCCCCGAAGGCGAGGTTCATGTAGTAGTCCAGCCGGGTCGCGGTCGCCGGCAGACGCAGCCCCACGGCTCCGGTGCTGGCGCGGCGCAGCCGCCGGGCGGCGCTGTTGGGGCGGTAGCCGAGCTCCTCCGCCACCGCGCGGACCCGGACCCGGGTGCCCTCCGCGACCCGGCCCGAGCCCTGGAGCGCGTCGGACACGGTGCTCTTGGAGACCCCGGCGGCGCGGGCCACGTCGAGCAGGGTCACGGTCCGGGAGGTCACGGAGGTGAAGTCTAGACGTTCACCGCCGGGCAGGGCGGAGGATTGCCGGAACGTTCCGGCAAAGTTAGATTCGGTGGGTGCCGGAACGTTCCGGCACCCTGTCCTTCTCGTGCCGGCCCCCGCCCGCCCCGCCGACCTCTCCCCCAGGAACCGTCATGCGTCTGATCACCGCCCACAACCCGCCCGCGTCCCCGACCCGGACCCGCCCCGCCGACCGCACCCCCCTGCGCGTCGCGGCCGCCCAGCAGCGCTGGCACCGCGACCCCGCAGAGCACCGGGCCGCCCTGCTGGAAGGCGTCCGGCTCGCCGCGGCCGAGGGCGCCCGGGTGGTCTGCCTCCAGGAGCTGACGCTCTCGCCGTACTTCGCCGTCGTCCGCCGCTCCGACCACCCCGAGCCCGCCGGGCCGGAGGAGCTGCTGACCGGCCCCACCTTCACGTTTGCCGCCGAGGCCGCCCGCGAGCACGGCGTGTACGTGCACGCGTCGCTGTACGAGAAGGCCCCGGCGCCCGGCGGCGAGGACGACGGCCTCGGCTACAACACCGCGATCCTCGTCGCCCCCGACGGCACTCTCGCCCAGCGCACCCGCAAGACCCACATCCCGGTGACCGAGGGCTACTACGAGGACGACTGGTTCCGTCCCGGCCCGGCCGGCGACGACGCCTTCCCGCTGGTCACGGTCGACGAGGCCGCGTTCGGGCTGCCCACCTGCTGGGACCAGTGGTTCCCGGAGCTCGCCCGCGCCTACTCCCTCGCCGGGGCCGACGTCCTCGTCTACCCGACCGCCATCGGCTCCGAGCCCGGCTTCCCCGGCTTCGACTCCCAGCCGCTCTGGCAGAAGGTGATCACCGGCAACGCCGTCGCCAACGCCACTTTCATGATCGTGCCGAACCGCATCGGCGCCGAGAACGGCCTCACCTTCTACGGCAGCTCCTTCATCGTGGACCCGTACGGCCGCGTCCTGGCCCAGGCCCCCCGCGACGAGCCCGCCGTCCTGGTCGCCGACCTCGACCTCGACGCCCGCCGCGACTGGCTGGAGCTGTTCCCGTTCCTGACCACCCGCCGCCCCGACGCGTACGGCCCGCTCACCGAGACCCGCTGAGCCCGGCAGCACCGGCTCGACTCCGGCGCCCCGCGCACCGGCCGGTCCGCAGCCACGTGGGACGTGCTCGCCGAACGTGCATCGGGTCTACTGAAGACGCTGCGCGAGCACGAACCCGACTTCGTCCTGCCCGACGGCACCCTCGCCGAGTGCGACCGGGTCGGCGACGGCCGCACCGACTACTCCGACAAACACCGGCGCCACGGCGTGAACGCGCAGTGAACGTGCAGGTCGTCACCGATCCCGGCGGCCGGCTGCTGTGGCTCTCGCCCGCCCTGCCGGGCCGCACCCACGACCTGACCGCCGCCCGCACCCACCGGATCATCCGGATCTGCGAGCGCCAGGGCGTTCCCATCCGGGCCGATCTCGCCTACCAGGGCGCCGGCCGTTGCTGACCACCGGCATCATCATCAGGCCCTCGAACCCGTCCCGCCAACGGGCGGGTTCTATGCCGTGACCCGCGGCCACCGTCTCTTCGTCAGTCCACACAACTCACGATGATCAACGGCGGCCGCCCCCGTCTCCACAACGCGTCAGGGTCGCGCAGTTCCGCCTGCCGTCCTGAGTCCGGAGGACGAGTCTGGTGGGTGGAGTTCGACGAGCGGCGGCTGGTCGTACTGCTGGCGGCAGACGACTCATCCAGGATCCGGGCGATGCAGGTCGTCACTCCTGCGGGCGTCGACATCAGCGGTCTGGGCATCGAAGTGCAAGTAGGTGCCATGGAAGGCCTGCCCTTTGAAGGCGTGCTGCGGTTCGCGTTCCCGCGCCCGGGCTTCACCCCGTGCACGTGGCTGACCACCGTGTCCCAGGATGACCTGATCGAGCGGGCGGGCGTCCTGTCCTCCGCGAAGCTCAGCGAGATTGAGGACGCCCTCCGTCTCGGTGAACTCGAGTAGGCGGAGAGGCGCCATTCACCATCGAGATCACGACCTACGGCTGGGGTAGGGCTCGCGTACGCTCTCATCAAGGTCGGCGCCAGGTACGGCACCAGGTTCGCCAAGTGGGTGTGGTCCCACACGTCTCAGATCATGAAGTGGCCGAGCGCCGGCTGACACCGTCGCGGAGATCGTCCTCTTCATCGCCCGTGCGATCGGCGCTGTCCAAAAACGGGGGACGAGGTCGCCCGGGAGGACGTGCTCGACCTCGTCGGGCGGCTCGTCGACCGGTCCCTCCTGGCCGTGGCGAACGGTCCTGACGGGCCCCGCTACCGGCTCCTGGAGTCCGTTGCCGCGTACGCGACGGAGCAACTGCACGCGACGGAGGGCCTCGCAGCTGCGCGCGACCGCCATCTGCGCCACTACCTCGCGTTCGCCGTTCGCGCCGAACCTCATCTGCGCGGCGCGGAACAACGCCCCTGGCTGGACCGGCTGGACGCCGAGGCCGGGAATCTGCGGGCGGCCCTGGACGAGGCGGTGCGCCGTGCGCCGGCCGCCCCGGGCACGGTGGGCGGGGCCGTGCGGCCGGCCGCCGCCCTGGCCTGGTGGTGGCTGCTGCGCGGTCGCCTCGCCGAGGCCCGCCGGAGCCTGCACGCGGTCCTGACGGCAGTACCCGGAGGATCCGCCGACGCGGCCGAACTCGCACTTCTTTACCGGGCGTTCGCCCTGCTGACCGGCGACACCGCCGGGGGCGACCCGTCCGGGGTCGGTGCCGAGGCCGGGATCGTGGCCGCCGCCGAAGCCGTCCCCGACCCCGTACGGCGGGCCCGTGTGCTGTGGCTGTGCGCGTACGGCCTGTTCAGCGCGGGCGACACGGCCGGGGGCGAGGCGCTGAACGCCCGCGCGCTCGCCCTCTTCACCTCTGCGGACGACCCGTGGGGCACCGCGGCCGCACTCGGCCTGAGATCGATGCTCGCGCTGGCCGGCGGGGACCTCGCCGGAATCGGCCGCGACGGACGCCGCAGCGCCACCCTCTTCCGCGAACTGGGCGACCGCTGGGGCGAGTTGCAGACGGTTTCCCCGCTCGCCGCGCTCGCCGAGATCGAGGGCGCGTACGAGGAGGCCGAGCAACGGCAGCACGAGGGTCTGCGCATGGCGCGGGAGCTGGGGCTTGAGGCGGAGGTGTCGGCCCGGCTCTCCGGACTCGGCCGGCTGGCGCTGCTCGCCCGCGACTGGGACCGGGCCCGCGACCTGCACGAGCAGGCGCGGCGCATCGCCGCCGAGCAGGGATACACGTACGGCGAGATCCACTCCGGGATGGGCCTCGCCCTCGGCGCCCGCCGCTCCGGCGGCCTCGACGCCGCCGAGGCGCACCTCCTGGGGATCCGCGACGGGTTCGCCGCCGTGTCGTCCCGGGCGGGCGACCACCTGCTCTGCGCGGAGCTCGGCTTCATCGCCGAACTCCGGGGCGAGGCGGGTCCGGCCGCTGTGCACCACCTGCGCGGCCTGGAGGTCGCCCGTGTCCTCGCCGAGCCGCGCGCCCTGGCCCTGTCCCTGGAGGGTCTGGCCGGGGCGGCGGCCCTGGCGGGGCGTC
>NZ_NEUE01000215.1 GCF_002910905.1 Streptomyces sp. SM11 | reverse complement strand
TTATTGAAATACGGGCCCCCGCCGTGCCGGTGTACTGGCGCTGGACACCGGCCGAGCGGACCCCCTTCTTCAAGAACCCGGTGTCGTCCACGACCAGGATCGCCTTCCTGTCACCGAGATGTTCCATCACGAACTCCCGCACATCGTTGCGGACTTCGTCGGCATCCCAGTCGCACGTATTGAGCAGCCGCTGCAAACGGTCCGGCCGGTCATGCCCCGCGCGCTCAGCGACCGTCCACGCGTTCTTCCGCTCCAGCGACGACACCAACCCGTGCATGTAGGCCAGCGCCGACTCGCGGGGCTCCGAACGCTGAAAGCGGTGCACGAACCGCTCGTGCACCTCCTTCAGCCCAACCGCCCACCGCCGCACGTCATTGATCTCGAGGTCCCCACCCATGACAGGTACAACGACCACGCCGTCACACCGTCACTGCAAGCACGGTTGCAGTACTAGCCGCGCTGCTCGGCGTCGAGGTCCCGGACCCGGGCCAGCGACGCCGCCCGCTGGTCCGCCGGAACCGCCCCGGCCAGCGCGCGCCACACCGGCAGGTCCTCCTCGCCCCACGGGCTGTACGCCCAGTCGGCGAGCAGCCCCGGATCACTCCGGGCGATCAGCGCGGCCCGCAGCTGGTCCGTGATCCGCCGCCGCAGCCGTACGACGGCCGGGGCCCGGGAACCCGGCAGCAGCGGGCCCGGGTACGCGGCCAGCGCCGCCGCCACCGCGCCAGAGGCCAGCCGGCGCGTCACCGTGTCGAAGTCGGCGTCCACCGGGACGGCCAGCCGGTACGGGCGCGAGCCCAGCAGGTCGGGCCCCAGCAGCCGCCGGAGCCGGGAGAGCTCGGCCCGCAGCGTCACCGGGGTCACCGACTCGTCCTCGTACAGTTCGACCAGCAGCTCCTCACCGCTCAGCCCCTCTGGCCGGCGGGCCATGGCGACCAGGATCTCGCTGTGCCGCCGGCTGAGCCGCAGCCGCCGTCCTCGCGCCACCAGCAGCGCCTCGTCCCTGCCCAGTGCGCCCAGCCGCACCGCCTCGACCTCCGACGGCGGGGCCAGCAGCGCGAGCTGGGACTCGGCGGCCCGGGCCACCGCCTGGACGAACGCCAGACTGTGCGGATGGGCGAGACGGTCGCCGCCCGTGATGTCCACGGCTCCCAGCACCCGGCCGGTGTGCGGGTCGTGCAGCGGTGCCGCCGCGCAGGTCCATTGCTGGACCGGCCGCAGGAAGTGCTCGGCCGCGAAGACCTGTACCGGGCGGTCCACCGCGATAGCCGTCCCCGGCGCGTTCGTTCCCGCCACGGACTCGGCCCAGCGGGCGCCCTCCACGAAGTTCATCAGGCCGGCCCGCCGCCGCGCCGCCCTATGGCCCTCGACCCACAGGAGGCGGCCATGGGCGTCGCAGACGGCCAGCAGATGTTCCCCGTCCGTCGCGTACGCGCCCATCAGCTCGCGGATCACGGGCATCGCACGGGCCAGGGGATGCGCCGCCCGGTAGGGGCCCAGTTCGTCCGGTCCCCACTCCACCACGGGCGCGTCGTCCGGGCTGACCCGCGCCCGTGCCGAGCGGCGCCAGGACGCGCCGACCACCGCGCGGACCGGCCGCTCCAGCCGTCCCGCCGAGGTGAACACCTCGTGGGCGCGGCGCAGCGCGCCGCGCCGTTCGCCGGGATCGGTGTCCGCCGCCAGGGCCACCCAGGAATCCGTCAACCTGACCCTCCGTCCAAGGGCTGTCATGCTCTCCCATCGTCGCCGCCGCCGGCCTCCGCGACAACCTCGGTGCGCGGAGTCATCACCACGGGACGGCGGGGGAAGGGCCTCGGACAGGGCCTCAGGTGACGTCGCCGACGAGCCGGAGGTAGCGCTCCCAGTCCCAGTGGACGCCGGGGTCGGTGTGGTCGCTGCCCGGTACCTCGTGGTGGCCGACGATGTGCTCCCGGTCCTTGGGGATGCCATGGCGCTCACAGATGTCCGCGGTGAGCCTGGCGGACCGCAGATACATGACGTCCGTGAAGAACTCCGGCCGGTCCACCCATCCCTCGTGCTCGATTCCGATGCTCCGGGTGTTCCAGCTCCAGTTTCCCGCGTGCCAGGCGATGTCCTTCTCGCGTACGCACTGGGCGACATGGCCGTCGCCGGAGCGCACCACGTAGTGGGCCGACACCTGCTTGGAGGGAGTGCGGAAGATGCCCGCGGTCGGCGTGAACAACTGCTGGGCGACATGGATGACGACGCGGTCGACCCGGCGCTCCGAAGGGCGGGAGGGAACGGTGTAGTTGGCGGGAGCGGCCGGATCCCAGAAGGCCGTCGCGTAGTCGGTGGGGCCCTGCGGCGCCGCCACCGCCCGGGCGGAGGCCGGCAGGACGGCCGCCACCATGGTGGCGGCGGCGCACTGAATGATCCTTCTGCGGTGCAACAGCACTCCTGAGGCGGGGCCGGGGGCCGGGCTGGGACGGGGGTGTACGGAGCTGAGGCGTTGAGGCTCCCCGGCCGTGGATCACCCCCTCCGCCGATGCAGATGACGAGCCCGCCGGACATCCGGTTCCCCGCAGTCGCCTTCCGGACGCGCGTCCGCCCCCTGCGCGTCCGGAACCGTCGCTTCCCAGCGGGGCGTCGTACTCGCCTGGTACCCCGGAATCCACCGTGGCCCCCGGCCCCGGCAACCCGGCCCCGGCGGTTTCAGACCGCCGCGTCCGCCAGGTCCGCTCCGCCCGCCGCACCGCTTTCGGCTCCCGCCAGTGCTCCCGCCGGGTCGTCGTCCGCCGGTCCCGCAGGCACCCAACGGCCGCGCTCCGTGCGGTAGGGCCACCACCGCCCGTTCCGGTCGAACCGGAGCTGGACGTCGGCGCCCACAACCGTCCAGCGGGCCCGTCCGCTCGCCCGCAGCGCCGGCCGCTCGCCCACCTCCCACGCCTCGCCGAGCCGAGCACGGGCCGCCCCCAGGTGCTCCGGATCCGGCGTCCACTCCTCGTCCAGCACGGCGAGCGCCGCGGCCCCGCCGTACCGCCAGGCGCGGACCGCCGCGTCCAGTTCCACGGGCGGGCGACCGGACCCCGTGGCCAGCCGGGCCCCGATCCGAGGCTCCGGCCGGGCGTCAGCGGCCAGCCGCACCGCGTCCTGCTGCGGGGTCAGCTCCACCGGGAGCGGCAGTCCTTCGTGTCCCGGGGCCAAGGCGTCCAGCAGCATCCGGCGGGCCCGCACCGCACTGTCGGCAGCCAGTACCTCCAGCGCCGCCGGGTCGATCCCGGGTACGGGCCCGGTCTCCGTGTCCAGCGACGGCCCGGTCCCCGGCTCGTCGGGGGCCGGCGGGGGAGTGGGGAGCGGCGGCAGGATCCCCGCGGCCGCGAACGCCTCCCCGGCAGGGACCCCACGAATCTCCCGCTCCGCGTCGCCGCGCATCTCCCGCGCCCCGCCGTCCCCCGCCCTGACCGCGCGGGCGGTGCTGCGCACCTGGAGCTCGTCCAGCAGCCGCCGCTCGTCGCGCCCCCGCATCAGCAGCAGGACGAACGGGTCCTCGTCCAGCAACCGCGCCACCTGGTAGCAGAGAGCACCTGAATGCGGGCAGTGGTCCCAGGTCCCGCAGGTGCACTCCGGCTCCAGATCGCCGATGTCGGGCAGCAGATCGACCCCGGCGCCCGCCGCGTCCTCCACCAGGTGCGGCGGCATCTCCCGGTCCAGCAGCGCCGCGACGTGCCCGGCCCGGTCCACGGCCATGTCCAGGAACCGGTCCCAGGCGCCCGCGCCGAGCTGCTGGAGCAGGACGTCGCTGCGATAGGCCGTGCCGTCGCGGTCCCGCACCACGGCCGTGATCCGGCCCGGCCGTACGGAGACCGCCCCGACCCTGCCCTCCCGGGCCAGCCGCCGGCCCTGCTTGAGCTGTTGGCCGTCGAGAGCGGTGTCCTCCAGGGCCTTGAGCCACGCCCGGCCCCACCAGGAGGTGGCGAAACCCCGGCCGTGCGCGGGGGGAAGCGCCGCGAACGTACGCTCCGGTCCGCGCCGGCCGTCCCGCGACGCCCCGTCGTCGCCCCCGTCCGAGGAGGTGGACGCGGCAGCGCCGCTTGCCCCGGACTCCGCCTCGTACACGTCGTCGCACTCGTAGTGGTCCTCGTACGCGTCGCTCATCGTGTGTCCCCTCGCAGCTCGACCAGGTCGGCCAGTTCCGCATCGGTCAGTTCGGTCAGCGCCGCCTCGCCGGAGCCGAGCACCGAGTCCGCGAGGCCCTGCTTGCGGGCGAGCATCGCGGCGATTTGGTCCTCGATCGTGCCCTCGGCGATCAGCCGGTGCACCTGCACCGGCTGCGTCTGACCGATCCGGTACGCCCGGTCCGTCGCCTGCGCCTCGACCGCCGGATTCCACCAGCGGTCGAAGTGCACGACATGACCGGCCCGGGTGAGATTGAGCCCGGTGCCCGCCGCCTTGAGGGACAGCAGGAACACCGGCGCCCCGCCCGCCTGGAAGCGGGCCACCATCTCCTCGCGCCGGGCCACCGGCGTACCGCCGTGCAGGAACTGCGTGCCCACCCCGCGCGCGGCCAGGTGTTCCTCCAGCAGCCGGGCCATCCGCACGTACTGCGTGAAGACCAGCACCGAACCCTGCTCGGCCAGGATCGTGTCCAGGAGTTCGTCCAGCAGCTCGACCTTCCCCGACCGGTCCGCGATCCGCGGCTGCTCCTCCTTGAGGTACTGCGCCGGGTGGTTGCAGATCTGCTTAAGCGCCGTCAGCAGCTTCATCACGAGCCCCCGCCGTTCGAAGCCGTCGGCGGCGGAGATCTCCGCCAGGGTCTCGCGGACCACCGCCTCGTACAGACCGGTCTGTTCCGGGGTCAGCGACACGGCCCGGTCGGTCTCGGTCTTCGGCGGCAGCTCGGGCGCGATCCCCGGGTCGGACTTCCGGCGGCGCAACAGAAACGGCCGCACCAGCGCCGCGAGCCGCTCGGCGGCGCCCGGGTCGTTGCCGCCCTCGACCGCTGCGGCGTACCGCGTACGGAAGGTGCCGAGCCGGCCGAGCAGGCCGGGCGTCGTCCAGTCCAGGATCGCCCACAGCTCGGAAAGGTTGTTCTCGACCGGCGTGCCGGTGAGCGCGACGCGGGCACGGGCCCCGAGGACGCGCAACTGCTTGGCACTCGCCGAGTGCGGGTTCTTGACGTGCTGGGCTTCGTCGATGACGACCATGCCCCAGGTCACGGCGGCGAGCCTGGGCGCGTCGAGGCGCATGGTGCCGTAGGTCGTCAGGACGAACTCGCCGTCCACCAGGCCTTCCAGGGAACGCGACGCGCCGTGGAAGCGCCGGACGGGGGTACCCGGTGCGAACCTCTCGATCTCCCGCTGCCAGTTGCCCATCAAGGACGTCGGGCACACCACCAGCGTCGGGCCGGCCGCGTCGCGGTCGCTCTGCCGGTGCAGATGCAGGGCGATGAGCGTGATCGTCTTGCCGAGGCCCATGTCGTCGGCGAGGCAGGCGCCGAGGCCGAGCGAGGTCATCGTGTGCAGCCAGTTCAGACCGCGCAACTGGTAGTCGCGCAGGGTCGCGGTGAGCGCCTCGGGCTGCCCGATCGCCTGCTGGGCGGCGGACTCCGGATCGGCCAGCCGGTCCCGCAACCGCTGGAGCCAGCCGGTCGCCGCCACCTCGACGCGCCGGCCGTCCACCTCCGTCGAACCGGTCAGCACCGCGCCGAGAGCGTCGATCGGGGTGACCTTGCGATCCTGGGTCTCCCTGGCCCGGCGCGCCTCCTCGGGGTCGATGAGTACCCATTGGTCGCGCAGCCGCACGATGGGCCTGGTGGACTCGGCGAGCTGGTCCAGCTCCTCGCGGGTCAGCTTCCGGTCGCCCAGGGCGAACCGCCAGTCGAACGACAGCAGGGCGTCGGCGGAGAGGAACGAGGGCGTGTCCGCCGTGGTACGCCCCTGCCGCCCGCCCCCCGAGCTGTCGTCCTCCCGGTCCGGGGAGGCCGCGTCGTCCGGCCCGATCACCGCGCGCGCGGTGAGCTTCCTGGCCAGTTCCCTGGGCCAGTGCACCTGAACACCGGTGGCGGCCAGGGCACGCGAGGCGGACCCGAGCAGCTCGGCGATCTCCTCGTCGGCCGGTTCCACCGAGTCGGGCACCGCGGCGGAGAGCAACGGAGCCAGCGGGGGCCAGGCGCGGGCGGCCCGCCGCAGGGTGAGGAGGGCGTCCATCCGGGTCCGCGGTCCGAACGCGGCGGCGGTCCGTGAGCCGCCCGCCCACACCTCGGCCGCATCGGCGACCAGGGAGGGATCACTGACACTGTGGATCTGCAGCACGGCACGGAACGACGGTGCGACCACGTCCGGACCGGACCCCGGCCCCACCGCTCCCGGCGCGGCCCCGGGGGCCGCCTCCGTGCCGCTCCTCCCCGAGGTCACGCCGACGACCTCGATACGCAACGAGAGCCGTACGCCCGCGTCGTGACCGGCCGCCACATCGGCCGCCCAGGCCCGCCCCTCGGGCAGGTACTGCGGCTGCTGGGCGGTGAACGCGGGCCCGGCGGCGGCGAAGCCGGCAGCCGGTGTACGGGGCATCGCGTCGGCCACGGCATCGAGGAAGGCACGGAGCAGGCGCTCCGGTTCGGGCAGCAGCGGTTCGCCGACGGCGCCGTTCGTCGCGTTGTGCTCCCGCGTTCCGTCCGGCTTCCCGCCGGCCTCGTCGGGAACGGGAGTCGCGTGCGCGGTCGGCGGCATCGACGCCGCCAGTTCCCGGATTCGTTCGAGATCCTCGGCTCCCAACGGTCCGATCCGCCAGGCGTCGTGGTCGGTGGAACTCAGCCCCGGCAGCAGGAGTCCACGGGCGACGAACTGGAGAGCCAGCAGCGCGGCCGCGCCCCAGAACGCGGTGGCCGGGGAGGCTTGCGCGACAGCGCGTGCCCGGGTCAGCACCGGAAGAGCGTCCCGCACGGGGAGGAACAGCGCCGAAACCGTACGGGGCCGAAGGCCGGCTCCGACCACGGTCAGCTCCGACGAAGTCCCGGAAGCGTCGGAAGGGGTGCTACCGTCCGGATTCCAGAACGCGACCCTGCTGGTACGGGCCGGATCCGCGGGGACGAAGACCGCGGAGCAGCGGGACAGTTCGGCGATCTCGGAGGGCGTTGCCGCAGGGTGCCTGTGCACAGCGATGTCAGATTCCTCAAATTTGACTAGTGGGTGGAGTCGCCGAGGGTACTCCACGTCGCGTGACGACAGACCGTGCAGCTGTGTGGCATGCGTCACTCCTTCTTTCCTGTCGCTCTTGATGGTGCAGCCAGCCCCACCATCGGGCACGGGGGTCTGCCCCAGGGGGACCAGGGTGGTGGCGCCATGTTCCCCACCGGCCCCGGTCCGTACGTTCGATGAGGTCAGCGCATATGTTCCAGAGACCGGAGACGTCATGCCCCAGGCGACAGCCGCTGTTGCGGATCCCGCCGGCGAAAGCAGTCCGGACAGCCCGGCCGGTGCCCGCGGGGCGGCGGCCGGAAGCGACTTCGCGCCGCTGCTGCGCGCCGTGCGGGAGCAGGGCCTGCTCGAGCGCCGCACGGACCGGTATGCGCTCGGCATCGCCGTCAACCTGGCGGCCCTGGGCGCGGTGATCACCGGATTCGTCCTGTTGGGCGACACCTGGTGGAGCCTGCTCCTCACCCTGCCGCTGGCGGTCGTGTGGACCCGTACGGCCTTCGTCGCCCATGACGCGGGGCATGCGCAGATATCCGGTGACCGCAGGACGAGCAGGCTGATCGGCCTCGTACACGCCAATCTGCTTCTTGGAATGAACGAGGCGTGGTGGAACGACAAGCACGTGCGTCACCACGCCAACCCCAATCACATCGACAAGGATCCCGATGTCGGTGTCGGAGCCCTGGTCTGGACCCAGAAGCAGGCGGCGCAGCGTGAGGGCTTCGCCCGCTGGCTGACCAGGAACCAGGCGCGGCTGTTCTTCCCGATGCTCCTGCTGGAGGGCATCGCGCTGAAGATCTACGGATTCCAGTTCCTGCCCCGTCAGCCCCTCCGGGAGCGGGCCGTCCCGGCGTTGCTGCTGACCGCGCACATGGCCCTCTACGCGACGCTGCTGATGAGCACCCTGTCCCCGGGCAAGGCGATCGTCTTCGCGCTGGTTCTCCACGCGCTGTTCGGCCTCCACCTGGGCATGGCCTTCGCTCCGAACCACAAGGGCATGGAGATGCCCGACCCCGACGGCGAGCGCTGGGGCCACCTCCAGCGGCAGGTCCTGACCTCGCGCAACGTACGCGGCGCCGTCCTGACCGACTGGTTTCTCGGCGGGCTGAACTACCAGATCGAGCACCACCTGTTCCCGAGCATGCCGCGCCCCAACCTGCGGCTCGTCCAGCCCCTGGTCAAGGCGCACTGCGCCCGGATCGGCATGCCGTACGCGGAGACCGGGCTGATCGAGTCCTACCGGCAGGCGCTGTCGCACATGCACGAGGTGGGTGAGCCGCTGCGACAGCGCGGCCGATGGGGAACGTAAGAGGACGCGGACGCGTTCTTAGAAACAGGAGCGGCGCCGGCCGCGAAGGAGGCGTGGACCATGTCGAACGGTGCGAAGATCGCAATCGGGGGAGTGCTCGCGGCAGCCATCCTGTGGCCCCTGATCGGATTCTGGTGGGCGCTGCTGATCGTGATCGGAGTTCCCGTGGCGGGCTATCTGCTGCTGGATCCGTCCCAGCGGCGCAGGCTCCGCAGGATCAACCGCAAGGAGATCGGCCGCTGACCCCGGCCACCCCCGAGCGCATCACGTGGGGTGGACGGCCAGCTCCTCCAGGGCGGTGAGCAGGCCGGGAAGCGCGGATCCACGGCCGACGGGGATGACCGTGCCCGGCTCCTCGTCCAGCAGGAACAGAGCGATGTCATCGGTCCGGGCCACCATCGACCACCCCGGACCGTCGACGCGCAGAGTACGTGCGCCGGCCGAGGCGTACGAGGAACGGATCCGTCCGGGCGGCGGCGGAGTCTTCGTATAGCCGTCCGCCTCCGACAGGGCCCTGCGTACACCGGGGTGCCGGGGGGACGGGGAAGAACCGCTCTCCGGCACACGCTCCGTGCGGTTGTCCAGATCACGCTCCGTGTCGTTCTTCGGCGCTCCATCGCTCCCCGGCCGCGGGAACTGCGCGTCGTCGATCTGCTCCCGCCACGCCGACCACTGCGCGGCGATCTCGTCCGCCCCGAGTCGCCGCTGCGCCGGACCCCAGATCGCCGCGTCGGGAGGGGTCAGTGGGGCGGGGCCCTCTCCGTCCGTCTCCGGATCGTGCGGATCCGGGACACCGGGCGCCGAGACGGCCAGATCCATCGGCCAGCCCGGCAGTGCGCACACCATGGAACGCTCGTCGGGGGAGAGATCGTGCTCCATGCCGCAGTCCCACGCGGCGACGGCGACGGCCACCTGGGAGGCGTCCTCGACGACCACGGTCCACCGGGCCCCGTCGCCGTCCTGCCCGAGGACGAGGCCGTAGCCCTCCTCGTACGGTTCGAGCGCGAGCGCCTCGCACGCGGCCACGTAGTCGTCCCCCAGCACGCTCGGGAACCGCGCAGGCGTCAGCAGCATCGCGGTCAGCACCAGCAGCGCGTCGTCGGCGACCGCATCGTCCGCACCGGCCACGGATTCCTCCCCATCGCTCATTGCCCACCTGCCCATCGCTCGGTCCTGCGTCCCTTGGTCCGTCGGCGCACCCTAACTACTCGGTAACCCACGCGTCGAGGCCCTGACGAGCGGCTGCGAACAGGAACCGCGCCCACCCCGTCCGGGGAGGCCGTGGGGCCGGGCGCGCGGCAAACCTCCGCGTAAGCTTGGACATCCGGCCGAACGAGGGGACAGCGTGGTGAAGCGGTACGACCGGCTGGAAAAGATCCAGCGACTCGACCCCGAGCGGGACTTCCTGGAGATCTACCGCCTCACCGTCAGCTTCGAGTTCCCCTGGGACATCACCCGCGCCTTCGAACTGGCCCTCTACCGCACCTATGCCGTGCCCAGCATCGGCCGACTCCTCGACGAGACGGCGGAGTTGACGGAGCGCTCCCAGAAGCGCTACGACGACACCGCCCTGCTGCTCGACACGGTGGTGGAGCACGGCTTCGACACCGACGAGGGCCGCACGGCCGTCCGCCGGATCAACCAGATGCACCGCAGCTACGACATCAGCAACGACGACATGCGCTATGTTTTGTGCACCTTCGTCGTCACCCCGAAGCGCTGGCTGGACAGTTTCGGCTGGCGACGCCTCTGTTGCCACGAGCAGGGCGCTTTCGCCGCCTACTACCGCACGCTCGGTGCCCGCATGGGGATCAAGGACCTGCCGGGGAGCTACGAGGAGTTCGAGCGCACCCTCGACGCCTACGAGGACGAGCATTTCGGCTGGGACGAAGGAGCCCGCCGGGTCTCGGACGCCACCCTGGCGCTGATGGGATCCTGGTATCCGGCCCCCCTCGCTCCGGTGGTGCGCGGCGCCAGCCTCGCGCTCCTGGACGACTCGTTGCTCAGGGCGTTCCGTTACCGCCGTCCGGGTCCGGTCGCCCGCGGACTGACCAGGGGCGCGCTTCGGCTCCGGGCTCGTGCGGTCCGGCTCCTGCCGCCCCGGCGGACGCCCCACTACGCGCGCCAGAACCCCGAGATCAAGGGATATCCGGACGGGTACGAGATCGCGGGGCTCGGTACGTTCCCCACGCCGGGAGTCCGCGGCTGCCCGGTTCCCGGCCGCGGGCCGTCGCAGTCGCCCACCGAGTGATGTGACCTACCGCCCCGCCTGCCCCGCCCGCCCGGACCCGGCCATGCGCCGGGGCCGTACCGCTCCGACGATTTCCGTACGGTGCAGGGCCCTGGTCGGCCTCGGCCTCAGGCCTGCCTGACCGCGAGGGCGAGAAAGCGGTCGTCCTCGTCGGTGTAGGACTCCAGCCGCCACCCCGCACCGGCCAG
Source organism: Streptomyces sp. SM11 (assembly GCF_002910905.1). GTDB lineage: Bacteria > Actinomycetota > Actinomycetes > Streptomycetales > Streptomycetaceae > Streptomyces. Next base: position 22,209 of record NZ_NEUE01000215.1, on the reverse strand, counting down.
CAGCTCACGCAGCCTGGGCTCGGCCCGCAGGTCGTCGTCGGTGATGGTGCGTCCATGTCGCGCGGCGAGGGCGGCCCGGCCGATCGGATGGAACAGAGCCAGGACTCCGCCCGGCCGGACCACACGGGCGAGCTCCGTCATATCGGCCCCGGGGCGGGCCAGATGCGAGATCAGCCCGGCTCCGAACACCGCGTCCAGGACTCCGTCGCGCAGCGGCAGACGTGCGACATCGGCGCGGAGCAGTGTTCCGCTGCCCCCTCGTCCCGCCCGTGCCGCTTCCTCCAGCATGGCCGGAGTGATATCGGCGCCCAGCACCGTGCCCCGTGGCCCGACCACCGCCCGCAGCGCGGGCAGCGCACGTCCCGTCCCGCAGCCCGCGTCGAGCACGGCATCGCCGGGGCGCAGCCCCAGCATTCCAGCCGCGGTGGTGTACGCGGCGCCGTCATCGGGGAACCGGCTGTCCCAGCCGGCCGCACGCGGGGTGAAGAAGTCCAGGACATGAGTGTGGTCGTCGGCCATGGGGACATGATCGCGCAACCGGCTCGGGCCGCGCGACCACCGGAAGCCGACGTGTCAGGTCAGACGTTGACGCCGTAGTCCGAGGCGATGCCCGCCAGGCCCGATGCGTATCCCTGGCCGACGGCCCGGAACTTCCACTCGGTGCCGTGCCGGTACAGCTCGCCGAAGACCATCGCGGTCTCGGTGGAGGCGTCCTCGCTCAGGTCGTAGCGGGCCAGCTCGACGCCGTTGGCCCGGTTCACCACGCGGATGAACGCGTTGCGCACCTGACCGAAGCTCTGGCCCCGGCTCTGGGCATCGTGGATCGAGACGGGGAACACGATCTTCGCGATCTCGGCGGGGACCGACGACAGGTCGACCTCGACCGACTCGTCGTCGCCCTCGCCCTCGCCCGTGAGGTTGTCACCGGTGTGGCGGACGGAACCGTCGGGGCTGTTGAGGTTGTTGTAGAAGACGAAGTGGCTGTCGGAGAGGACCTTGCCCGCCGCGGAGCACAGCAGCGCACTGGCATCCAGGTCGTGATCGGCGCCGGTTGTGGTCCGTACGTCCCAGCCGAGCCCGACCGTCACGGCGGTCAGGCCGGGGGCCTCCTTCGACAGGGATACGTTGCCGCCCTTGGCCAGGGTCACACCCATGAAATTCCTCCAGTGTTCCGTCGGTCCGCACGTGCGATCCGGGACCCTGCGGCTTCACCGCGTCCGGGTCCGGTGATCAGTGCTGTTCTGCTGTCACTCTTGTGGCCGCTACCTGTACGAACGCTCGGCGAGACACTCCGGGTTCCCGGATTGCGCAAGCCATGAAATGAGCGGCGGCGGGGAAGACCCGGCCGTCGCCCGTCCCTGGGTGTGTCAGCGGGCGTTCTCGTCCTTCATCGCCTTGGCCTCGCTCTTGAGGATGCGCAGGGACTTCCCCAGCGCGCGGGCGGTGTCCGGCAGCTTCTTCGAGCCGAAGACGACGATCACGATGACCGCCAGGATCAGCAGGTGCCAGGGTTCCAGGCCGTTGCGCAGCATTCGGATCTCGCCCTTCTCTCCGTTCGCACAGCAACAGTTGCCGCATTGCGCAATTGTACGACTGTCACTTCGGGCCGGAACAGGTGCCCCTCAGTGTTCGGCGCGCTCCTTCTTCCCATTCCGTACCTGGTCCGGTGCCGCGTCGGGCAGGTGGCGGCGCTCGTAGCGGCGGCGGGCCGCCGTGAGCCCGACCGCGTACAGCCCCAGGACCGAGCCGAGCAACAGGTAGTAGAGGGGCGGCAGGGCGCTCATGTCCAGCAACGGCCCGAGCGGGGTGAGCGGGAAGGCGACGCCGACGGCGGCGAGACCCCCGGCGGCGGCCCGCAGGGGCCCACCCGCCCGGCGTTCGGCGGCACTGCGACCGGTCCGCAGCAGGATCATCACGAGGGCCTGGGTGAGCAGGTTCTCCGTGAACCACCCGGCGTGGAACGCCGCCTCCCCGCTGTCCCCGGACGCGTTGTGGAGGGCGAGCGCGAGCACCCCGAAGGTGGCGAGGTCGGCGGCCGCGTTGAGCAGGCCGAAACCCGTGATGAAGCGCAGGAAGTCGCGCGGTCGCAGTGCGGTGGGGCGGCGCAGGACCGACACCGCCGGGCGATCGAACGCGAACGCCAGCTGCGCCGCGTCGAAGCACAGGTTCTGCACCAGAACCTGTGCGGGGAGCATGGGAAGGAAGGGCAGCATCAGCCCGGCCGTCAGCATGGCGATGACATTGCCGAGGTTCGACGAGAGAGTGATCCGCAGATAGGTCGCGATGTTCCCGCTGCTGCGCCGGCCCGCCAGCACCGCACGGTCGATCGCGGTGAGATCCTTCTCCGCCAGGACGACGTCGGCCGCCTCCCGGGCCACGTCCACGGCGTTGCGTGGGCAGATGCCGACGTCGGCGGCGTGCAGGGCGGGCAGGTCGTTGACGCCGTCGCCGAGGAAGCCGGTCGTGCGACCTCCGGCGCGCAGGGCCGAGACGATCCGGGCCTTGTGCTCGGGGGTGCAGCGCGCGAACACCGTTGCCCGGTCCGCCACCCGGACCAGCTCCGCGTCCGACAGACTGTCCATCAGCTCGGCCGTCACCACGTCGTCCGGGCCGGGGCGCCCCTCCGGTCGCAGTCCGAGGTCCGCGCACACCCGGGCGGCCGTGCCCGGGTGGTCACCGGTGAGGACCTTGACGCTCACGCCCCGCCGCGCGAGGACCCCGAGCGCTTCGGCGGCGCTCGGGTCCGGGACGTCCCGCAGCGCCACGAGGCCCAGGAAGGTCAGACCCCGCTCGTCCGCAGGGGTGTACGCGCCCGCTCGGGCCGCCCGGTCGGCACGGGCCACGGCGAGCAGACGCAGCCCGGTCCCGGCCTTCCGGTCCGCCAGGGCGCGCAGCCGGTGGCGCTCGTCCGGGTCCATGGCGCACCGGTCGAGCACGGCCTCGACGGCACCCTTGGTGACCAGGGTGTGTACGCCGAGCCGCCCGGGCCGCCTGACCACGGCGGTCGCGACGCGCCGCACCGGATCGAAGGGCAGCACCGCGACGCCCTCGTACGCGTCCGGAACCACCTCCCCGGCAGCGGACGAACCGCACTCATCGGCGGCCTCCAGCACTGCCTCGTCGAGCGCGTCGGCCGCGGGCAGCTCCGCCAGCTGGAGCGTCCACAGCGCGCTGACCGCCGCCCACCGCAGTACGTCCGGATCGGGCCGGTCCGTACTGTCGGTCGCCCCGGCGACCACGGGCCGGTCCTCGGTCAGCGTGCCGGTCTTGTCCAGGCACAGCACATCGACCGCACCCAGGTCGTGCAGCGCCGGGAGTCGCTTGACGATCACTCCGCTGGTGCGCGCCAGCCGGGCGGCGCCCCGAGCGAGCGTCGTCGTGACGATGACCGGCAGCATCTCCGGGGTGAGCCCCACAGCGACGGCCACAGCGAACGGCAGCGTCTCCAGGCCCCGGCCGCGCAGCGCCGCGTTGGCCATCAGCACCAGGGGCGGGGTCAGGAGCATGAAGCGGACGAGAGTCCAGGAGATCCCCTGGACCGACCGGTCGAAGGCGCTCGCGCCCCGCTGCCCGGCCCGGCCGTCATGGGCGGCGGCGAACCGGGTCTCCCCACCGGTGGCCACGATCACCGCCGTACCACTGCCGGAGGTGACACTGCTGCCCTGGAAGCACCACTGCGGCTGCGCGAACGGTCCGGCCCCGGACAGAGCGGGGTCGGGGATGTCGAGGGCCTGCTTGGCCACCGGCGCCGACTCCCCGGTCAGGGCCGACTGATGCACGGTGAGACCGTCGGTGCGCAGCAGCCGCACATCGGCGGGTACGAGATCACCCGGCCGCAGCCGGATCACGTCCCCCGGCACCAGGTCGGCGACCGGTACCTCCCGTTCCAGGGGAGGGGTGTCGTCCGAGACGCGGCGCAGCACGGTCGCCGTGGTCGCCACCAGTTCCCGCAGGGCCGTGGCCGACCGGTCGGCGCGGTGCTCCTCGGTCGAACGCAGCAGACAGCTCACCGCGACGAGCGCCAGGATGACGCAGGCGGTGCCCCAGGCGGAGACGAGGGCCGACACCAGGCCGAGGCAGAGCAGTACGGAGGTGAAGGGGTCCCGGAGGCTGCGCAGGAAGCGCCGGGGCCAGGGCACGGGCCGCCGGGTGGGCAGCACGTTCTCGCCCGTCCGGGCGAGCCGGATCTCGGCCTCCGTCTCCAGCAGCCCGCGCGGCCCGCTGTCGAGGGTGCGCAGCGTCTGCAGTGAGGTGGGCCCGGTGGCGGAGTCCGGGCCGGCGGACGCGCGGCCCCCGCCGGTTCCTGCCGAGGCACTTGAGCCGGTGCCGGTGCGAGTACCGGGAAACGGTGTGACCGGGGCAGGCGTGCCGGCGGTGATGTGCCCGGGACCCGCGGCTGAACTGTTCTCAGGCACCGAACTCACGCAGGCGGACGGGCTCCTGGGAGGGGTGTCCGGCGCGTTCCGCCAGTTGGCCCACCATGAGCCGGACGACCGCCACAACATCGGGATCGTCGACCAGATAGACCTGCCGCCGGCCTTCGCGGCGGGAGCGGACGAGACCGGCCAGCTTGAGCTTCGTCAGATGCTGGCTGACCGAGGGAAGTGTGCCGCCCACCCGCTCGGCGAGCCCCGTCACATCGCTCTCGCCCTGGGCCAGTGCCCACACGATGTGGAGCCGTGCCGGAGTCGCCAGGAGCCCGAACGCCGCTGCGGCCTCCGCCAGCACCTCCGCGGGCGGATCCTGGAGACCGCCGCCGGAACCTGTCGACACGCTCGTATCTCCTCGTCCTCGGGCCATACGCACGGACCCGACTCCGCTGCCCGTTCCGGGGCAGCCGAAAAGACCAGTGTAGGGGCCACGCCGGAAGGGCCCGGGGCCCGCGCGGGACATCCGGCCCGTCGAAGTGAGGCGCAGTGAGGTCGGGATGCGGCAAGGAACGACTGCGCGGCGAAGCCGCATCGGTCAAGAACGATCAACTCACACGAACGAAGCCGACAGGTTGCCATGCTGTCGGCCCAGGCGATTCTCCAGCCCCAAGGGATTCCTCAAGCCGAAGCCGGTTCCTGAAGAGAGAAGAGGGGACGCATGCCCTCCGAGCACGCCGACAGCGACGAGAGCCCCTGCACAGCCCACCGCACCCCCGGGAACATCGGCAGGAGCATGATCGGAGAGGACATCGCGCTCACTCTGAAGATCGTCGTTGCGGGCGGCTTCGGGGCGGGGAAGACGACCTTGGTCGGCGCGGTCAGCGAGATCCGCCCGCTGTATACGGAGGAGACCCTGAGCGAGAGCGGGCGGGACCGGGACGACACCGGCGGGGTGGAGCGGAAGACCACCACGACCGTAGCGATGGATTTTGGTCGTATCACCGTCCACTCCGGCCTGTCGCTCCACCTGTTCGGCACGCCGGGCCAGGACCGCTTCTGGTTCCTGTGGGACGAGTTGTGCGAGGGAGCCCTCGCGGCGATCGTGCTCGCCGACCCCCGGCGGCTGGAGGACTGCTTCGCCGCCGTCGACTACTTCGAGCTCAGGCGGATACCGTTCCTCGTCGCCGTCAACCGCTTCCCCGGCACCCCCGGCCATACGGAGCACGATGTCGCGCAGGCTCTCGACCTCGATCCGGGCACGCCGGTCGTGCCGTGCGACGCCCGCGACCGGGCCTCCGGAAAAGAAGTCCTGATCCGTACGGTCGAGTATGCCGGGCGCATGCACACCGCCCGGCTCCTCGCCTCCGTCGGCTGACGGCCCGGCGTCGAGGCTCAGTCGGCCATGTCGGCCATCGCGACCACCTTGTCGATCCGCACCCGCACGACCAGTTCGCCGGGCACGCCGTTGCGTCGGCCGAACTCCTCGGCGGCGTCGGCCTCCACGTAGCGGCCGGCGATGAGCGTCACCCAGCGAAGGAGTTCCCCCGGGTCCTCGCTCAGCTCGGCGTGCCCCTGCACGACCGCGAACGCGTACGGAGGGCGGTCGTCGTCGACGCACAGGGCCACCCGCCCGTCGCGTGCGAGATTGCGGCCTTTCACACTTTCCCTGCCGGTGTTGAAGACCACCGAATCGCCGTCGAGAAGGAACCAGACGGGTGCGATGTGCGGACTGCCGTCGGCCCGCACTGTCGAAACCTTCGCCGTGCGCGTGCCCTCCGAGAGGAAGGCCCGCCATTCTTCATCGGTCATGTGGTGTGCCATGGGCCCATCCTGAGCCCGATCCCCGCATGGCGCGAAGCGGCACCCCGGGGAGTGAGGGGCGCTTGCCCCCACGAGGCCGTTGCGCAAGGCTTACGCGCGTAGCGGGGCACGGGGAACGAAGGTACGGGGAGGACGAGCACATGCCGCTTGACCGGGAACTTGACTGGCTCCTTGACGATCTCACCAGCAGGGTGCAATACATACGGCACGCCTTGGTGCTGTCGAACGACGGACTGGTCACCGGGGCCAGTACCGGGCTCGCCCGTGAGGACGCGGAGCACCTGGCGGCGGTCTCCTCCGGTCTGCAGAGTCTGGCGCGCGGGTCGGGGCGCCACTTCCGGGCGGGCCGTGCCCGCCAGACGATGGTGGAGTTCGACGAGGCACTGCTCTTCGTGACGGCCGCGGGCGACGGCAGCTGCCTGTGCGTGCTGACCGCGGCCGAAGCCGACGTCGGCCAGGTCGCCTACGAGATGACCCTGCTCGTCAACCGGGTCGGAGAGCACCTCGGAGTCGCCGTCCGCCAGGGCGGGCCCGAGGACATCGAGCCCTTCTGACCTGTCTGACCTGCAGTTCTCGTCGCTCGTGAAGAGTTATCCACAGGGCTGACGGGCGATGACTCCCTCGGGCTACCGTGATCACGGAGAGTATTCGAGGCGACGGGGGAGGACAGTCATGACGGTCAGGGAAGTGCTCCGAGCACACGCCGGGACCCAGGACGCGCGGGCCGAGCACGTGGGTGTGCGGCCCGGCGCTCATGCCGGGTGCGTGAGCGCAAAGGCAGAGGGCGAGGGCGGGCACGCCTCGTCCGCCGCCCCGGGGGCGACGGTCGCGGCCGGGCGCGCGGCCCAGGAACTGGGCCTCCGGCGCGCACAGTTCGAGCTTGCGGTGCACCTGGGGCTGATCACCGTCGTCGGTGCACCGGGCGGTGGTCGGCCACGGGTGCACGAGGAGGAGATCGCGCGCCTGCGGGAGCAGCCGAGCTTCCCCGATGGCTTGGCGGAGCGGGTCCGCACCGTCGGTACGGCGGAAGGAGCGGGCCTGCTGGACATCGCTCCGGCACGGTTCACCCGGCTGGCACGGGCGGGCTGCGTCTCACCGGTCACGTTCTATCTGAACCGGTATCGCGCGGTGGTCTGGCTCTACCTCGCGGACGAGCTTGCGGTGTTCGCGGCCCGGGAGCCCGAGCTGCTTGCCGGGCGGACGCCTCTGGGGATGCGTACGATGCTGGAGTCCGGCGCCGACTGGCGGGCACGCAACTGGCGTTCGCAGCGCATCGACCGGCTGCTGAACCGCACGCTGGACCCGTGGGCGCGGTCCGCGGTCCAGGCGTCGGCACTGGACCCGGTGCAACTGGCGGAAGTGGTGGACGACCCTTATGAACGTGCCTATCTCGTACGGGTCCGGCCGGAGCCGGTCTTCGGACGTCCGGGGTCGATGGCGGCGAGGGAGGCCATGGGGGAGGTGACGCTCGCCGACGACCCCGACGAAATCCTCTGGCGGCGGGTCAACCTGACTCTGGAGCTGGACCGGGCACGCGAGGACCGGCAGGCCCCGCGCCCCGGGGACGGCGGGGGAGTCCGGGCGGTGCCGGCCGCCCGGACCGAGCGCGCCGCGGTGGGTGTGCCGGCCGGAAAGGGGTGGCTCGCCAGGCTGGGGTGGCGTGTGCGGGGCGCCGGATAAACGTTCGCGCCGATCGTTCGGGCAGGCCATCCTGTCCGGATGTTGATCAGGGAAGCAACCTCCGAGGACTGGCCCGCCATCTGGCCGTTCTTCCGTGCGATCGTCTCCGCGGGCGAGACGCTCACCTATCCGCTCGATCTTGGTAAGGAGGACGCCGAGGGATGGTGGTTCGTCGCGGCGCCGAGCCGGGTGGTCGTCGCCGTGGACGATGCCGGGACGGTGCTCGGCACGGCGAAGATGAACCGCAACCACATGGGCAACGGGTCCCACATAGCCAGCGCCACCTATATGGTCGACTCCGCTCACTCCGGCCGGGGAGTGGGGCGTGCGCTGTGCGAACACTCGGTCGACTGGGCTCGTTCCGAAGGGTATCGGGCCATGCAGTTCAACGCGGTGGTCGGGACCAACACCCACGCCGTCAAGCTGTACCGGTCGATCGGTTTCGACGTGATCGGCACCCTCCCGGAGGGCTTCAACCACCCGACCCAGGGGTATGTGGGGCTTCACATCATGCACAAGGCGCTGTGACGCCATAGCGTCCTCCCATCGCGCTGTCCCGCCAGTAGGAGCGAGCGCGGCGATCAGGCGAAGGGGTGATCAGCTGTCGGTCCCGGCTTAGGGCCCGGCAGCGTGCGCCCGGCCGGGGCGCCGTCCGCCGCGCCGCTCGCGGTGACCCCGGGGACAACCGTCCCGGCCCGGGAAAGGGCCGTTCACCCCGTGTCCGGCGAGCCTTCGACCTCCACAACCACCACCACGCCCGTGCTGCCCAGGCCGTGTTCGGCGGCGAACTCGACTGTGACGTTCCGTGCGCGGGCAGCGGTGCACACACGGATCGGGGGACCATGACTGACGAGCGCCGTGGTCCCGGGCTCCCCGGCCTCGGCCACCACCGCGTCGAAGCGGGCCGGTGCCTCCGTCCCGCTCTCGCCCTCGGGCATCCGGCGGGCGATGTCCCCGGCGGACCAGGCGAAGGCGGTCGTCGGACGCTGGCGGACGGCGTCCTCGTCGGCCCGCATTTCCAGGTCACCGGCCGACAGTTCCCGGATCCCGTCATGGATCCGGACCTCGATGCCCTGCTCCGCGGCCGGCGGCGCGGCCGTGAGATGCGTACGCGTCAGAGGGAGGCGTACGACACGGCGATGTCCTCCCCGGCGAGCGCCCCGGGCAGCGTCACCGCCGGGTCATGCTGCGGGTTCGGGCGCCCGGGCGGCGGCAGATGGATGCACACCCCATCCTCTCATTCGGCCAACGCCGGAGGGAAGTACGACAGGAGTCTGCCCGCCTTGCCGGAAGTAGCGGGGATATGGCCGGAGTTGGTGCGAGGAGATGCGTACGGGGCGACTGTGCCGTTCCTTGGCGATGGCAGTACTGTGCGCCTCACCGCCATTCGGGCGATGAGAAGTATCTGGAGGAAGAACCCATGAGCATACCCAGGAGATCGTGGCGTGGCGCCGGAGCGCTCGTGGCCGCTGCGGTCGTCGGTCTGACCGGAGGCGTCCTCTCCGCCGGTCCGGCCGCGGCTCACACTCCCACCTGGGCCGTGACCTGCTCCGAGGTGACTGTTGACCTCACCGACTACACGAGCGATGTCCCCAACACGGTGTCCGTCTCGGTGGACGGCAAGGACCTGCTCCCCACCGAGACGTTCGGCCGTGAGTTCCACAAGAAGCTGACGCTTCCCGAGCACGACAAGCCGGTGACCGTCCGACTGGTCGTCAAGGACGCCGACGGCGACGGCAAGCACTCCATCGACACGTCGAAGACCGCGAAGGTGTGCGACGAGGAGCCCGGTACCACGCCGCCCGGGCCGACCCCTACGGAGCCGGCCCCGTCGGAGACGCCCGAGCCGAGCGCCACCCCCAGCGAGCAGCCTTCGGAGTCCGCACCCGCCGTGCCGGCCCCGAGCCCGAGCTCGCCGGACCTGGCCGAGACCGGCTCGTCGTCGACGACGCCGGTCATCGGTGGCGCCGCTGTCGCGGTGCTGCTGGCCGGTGGTGGCATCCTGTGGGCCGTCCGTAAGCGGCGTACCGCCCAGAACTGACGCTCCCGCACTCAGCGGCCCGCGCCGGCAGGCGGGGCAGCGGGCCTCGTGAGCCGTAGGAACGCGGGAAGCTGCTGGAGCCCGTCCGAAACCGACGGCCGAGCCCGTCGGGGCCGTGGTCGAGACCGTACGAGCCGTGGTCGAGGGGGTGCCGCATCACCGTGGTGATGCGGCACCCCCTCGACGCCCGCCACCTCTATCGGCCCGTCACTGTTCCGCGACCGTCGGCGGAGGCGTGGTGGCGGGCGGGGGAGTGGGCCCGATCTCGCACCAGACGGCCTTGCCCTCGCCGCGGGGCTCGATCCCCCAGCGCGTGGCGACCGCGTCGAGCAGGAGCAGCCCCCGGCCGGAGGTGGACGTCTCGCCCGGCGTACGCCGACGCGGCCAGGCGCTGGACCGGTCCTGGACCGACAGCCGGATCCGCCGTACCGGCTCGGGCAGCACTTCCAGCGTCAGGACGGCCCCGCCCTCGGTGTGCAGGAGCACATTCACCAACAACTCGCCCGTGACGAGCTCCGCATCGTCGGCGAACCCGGCCATGTCCCAGTCGGTGAGTGCCTGGCGCACGATCGCGCGGGCGTCCGAGAGCCCTTCCGGGTCCGCCTGGTGGATGTACTGGTGGAGCCGCGGCGCGTGCGACGACCCGACGTCCGGGCTCCGGCGCAGGACCAGGAGCGCCACATCGTCCCCCGACCCCCACCGTTCCCACAGCCGTTCCGACAAGTGATCGGCCAGCGCCTCGGCCCCGGCGGGCCCCGCGCTCACCTCGCTGCGCAGCGCGTCGATCCCGGTGTCGAGGTCGGCTCCGGGCTCCTCTACCAGCCCGTCCGTGTACAGCACAAACGTCTCACCGGGCACCAGGTCGAGCCGGGTCTCCGGGTACTCCTCGTCCTGGAGGTCCGTGGAGGTGCCCAGCGGCAGCCCGCCGCGCACCTGTGGGCTGCCGACCCGCCCGTCGACGTGTCGGATCAACGGGCCGAGGTGCCCGGCCCGCGCCACCTGCACCGTTCCGGACGCCAGGTCGACCTGGGCGTACGTGCAGGTGGCGAAGCGCTCGGTGTCCAGCTCGGCGAGGAAGCGGGAGGCCCGCGCCAGCACGGTGGCCGGCGGGTGCCCCTCGGCGGCGTACGCGCGCAGGGCGATGCGCAACTGGCCCATGATCGCGGCCGCGTGGGTGTCGTGCCCCTGAACGTCCCCCACGACCAGCCCGTAACGGTTCTTGGGCAGGGCGATCACGTCGTACCAGTCGCCGCCGACCTGGCGGCCGCTCCACGCGGCGTGGTACCGGACCGCGACCTCGCCGCCCTCGATGTCCTGTAACCGGGGCGGGAGCATCGCGGACTGGAGCTGGGTGGCGAACTCCCTCTCCTCGTCGAAGAGCATCGCCCGTTGCAGGGACTGGGCCACGATGGCGGCCAGGCCCAGGCAGAGGATGCGCTCGTCCGCATTGAAGACCGTGCGCTCGCGGTAGAAGAGGGCCAGCCCGCCGAGCGACCGGGCCTGGGCCACCAGCGGAAGATATGCCGCCGCCCGGAACCTGAGCCTGCCGAGATGGGGCTCCAGCTCCGGATAGCGCCGGGCCAGCGCGGCGAGGGAGGTGATGAACCGGGGGCGTCCGCTGCGGATGGCGTCCGCGAGGGGGAGGTTGCGGTCGAGCCCACCGGAGCCGAGACCGTCCAGCGCCTCGAGCGACTCACCGCTCAGCGCGACGATGTTCAGCGCGGAATTCTCCACGAGCCCCAGGACGAGACCGTCCGCGCCGAGGCGGGCCAGCCCGCCGGGTCCGGTGAGGGCGGCTGTCACATCGTCCACGGTCACCGCACGGGACATGGAACTTGTTGTACGTTCAACGATATTGGTCTGGCGCTGCCGCCGCTTTTCCAGATCGAGAACGAAGGCCGAATGGGTGACCTCCGCCGTCGCGTCCCGGACGATCCCCACGATCCGGTGGGCTCTTCCGTCCTTCGATCGCAGGATGCGGGCCTGGACATGGGTCCACTGCGTGGTCCCGTCGTCCAGCGGCACGCGAAAGTGGATGCTGTAGGAATTGCTGCCGCCGGTGATGGCGTCGTCGATCGAAACGTCGAGCCGGGCCCTTTCCGCGGGTTCCAGGCGCTCCAGCAGTGCGCCAGGTCGTGCGTCGAACGTCGCAGGATCCACGCCGAACACCATGAGCCCGGCCTCGTCGATGTCCAGGGTTCTGGTGTCCAGGTCCCAGTCGAAGCTGCCGGTCCGATTCATGGCGAGGCGTTCCGTCGGCCGGATCTCACCGTTGCTGTTCCGGTCGATCCGGCGGAGCGGAGATGCTTCGGCGTCCTGCCGCCGTTCGTCGTCGGTCATTCCTGCTCCGGAGGTCGTCCGGCGGGGCCGTGCGTCGGCGCACCCCGTAGGCCTCAATTGTCGAGCCGTATCCATCGGAGTGCCACAGCGGCCCGCCCCGTACAGGCCCCCACTGCTCCCGGCGCGGTCCGGGAGCCGCAGAATGGCGGCCGAGGACCATCCATGACCATGGAAGGTGTCCCAGATGTCCACGAGCACAGCGAGCGGAGTGCACGCATGAACGACGACCGGCCCGTCCTGCTGGAGACGCGAGGCACATGCCTGCACATCACACTGAACCGCCCCAGGGCCCTCAACGCCCTCAGCCACACCATGGTGCGGCTTCTCGACACAGCCCTGACCCGCGCCGAAGAGGACGAAGCGATCGACGTGGTGCTGCTGTCCGGGGCGGGTGACCGAGGCCTGTGCGCCGGTGGCGACATCCGCGCCCTGCACGACGACGCACGGGCCTCGGGGCGTGCTTCCCTGGAGTTCTGGCGTGACGAGTACCGCCTCAACTCCCGCATCGCCCGATTCCCCAAGCCGTACGTCGCGCTGATGGACGGCATCGTGATGGGCGGCGGAGTCGGAGTGTCGGCCCACGCCGGAATCCGTGTCGTCACCGAACGCTCACGCGTCGCCATGCCCGAGACCGCGATCGGCTTCGTTCCCGATGTCGGGGGCACCCGACTGCTGGCCTCCGCACCCGGCGAACTGGGCACACATCTGGCACTCACGGGCCGTTCCGTCGGAGCGGCCGACGCCGTTCTCTGCGGTCTGGCCGATCACCACGTCCCGGCCCGCCTCCTGCCGGCCCTGACCGAAGCGCTGGGCGAGTCGGCCGGCCCGGGCACCCCCGTCGCGGGCATCGTCCAGCGGTTCGCCACGGAGCCGCCCGCAGGCGAGCTCGCCGCGCAGCGCGACTGGATCGACGCCTGCTACGCGGCGGACACCGTGGAGGAGATCGTCCGACGGCTGCGCGGCAGTGACGTCGCGGCAGCCGGGACGGCGGCGGACGAACTCCTGGCCAAGTCGCCCCTCGCGCTCAAGGTCACGCTCGCGGCCGTCCGCCGGGCAGCCCGGTTCGACAGCCTGGAAGCCGTCCTCGACCAGGAGTTCCGCGTCTCCAGCCGGGCGTTCGAGCACCCCGACTTCGTGGAAGGTGTGCGCGCCCGGATCATCGACAAGGACAACGACCCGCAGTGGAAGCCGGGCTCTCTCGCCGAGGTCGACGACCAGGAGGTCGCCCGGTTCTTCGCACCGCTCGGCTCCGGCGAACAAGAGCTCGGTCTCGCACCGGGGCCGATGGGCGCCCGCACGCAGGAGGGCCAGACCGAGTAGGACGGACCGGTGCAGGCCCGCCCGGCGCAGGCCCGTCCGGCCCAGACCCATCCGCCGCGGGCCTGTCCGACGCGCCTATCTGTCGCTGCCGGAAAGACTCGGCTGCAGTGCCCGGACGAGAGCGAACAGCCGGTCCTCGTTGCCCGTCAGCCCCGCACTGCGCAGAGCCTGGTCGGCCTCCCGCATCGGAGAGGTGAGCAGCGGCAGGTAGAGCGGTGCGTCGTCGGGGTCCGCGAGAGCTGCTCGGGTGGCTTCCAACAGGCGGACGTACGCCTGCGCCGCGGCGAGCTCGTCGTTGTCCATCTCAGCTTCTCCTTCTCAGAGCTGTCTGGCCGTCAAGCATCTCCCATGGGTCTGACAACGCCCCCTCAAGTCCGGCCGTGCCCGCTTGCCCCCGGGCCCTACAACCCGCTCGGCGGCTCCACCTCCAGGTAGCGCCGTCTGCGGGGCCCCCGGTAGAGCAGCACGGTCCAGCCCAGATCCCGCAAGGCCGAAGCGCAGTCGGCCAACGCCTGCTCCTCGCCGTGGGCGGCGCCGCTGCCGGGTGGCCCGATCCACTCGACCCGTACCGAACCCGCCGACTCCCCGTCGCTCACCCGGTATCCGGCCGACACCCGGCGCCCCGACGGGTCGACGGCCGAAGGCGTCGACCCCGAGCTCTCCAGTGCCAACGCGACCGCCCTGACCGGGCGGTTGAGTTCCCACAGCGCGGGCACGGCCTCGGGGGCGGGCCGCCCGGCGCCGGTGAGGCGACGGATCTGCAGCAGTCCCTCGAACGCGGTCCGCACCGAAGCGGCCCGTGCCGCCGCGGGCTCCGCAGCCGGTGGGCCGTCACCGGTCGCGGGCTCGAATCCGGTGCTCTCCTCAGCTCCCATGCGTCCCCCTCGTGATCCGTACCGCACCCAGTGTGCACCGGCAGACGCCGGTAGACGCCGGCAGACGGGCAGAGGCCGACGGGAGCGTCGCCACCGGGCGTCGCCCCGGTAGACTCATGTGCTCTACACCCGTACCTTCCGCAATACCACCCACGCGAGGACCCGCCACCCGTGCCCGAGAACGAACCGACCGCCGTGCCCGACAACGGACGGGAGGCTCTGCGCGCGGACTGCACGAACTGTTTCGCTCTGTGCTGCGTCGCACTCACGCTGACGGCCTCGTCGGACTTCGCCATCGACAAGGACGCCGGACGGCCCTGCCCCAACCTCCAGGACGACTTCCGCTGCGGCATCCACACCCGGTTGCGCCCGAAGGGCTTCTCCGGCTGTACCGTGTACGACTGCTTCGGCGCCGGGCAGAAGGTCTCCCAGGAGACCTACGGCGGCCGCGACTGGCGTTCGTCCCCCGACCTCGCCGCGCAGATGTTCCAGGTGTTCCCGGTCATGCGCCAGCTCCATGAACTGCTGTGGTACCTCACCGAAGCCCTGACGCTGCCGGCCGCACGTCCCCTGTATCCGGAGCTCCGCCGCGCCCTGGAAGCGACGGAACGGCACACCGCGCGCCCCGCCGTCGACTTCGCCGAACTGGACGTCGCCGGTCACCGCGACCGGGTCGCCGGACTGCTGCTGCGGACCAGCGAACTCGTCCGGGCCACCGTGCCCCGCCGCAAGAAGCGTGACCACCGCGGCGCCGACCTCATGGGGGCTCGGCTGCGGGGCGCCGACCTGCGCGGAGCGGATCTCCGCGGGGCCTATCTGATCGCCGCCGATCTCACCGGCGCCGACCTCCGACTGGCCGACCTCATCGGTGCTGACTTCCGTGACGCCGACCTCTCGGGCGCCGACCTCACAGGAAGCCTGTTCCTCACCCAGGCCCAGCTCAACGCAGCCAAGGGCAACGCGAGAACGGCGATCTCCGCATCGCTGAGCCGCCCCTCCCACTGGGCCGATCGGGACCCGTCCGGGTCCGCAGGATCAACCGGCTCAAACACGACCGAGCCGTAGCGACCCGATACTTCCACGGCACGGCCACCGCAGCCTCGCAACGAGCCGTGTCCGCCTGGCCGCGTCTAGCTTCCGGTTCCCGGGGCGTCTGCCTCCAGCGCCGCCTTGAGACGTTTCAGCGTCGTACGGATGTTGCCGTCCTGGAACTGCGCGAACGTCTTCCCGCCGGTCGCGACGCGGTCGAAGGTGTTGGCGAGGAAATCCGGCCAGCGACGGCGGTCGTCGGTCCAGGTCTCGGTGACCAGGGTCGCACCGTCCACCGCCTCGAAACGGTACTCCCAGGTGGCGATCGGCCCCGGGAGCAGAGGGCGTCGCAGACCGATCGCGTGCACCCGGAAGGCGAAGCGCTCGCCGGGATCGGCCGCCGTCACCGTGCACCGTGTCGTCCAGCGCGCCGCGCCGCGCTTGTTCCGGCCCTCGAAGACCATGCCGACATACGCGCCGCGCCGATCGCCGCGCACCGTCGCGCCTCGGTTCTCGGGGCTCCAGCGCCCCATCGCCGTGGGGTCGCTGAGCTGTTCGTAGACCTGCGCCGGGGTGGCGTCGATGATGATGCTGTCCGCCACGGACATGGTGCGGGGCATGGCGCGACTCCTTTGTCCACGGCCGTCGACGGACCACGCCCGGGTGCCGTACGGGCCGTGGGCCGACATCCCGGAATCCCATACCTTACTCGTGAGTAAATCCTGCGGGGCGGCGGGTAGAGGCTCGGCCGCGGCGGTTCAACGCGTCCGCGGCTCCCGGCGGTTCGCCACCCGTACTCCGTACGTTGGCCGGCAGGCCCCGCACGCCGCCGCTGAGCCGGGCGTCCGCGACGACCCCGGCCACCTCCCGCACGACCTTCGCCGGCCGGGCCCCGGGCTCCACGACCGCCGTCACCACCGCCCGCAGCGGCCGGCCCACCAGGCGCACCCGCGCTCGTGCCACGTCGTCGACGGGAATCAGTTGACGGAGCGCGCGCCGGACGTCGTACCGTCCGACGAGGCGCTGCTGGTCGCGCGGGCCGGGGAGGGCGACGAGGAGGCCTTCGAGGTGCTGGTGCGCAGGCACGGTCGCGCGATGCCGCAACCGGCGATACGGCTTCTCGGCGACCGGGCGGACGCCGAGGACGCCGTACAGGACGCCTTCGTGAACGCCTGGCGCAAACTCCCCGAGTTCCGCCGGGACGCGTCCTTCCACACGTGGCTCCACCGCATCGTCACCAACCGCTGCCTCAACCGGCTCAGAGCCCGCAGACCGGCGGCGGGCCTCGACTCGGTGCCCGAGCAGGCCACCCCCGAGCACCAGGTGTCACCCGCCCGTGCGGTGGAGTCGCGAGCCGCCGTAGTCGCGCCGGCCGAGGCGATGGCGGGCCTCTCACCCGAACAACGCGTGTGCTGGGTGCTGCGCGAGATACAGGGACTGTCGTACGAGAGCATCGCGGAGACGGTCGGAATCAGGCTGCAGGCGGTCCGCGGCCGGGTCTTCCGTGCCCGCCGCCACCTGACGGAGGCGATGAGCGCATGGCGATGAGCGCCGATCCGGACCGGCCGGAAGAGAGCTGGTACGAGGAGCAGGACGAGCGGCTCGCCTGCGGGCGGCTGCTCACCGATGTGTGGGAAGCCTGGGACACCGGCCGCTCGGCGGACGACCCCCACTTCGCGGACCGCCCCTTATGCTCGGCAGCCCTGGCGGGCCTCAGCGGCCTCGGCGACGCGGTACGCCGCACCTGTGCGCAGGATCCGGGCACACCGGATACCACGGCCATAACGGCTCGCGTCATGGACCTCGTACGCCTCGAACTGCGGGGACGCCCACTGCCGCTCGGGGAACAGGGGGAGGACCACTGGATGGTCGAGGACGCGGTCGCACGGATGCTGCGGGCGGCGGTCGACAGGCTGCCCGGGGTGCGGGCCGGGAGCTGCCGCATCGCCCCCCTCGACCCGGCGGACCCCGGCGGCGAGCTGTACGTCCGGGTCGAGGTCGCGGCGAGCCTCGGCCTTCCCATGCCGGACCTGGCCGACGATGTGCGCGCACGGATCACCGAGGTCGCCGACCGGGACATCGGCATCCACCTCGCCACCACCGACGTCTTCGTCGTCGACATTCTCGACACCCTCGACATCCACTACGAGGACGTCGGCCACGGCCAGTACGGGCACGGGGGCGGGGATGGCGGTACGGGTACCCCCACCGGCCATCACACGGACGGTGGGGCCGACGGACCAGGGACGGGAGCAGCGCGATGACCGCGGACACACGTCGGGACCGGTTGGCCGGGGCAGCCGCCGAGGCCGCTCGCGGTGTGCGGGGCGTCGCTTTCCTGCGCCCCGGCGTGGCGGATCTGCTGCGCACCCGGATCGCCGACCGCACCACGCGTCGCGCCCCGCTGACCGGGAACAGCGCGCCGGGAGTGCGGGTCAGCCGGGACGAGGGCGACGGCTGGCACCTCGACATCCGGCCCGTGCTGCGACGCGGTCACCGGGCGCTCGACGTGACCCGCGCCGTTCGGGCCGCGGCCCTCGCAGCGCTGCCCGAGGTGCCGTCGGTCTCGGTGCGGATCACCGTGACGGGCGTGCTCTGAGGGCGGCCGACGATCCGGCCGGGCGGGTACCCTCGTTTCCCGCCCGGCCGGAGTCTTCGACCGGGCGTCCCTCCCGTACGACGCCCGCGGTCAGGCGCGCCACTCCGCCGTGCGCTCCGGAGATGCCTCCGAGAGCGCCTTCACGATGGCGTCGGCATCGCCCTGGTTGCCGTACACCGGCGTACCGGGCTGCTGACGCCACGAATCGTCCAGGCCGCCGCTGTCGACCGTGTCGAAGCCCAGCTCGTCGATGAGGTCACGCACCGCCCGCTTGGCCGTCGGGTCGTCGCCGGCGACCGGGAGCGCCTGTCGGCCCGAAGTGCCCTGCGGACGGCCCCGGTCCAGGATGTCCTGGGCGTATGTCCCGTTGAACGCCTTGATCACGGGATGGCCGATCTGCTGCTCCGTCCACCGGCTCTCGGGCAGACCGTCCTCGATGGCGGCGATGCGGCCGTCACGTTGCTGCGGGTAGTAGTTGCCGGTGTCGATGACCGCGGCGCCCTCCGCCGCGCCGTCGAGAAGTCCGGCGGGCAGGTCGGGCACGGCGTTGAGCGGGACGGTGACCACGACCACCTGGGCGCCCTGTGCGGCCTCCGACGCGGTCACCGGCTTCGCCCCGGTCTCTTCAGCGAGGGACGTGAGCGTGTGGGGACCACGGGAGTTGGCGACGGAGACCTCGTGCCCGAGAGCGGTCAGACGCCGCGTCAGGTTGCCGCCGATGTTGCCCGCGCCGATGATGCCGATCTTCATGGAGATCCGACCTTCCGAAGCTTGCCGAGTGGAGTGGAGTGGAGTGGAGCGAAGTGGAGAAGGGTGGAGCCAAGTGGTTCTGTCGGTTCACCAACTCCGGTGTCAGAGGCGTTGTTCCGTTCTCCGTGAGGGAATATCCGATCGGATCCCGGTGTTCACATGCGTTCTCGGTTGCGCCCGGGCGAGGACGGAGCGTTCGCCATAGGCCATTTGAGTGTCCTTGTCGGCCGCTTGCGCCGGACGGGGAACGATGTCCCACCGCACCGATCGCCGTGGGTCCATTCTGGTCGCCGAGTCCACACGGGCAGTCGATCGAAGGAGCGTCGTAGTGACGACGAGGGGCATCTCGCAACCGGTGGGGACCGATACTGTCGAACAGGACGAAATGCCGGTACGGCGCGGGGAACCCGGCAACGTCATCATCAAGTGGATGACCTCGACGGATCACAAGACGATCGGCACGCTCTACCTTGTCACCTCCTTCGCGTTCTTCTGCGTGGGAGGGCTCCTGGCTCTGGTGATGCGCGCCGAACTGGCCCGGCCCGGCATCCAACTGCTCTCGAACGAGCAGTTCAACCAGGCGTTCACGATGCACGGCACGATCATGCTGCTGATGTTCGCGACGCCGCTGTTCGCCGGATTCGCGAACTGGATCATGCCGCTGCAGATCGGCGCGCCCGACGTGGCGTTCCCGCGGCTGAACATGTTCGCGTACTGGCTGTACCTCTTCGGCTCGCTCATCGCGGTGGCCGGCTTCCTCACCCCGCAGGGTGCGGCCGACTTCGGCTGGTTCGCCTACTCCCCGCTCTCGGACGCGGTCCGGTCGCCGGGCGTCGGCGCCGACATGTGGATCATGGGTCTGGCCTTCTCCGGCTTCGGCACGATCCTCGGTTCGGTCAACTTCATCACCACGATCATCTGCATGCGCGCACCCGGCATGACGATGTTCCGCATGCCGATCTTCGTCTGGAATGTCCTGTTGACCGGTGTCCTGGTTCTGCTTGCCTTCCCGGTCCTCGCCGCGGCCCTGCTGGCGCTGGAGGCCGACCGTAAATTCGGTGCACATATCTTTGACGCGGCCAATGGTGGCGCACTGCTGTGGCAGCACCTGTTCTGGTTCTTCGGTCACCCCGAGGTCTACATCATCGCCCTGCCGTTCTTCGGCATCGTCACCGAGATCTTTCCGGTCTTCAGCCGCAAACCGGTATTCGGCTACATCGGCCTGGTCGCGGCCACCATCGCCATCGCGGGTCTGTCCGCGACGGTATGGGCGCACCATATGTTCGTCTCGGGCGCTGTGTTGCTGCCGTTCTTCTCGTTCATGACGTTCCTCATCGCCGTGCCGACCGGTGTGAAGTTCTTCAACTGGATCGGCACGATGTGGAAGGGGTCCCTCTCCATGGAGACTCCGATGCTGTGGGCGATCGGGTTTCTGGTCACCTTCCTGTTCGGCGGTCTGACCGGGATCATCCTCGCTTCACCGCCCATGGACTTCCACGTCTCCGACTCGTACTTCGTCGTCGCCCACTTCCACTACGTGGTGTTCGGTACGGTGGTGTTCGCGATGTTCGCCGGATTCCATTTCTGGTGGCCGAAGTTCACCGGGAAAATGCTGGACGAACGGCTCGGGAAGGCGACTTTCTGGACGCTTTTCGTCGGATTCCACGGAACGTTCCTCGTTCAGCACTGGCTCGGTGCCGAGGGCATGCCGCGTCGATACGCCGACTATCTCGACGCCGACGGATTCACCGCACTGAACACGATCTCCACCATTTCCTCCTTTCTGCTCGGACTGTCGATCCTGCCGTTCTTCTACAACATCTGGAAGACCGCGAAGTACGGAAAGAAGATCGATGTCGACGACCCGTGGGGCTACGGCCGTTCGCTGGAGTGGGCCACCTCCTGCCCGCCGCCCCGGCACAACTTCGTCACCCTGCCGCGGATCCGTTCCGAATCCCCGGCGTTCGACCTGCACCACCCGACGGTCCGCTCCCTGGAGGAAGCCACCAACCGTCCCGGGAACTCCACGATCATCGCCCCGGGGGACAAGCACGAGTGAAGACGGCCCCGGCCCGGACGACCCGACGGAGAGGAGGGCGGGTGGAACCCGACCAGGACAGTGCCCGGGGCCTGGCCCGACTGGAGGGCTTTCTGCTGTGGAACGCCGAGGTCGAGCGGGCGCGGCGGCAGGCACGCCGATTCACCGACCAGCTGCCCTGGCTGACCACGGCACAGCGTGAGGACGTAGAGCGGGTGTTCATCGCCGACCGCGTTATCGCGTCCCGGGAGTCGCTCACCCGCATCCGCGACCGCGCGGACGAACTCCGTGAGGAGTACACCGGGCGCTACGTCCGCCTCCGGGCCCGCTGCGTCGCTGTCTCGGCCGGCGCGGTGGGCGCGGCGACCTGCCTGGGCGCGGCGTTGACGCTGGTCCTGCGCTGACCCTGGTGGACTCCTGGGGGGCTCCGGTGCGGCCGGTCAGCGGCCGCACCGGACGAGCCAGGGGCGCGCGAGCGGAGGCGGAACGGTCAGTGCCGTACCAGGCAGAAGGGGTGTCCGGCGGGGTCGCCGTACACCCGCCAGGCGCGCCCCTCGTCCCCGGCGTCGAGCAGGTGCGCCCCGGATGCCAGGACCTCGTCGTGGGCCCGTTCCTGGTCGGTGACGCCGAAGTCCAGATGAGACTGCTGGGGCGAGTCCTGGCCGGGCCAGCGAGGCGGCCGGTAGTCGGCCACCCGCTGAAAGGCCAGGACGAGGCCACCGGGGGTGTGCAGCGTGGACCAGCTCGCGTCGCACCCCCACCGCCGGTCGGGGCGGTCGACCTCGCCCCCGAGCATCGACGCGTAGAAAACGGCCAGTTCCCTCGGGTCCGGGCAGTCCAGAACCACGCATTCCAGTTCAGCGATCATGACCGCATCGTCATCGTGGGCGTGTGCCGCGGGGACTCAGCGGGCCCCGAACACCTGCGTCCAGACCGGACCCCCGCCGGAGTCCTGCTTCCCCACGCCGATCTCCTTGAAGGAGCAGTTGAGGATGTTCGCGCGGTGTCCCGGACTGTCCATCCAGGACCGCATCACATCGGCCGGGGTCCGCTGTCCCTTGGCGATGTTCTCGCCGTAGGTGGACCACCGGTACCCGGCGGCGGTGATCCGGTCGCCCGGGTCCCTGCCGTCCTGCGAGGTGTGCGAGAAGTAGTCCTTGGCCTCCATGTCGGCGGAGTGCCGCAGCGCAGCCGTGTTGAGCCGATCGTTGACGGTCACCGGACCGCAGCCCTCCTTGGCCCGTTCCGCGTTGACCAGCTCGGTGACCTGCCCGGCGGTCCCCGCCGAGGCGGGCGGCGCGGGCGCGGGCGCGGGCGGGGCAGGCTTCGGGACCGGCGCGGCGGAG